>JBEKYI010000001.1:0-62060 GCA_049511155.1 Acidimicrobiales bacterium
GGACGCTTTTCGATGAGTTCAAAGAGTCCTGACTCACTGCGCGAGATCTCCTCGCGGGCATAGAAGATCCACGTGACGTCGCTGGAGCGCGGCGTTTCCTCCATCGCCAGCGCGAGCATCACGGCGAGCGAGCCCTTCATGTCGCACGACCCCAGTCCCGTGAGTACGTCGCCATCTACGGTCGCCAAGCTGGCGTCGCCGGGCACCGTGTCAAGGTGACCGGCGACGATGACGCGCGACGCGCGATCACCCATCGTGCGCGCCACGACGTTGTCGCCAATGCGATCCACCTTCAAGGAGCCGTTGGTGCGCAGGGCCTTCTCCACGTGGTCCGCCAGGGCTGACTCGTGACGACTCACCGAACTAATCGACACCAACTCATAGACGTCGCCGAGGCGACTCACATCGACACGCCATGGTCGCGCAAGACATCGTTGAGCGCCGCCTTGTTGTGCCGCTCGCCCTCCGCGAGACGCTTGATCACCAGGACAGACGGCAAGTAGAACTCGCCCCCGGGATACTCGCGGCGGCGACTGGCAGAGATGGCGACGCAGTAGTCGGGGACGTAGCCTCTCGAGATCTCTTCCCCGGTCTCGGCGTCATAGACGGGAATCGAGGGACTCAGCATGGTCCCCGTTCCAACCACCGATCCTCGGCCCACCCGAGCCCCTTCGACGATCATGCTGCGACTGCCGATAAAGGCGTCATCTTCAATCACGACGGGTACGGCATTGGCTGGCTCGAGAACGCCGCCGATCCCCACGCCGCCGGACAGGTGAACATTCTCACCGATATGTGCGCAACTACCCACCGTGGCCCAGGTGTCGACCATCGTGTTCGCGCCCACCCAGGCACCGATATTGACGAAACTGGGCATCAACACCACACCCGGGCTGAGATAGCTGCCGTAGCGCGCAATCGCACCCGGCACCGCGCGTACTCCGCGACGCGCGTAGTCCGTCTTCAGGTCGAGCTTGTCCAGATACTCAAAGGGTCCCGACTCGCTCGCTTCGAGTCCCCGCAACCGAAAGAGGAGCAAAATTGCCTGCTTGGTCCACTCATTCACCACGACGGTTCCGTCGGCTTCGATATCGCAGACGCGCACCTGTCCGTCGTCGAGCTTGGTGATGACCAACTCCACGTCGCGACGTGCCTCGGTGTTCTCAGGCGTTATCTCGCCGATCTGCTCGTACCAGTTGCCGATGCGGGATTCGAGATTGCTCACGCCACCAGCGTAGTTTGGGGACTTAGGACGCCCTCAGACGAGCGGCGGCGAGTTCGAGGCGCTCATCGGGTTGCACGACGGCGATGCGTACGAAGTCGCGACCGGCGTCCCCGTAGAGTTCGCCCGGACTCGTGACGAGTCCCGATCGCTCCGCGAGCATCGCGGCGATCCCCCAACCATCCATGCCTTCTTTCGAACACCACAGATAGAACGCTCCCTCGGGCGTCGGGGCAGTGACGCCCACTGACTCCAGCGCCAAAGCGAGACCTTCGAGACGCGACCAATACCGATCGCGCTGGATATTCACGTGTTCGTCGTCGCCGTAGGCCAAGGCGACCGCCGCCTGCACGGGACCGGGAACCATCAGACCCGCGTGCTGACGCACGCTGCGCAGGTAGCGCACCACCTCGGGGTCACCGGTATAGAAGCCGGCGCGAACCCCGGCCAGGTTCGATCGCTTCGAGATGGAGTGCACCGCGAGAACACTGTCGGAGCCGTACTCAAGTACCGTTCGTGGCGACGAGGCCCACGTGTATTCGCAGTAACACTCGTCGCTCGCCACGAGAACGTCGTTCGCTCTTCCCCAGTGGGCGACACGCTCGAGATCGTCGAGTTGTCCACTCGGGTTAGCCGGTGAGTTCGCCCACAGCACCAACGCCCGTCTCGCGTCATTCGGGTCGATCGACGATAGATCCAACTGACCCTTCACCAACGCAACGGGCACCGAGCGTAGTCCGGCGAGCGTCGCACTCATGGCGTAGGTGGGATAGCTGACCGCGGGATACAGAACGGTGTCGCGATCGGGTGAGCGCAAGTGCAGGTATCCCGCGAGTGAGGCCACGAACTCCTTGGTGCCGACGCAGGCGGCCAGATCGTTCGCCGAGGCGTCGACACCGAATCGTCGGGCCAGCCAACCCGCGGCGGCCTCGCGAAAGTTCGCCGTCCCGGCCGAGGGTGGATACCCTCTCGCCCCCACGCCACGGGCTAACTCCTCGATGACAAAGTCCGGTGGCGGATCCATCGGCGTTCCAATGGAACAGTCGATGGCCCCACCCTCAAACTCCGACGCCACCTCCTTGAGACCATCCAGGCGCTCATAGGGGTACGCCGGGGGCGAAAAACTCACGCCGACACCCGCCACTCGCTGAAGCGCGCCGCGCCCACTGCGTCCAAGACCACGTGTATCAGCACACCGTCGTCGTTCACCGTGGTGTCCAGGACGTCGCCTTCACGATGCGCGGCCGCGAGCAGATCACCCCGGTCCAGGGGAAGCTGCAACGTGAGCACACGGTCGCGCGAGCGCAGGCGCTCGGCCACGTGATCGATCACCTCGTCGAGGTTCTCCCCCGTCAGAGCCGATACCCATACCCCGTCGTAGATCTTGGCGAGGTCCTTGGCCCGCGAGCCCGGCACGTCGGCCTTGTTGAAGACGAGTAGCTCGGGCACGTGCTCGGCGCCGATCTCAATGAGAACGTCGCGCACCGCCGCAATCTGCTCCTCGGCCCTGTCACTCGACCCATCGACGACGTGGACCAAGAGGTCGGCCAGCTGCACGGAGTTCAGGGTGCTCATGAAGGCCTCCACCAGTTCGTGGGGCAGATTCGAGATGAACCCGACGGTGTCGGTGAAGAGCACCGTCTCACCACCGGGCAGTTGGCGCTGGCGCGTGCGCGGATCCAGCGTGACAAACAGGCGGTTCTCCACTTCTACCCCCGCGTGGGTCAGCGCGTTCAACATCGAGGATTTGCCGGCGTTGGTGTACCCCACGAGAGTGACTTCGCGGTGGCGACCGCGCTCGCGACCCTGACGCTGCACCTGGCGTGTTCGATCAATCTGCTTGAGTTCTCGGCGAATGTGATGAATGCGCTGGACGAGACGGCGACGATCGACTTCGAGTTGGGTCTCGCCGGGACCGCGGGTGCCAATGCCACCCGCCTGCTGGGAGAGCGATCCGCCGGCTCGTCGCAAGCGCGGCAGCCGGTACTGCAATAGGGCGAGCTCGACCTGGGCTTTGCCCTCTGGGGTACGCGCGTTCTGGGCGAAGATGTCCAGGATCACCGCCGTGCGGTCGATCGCCGTGCGCCCGAGGATCTTTTCCAGGTTGCGTTGCTGGGCGGGGCTGAGCGAGTCTTCAAAGACGACCGTGTCGGCGTCCAGGGCGAGACAGACGTCGCGCAACTCCTTCACCTTGCCCGAACCAAGGTAGGTCGCGGGGTCGGGTGCGTCGCGACGTTGGACGACCCGCGCCACGACGTCCGCGCCGGCGGTATCCACGAGAAGAGCCAGTTCGTCGAGCTGGCGGTCGAGGTCGTCTTCACTGGTTCCGGGAAACAGGACCCCCACCAGAACGATCTTCTCTCGGATACTGCGGTCAATGAGAGTGTCGGGAATGTACGTCAAGCTTCGAGCCACTCCACGTCCGCCACGAACTGCACCGGGCCGCTCAACGTCGCGCGCGATCCGTCTAGTTTCACCGTGAGGGTGCCACCGGGATTGTCCACGTGTGCGTAATCGCCACTCACGTGGTGGCGCCGCGCCAGAGCCGCCACCGCACACGACCCGGTGCCACAGGCCAGGGTCCAACCGACGCCACGCTCAATCACGCGTATCGCGAGGCGACCGGGACTCAGGACGCGCACAAACTCAACGTTCGCCCCGCCCATCTGGGCGGCGAACTTAGCCGCCAGCTCCTCGCGCGTCGCGTCACTCCAGCGGTCGTCGTCCAAGACTGCTACATGGGGGTTGCCCACATAGGCCACACCCCACGCTCCCTCGAGGTCCTCGCCGAAGGTCACGTCGCCCATCTCGACGCTGCCAAAGCCCGAGACGTCGCCGTCCATGATGAGTCGTACCGTCTTTTCGCCCGCGTCCGTCGTGATGACCAGTTCGTCCGCTCCGGAGTGAGTGGCCCGGCGAACTGCGGCGGCGAGGCAGCGAGCCCCGTTGCCCGACATCTCGGCCCGGGAACCGTCGGCGTTGAAGAGGGTCATCGTGACGCCCTCGCTCAGTTCGGCCACCAAGAGTCCGTCCGCGCCGATTCCCGTGGCGCGAGCGCAGACCTCGCGCACGTGTTCGCTCGTCCACGGTCGCGCCTCGCCCGCACGTTGCACGTCCACGAGGAAGTCATTCCCCGCGCCCTGCCACTTTTGGAGTGATCGCGTTGTCACCATTTCAGTCTCGCACGAACCCATCAGGATCATTCAGCACCGCTACCAGGCGCGCGGCGGCAGCACTCGGATCCTCGAACCACTCGACCCGGGGATCACGGCGAAACCAGGAGCGCTGTCGTCGGGCCAGGCGGCGACTGTGGGTGATGGCGTCGCTCACGCACGCCTCAAGCGGCTGGGCACCTTCGATGTGCGAGAGGATCTGGCGATAGCCCACGGCTTGGCGTGCGGTACGAC
This sequence comes from Acidimicrobiales bacterium, assembly GCA_049511155.1. Lineage (GTDB taxonomy): Bacteria > Actinomycetota > Acidimicrobiia > Acidimicrobiales > RAAP-2 > RAAP-2. Next base: position 4,630 of record JBEKYI010000001.1, read on the forward strand.
CCATTCCCCCGGGACGCTGGAGGAGGGCTTCGACTTCTTCGACTAATCCTTGATCCATCCAGCGGCGGAATCTCAGCTCGATGCGCTCGTCCAGTACCTCCAGGGGAACATCAAGCCCAACCTGGATCACGCGCGCGGGGCCATACGTCATGAGCCCCTCGCCGTAGGACGAAAACGGTCGACTCGAACCGAGAGTGACCTCGAGGGCCCGTACCACACGACGTTCGTTCGTGGGCTCCATTCGACTCGCCGAGAGAGGATCGAGCTCGGCGAGTTCGGCGTAGAGCGACGCCAAGTTGGTGGTGGCGCGCTCTTCTAACTCGCGGCGAACCTCGGGGTACCGCCCGGGGATGTCCAGATCATCGAGAACCGCTCGCCCGTACAGCCCGGTACCGCCGACGAAAAGCACGCGACGCCCCGCACATGGCGTCCACGCTCACAATGTCGACGTTGCCCTGGGCGATCGCCAACTCATGGGCGAGCGCCGACTTACCGGACGCGGTGGCCCCCACGAGGGCGACCGCGGGACCTCGTAGGGATCTCACGAAGAGAGCAGTGGCACGCGAATCTTGTGACGAGGCGCCCTCAGCACCTCGTGCACCTCGCCCATGAGGTAGTACGGCGCGCCGTAGGTGACGTCCACACTCGCCAGTGACCCCGCACGCAGGGGCGCGTCGCTGACGGGAAAGTGGATGAGCTTGCCTTGGCGAGTGCGTCCCGAGAGCATCTGGTCGTTGCGCCGCGACGGCCCTTCCACCAGCACCTCTTCGCGCACACCCACCCTCGCCTGGTGACGGCGCAAGGCCGAGCGGTCGGTGACGTCCTTCAAGCGTTCGAAGCGCTCCTTGATGACGTCGTTCGCGACGAATGAGTCCGTCATCTGCGCTCCGCGGGTTCCCTCGCGCGGCGAGAAGATGAACGTGTAGGCGAGGTCGAACTCACAGTGCGCGACGACCTCGAGGGTCTCGTCGAACTCCGCGTCGCTCTCGCCCGGGAATCCCACGATGAGGTCCGTGGTGACGGCGAGGTCGGGAATCGACGCCCGGGCCGCGTCGAGTTTTTCGAGGTACCGCTCGACGCGATATCCGCGACGCATGGCACTCAGCACGCGGTTCGATCCGGATTGCAGCGGCAGGTGCAGTTGATTACAGACGTTGGGCGTCTCGGCCATCGCGGCGATCGTCTCGGGTCGAAGGTCCTTGGGATGAGGACTGGTAAAGCGCACCCGCTCCAGACCCTCGATCTCGCCCAGTGCGCGCAGCAGCTCGGCAAAGAGCGGTCGCCGTCCGGTGATGTCTCGTCCGTACGAGTTGACGTTTTGGCCCAGAACCGTGATCTCGGTCACACCCCGCTCGGCGAGGATCGCCGCTTCCTCCAGGAGGTCTTCGAGGGGCCGGCTGATCTCGCCCCCTCGCACACTGGGCACGATGCAGTACGCGCACGTGTTGTCGCATCCCGTCTGGATCGTCATCCACGCGGCAAAGCTCAACTCGCGCACCGCGTAGAGCGCGGGCGCCATGTCGCGACTGGTCACGGGATCGGGCGCGTCGAGGATCTCCACGAGCGGACCTTCGCTCATCGAGCGACGCAGGAGAGACGGGGCTGCGTTGAGATTGTGGGTCCCGAAGACCACGTCGACCCAGCCCGCGCGTTCCACGATGGACCCGCGATCCTTCTGGGCCATGCACCCACCCACGGCAATCTGCATGCCGGGACGAGACTCCTTGAGCGCCTTGAGCTGGCCGAGCGCGCTGTAGAGCTTGAGGTCAGCGTTCTCACGAATCGTGCAGGTATTGAGCACGATGACGTCCGCCTCGAGGTCCGTCTCGGCGGGGACGAGTCCGTCGGCGACCAGTAGCCCGGCCAGCCGCTCGGAGTCGTGCTCGTTCATTTGGCACCCGAACGTGCGAATCGAGAATGTGCGCGGTTCTGCCACCTGATTAGCCTAACGGTGCCCATTTGGAGCCCAGGGCGGCCACGGCGACACCTAGGGAGCGACGCCGACCCCACCGACGCTGGAGTCATAGGTGACGGCCACTCCGGCCACCATCACGCAGGCCAATCCCACAAAGTCCCAGACGCTCACTGTCTGATTCAACAGCAACCAACCGATGAGAAAGGCGACCGCCGGATCGAAGGCCAGCAGGACCCCAGCGATCGAGGAATGCACGCGGCGCAGTCCCTGCAAGTCCGCCCCGAAGCTCAGCACGATCGCCATGACGGCCACGATGGCCAAGCGCGCCAACGTGTCGGGATGGCTGAAGAGTTGGCTGGTCTTGGGTAGGGAGAATGGCAGCGTCACGATCGCGGCGATCGACATCGAGACCGCCAGTCCGTCGAAGCCACGCGTGAGCCCACCCACCCGAGCGGCCGAGATCACATAGAGCGCCCACCCTAAACCCGAGCCCGCGGCAAAGAGAACGCCGACGAGCGTTAGCCCATTACCCGGGTGAGTCAGCGCGAGGACGCCGAGGCCCGCGAGCACGACGAAGGCGAAGTGGCGCAGACTGCGCCGACCTAACGCCGCCACGCACAGGGGGCCCAAAAACTCGATGGCGACGGCTCCCCCGAGCGGAATACGGGCGAGGGCTTGGTAGAAGCACTGGTTCATGAACGCCGTGGAGACGCCCAGCGCGCAGGCCCCGATCCACTGGGTTCGCGACCAAGACCGCACATGCGGTCGCGTGATGACGATCAAGACGACGGCCCCGATAAGAAAGCGCCAAGCGCTGGTCGCCGAGGCGCCGAGCACCGGAAAAACTGGCACCACCAATGCCGCACTCCACTGAACGAGAACCACCCCGGCTAGGAGAAACCCTGCGCCGCTCAGCGTCCGTAGGTCGACGCGGGCGACGCGATCGTTCAACGCGTGACCAGACCCGCGCGATCCGCGTCGAGGGTGAAGACCTCACCGGGAATCGATCGGGAGTGCAAGAACTCCTTGGCCGACAGCGCGACCTCGGGCGCGTTCTCACTCATGACGAGGCCGAGCATCGAGGACCCGGCACCCGACCAGCACGAGCCCGCCGCCCCCGCCTCGCGCAACACGCCCAGCAGTTCATCGGCGAAGGGCAACAACTCCGCGCGGTAGGGCTGGTGCAGGACGTCCTCCATCGACGACGCCACGAACTTGGCGTGATCGCCCAGGCCCGCGATCAGCAGGCCGAGCGCACTCAAGTTGTGCACGGCGTCGCTAAAGAGCACCCGTTCGGGAAGTGCGCGCCGCGCATCACTGGTGGCCAGTTCCTGATCGGGCACCACCACCACGAAGCGCCACGCGTCATCGAGCGGCAGCGAGCGCGCGACCACGTTCTCACCCTCCACTCGCGCGACCACCAGTCCCCCCAGGACCGACGCCGCCGCGTTCTCGGCGTGACCGTCGAGTGTGGCAGCCACGCTCAAGGGATCGGCCGCTCCCGCGGCCGCGGCCGCCGCCACGGCGAGTGCAGCCGACGAACCCAACCCGCGCGACAACGGGATCGTCGAGCTCACGTGCACCGCGAAGTTCGAGTGTCCCAGGACACTCCTTGCAACCCGTGCGGCTAAGTGATTCTCGTCATCGTGGAGCCCGGCCCCGCACCCCTCGCTCGAGATGTCGAACTCATCGGCGAGATCGAGGGTGACCTCCACATAGAGGCCAAGGGCGACGGCCAACGTGTCAAAGCCCGGCCCGAGGTTGGCCGAGGTCGCTGGAGCACGCGAAAACATCAGTTCAGCGTAGGCGCTGGAGAAGCGTGGGGGCACTGAGCGAACCCAACGCGCGCAGCACCAGCGTCGCGTGCACCGGTCCACTCAGAAAGAGACGACCGACGATTTCGTTGCGACGAACATTGCGAGTGATACGTCGCAGATGCACGCGCACGTGCAGTTGTCCTTGTGCGGGCCACCACCAATACTCTCGCGACGTCGTGAGCCCGAAGCCCACGCGCCGTCCGTCGTAGGCGATCTCGCCAAAGGCGCGATGGGCAGCCAACGTGTAGTGCTGGCGACTGGCCACGGCCGAGTTCGCCAGGGCCAGGGCCGCCTCGCCCGCCGGGGTCAACAGGTCGCCTCCCTGCTGGCCCAGAACCACGGCGTAGAGCACGTGCGTGGCGTCCCCATCACGAAAGGTGACCGCCATCACATCGCACCCGCCCGCAGCCAGCGTCCGCCCCGACTTCACGCCAATCACGTTGTCGATTCCCACGTCGGGGGTGAAGGAGTTCTCGACGCCGCCTACGGGCAGGATCACGCTCGTTTGAATCACGATCGATCGCACCAGCGCCGAGGTCATGATCACCGCGGCGAGGCGCGCTTGATCGGTCGCGGTGGAGACGTCCTCGTCCGACAGTCCCGTGACGTCCACGTATGTCGTTTGGGTCAGGCCCAGCGCCTGAGCTTCCTCGTTCATCAGTGCCACGAAGTCGCTGTTCGAGTCGTCCACCATGTTGGCGAGCATGACGGCGTAGTTCGCCGCCGAGTGAACGAGCACGCCTTCGAGCAGTTGATACTCACAGAGCTGCTCACCCACTGCGACGGGCACGCTGGACGCGTCGAGGCCGATCAGCTGGTTGTAGGTCTGCATGTCCTCGCTGGTGACGATGTGACACGGTCCGGCTTCACCGATCGAAAGCGGCAGACGCTTTAGAGCGACGTACGCAGTCATCATCTTGGTGAGACTCGCGATCGGCACGACCGCTTGGTGATAGCTCGTCAGCACCCCCAAGGACGGGATGTCGAGCGCGGCCGAACCCACACTGGGCCAGACGAGCGACGCCGACGTCGCCGACGTGACGGTCGTCGGTAGGGCGACGTAGGTACGCGCCGGACGGTGCAACAGTGGGATCTGCATCGCCACTACGCCAGCGACGGCGATGATCGCACCGAGCAGCACGCCGACGAAGCGCGTGAAGAGACCGCGTCGGCGCGGATGGGGTGCAGCCGAGTGACGCGCCAAAACTACAGCGACGTCTGTTCGTCGTACTCTTCAGGCGAGACGAGGACTTTGCGGGCCTTGGAACCGTCACCGGGGGCGACGACTCCTTCTATTTCCAGTTGATCCATGATGCGCCCGGCGCGAGCGAAACCCACGCGCAACTTACGCTGAAGCATCGAGGTCGACCCCGACTGCGTACGGATAACGATCTCGCGGGCCTGTCGAAGGATCTCGTCGTCGTCGTCGCTCGAACCAGAGCCCGAACCACCTCGCGACGCCGGGACGTCGAGGGCGACGACAGACTCACGACGACCGCCTTGGCGACGCCACGCTTCGACGACGCGGCGCACCTCTTCTTCGGAGACCCACGGCGATTGAAGACGCCGAGCGATATTGCTCGACGCGGTGACAAGCAGCATGTCCCCCTTGCCGATGAGCCGCTCGGCCCCGGCCTGATCCAAGATGACGCGGCTGTCGGCGAGCGAGGACACGGCAAAAGCCATGCGGCTGGGAATGTTGGCCTTGATGACCCCGGTAATCACGTCCACGCTCGGACGCTGGGTGGCGAGCACCAAGTGGATGCCCACCGCGCGCGCCATCTGGGCGATGCGTACAACCGACTCTTCCACATCGCGCGCCGCCACCATCATGAGGTCGTTGAGCTCGTCCACGAGGATCACGATGTAGGGCAACTCCTCGGGACCCATCGGCGCCGCCTCGGAGGGCAGGCCCGTCGCGCGCTCAAAGGCGTCGGCCACCAACTCGCGTGAACTGGGCTCCACCTCTATCTCGCCGCGGGCCAGCATCTGTTGGTAGCTGGTGATGTCGCGAACGCCGCACTCGGCGAGCAGATCGTAGCGTCGCTCCATCTCCTTCACGGCCCAGTGCAGGGCGCCGGCCGCCTTCTTGGGGTCCACCACGACCGGAGAGAGCAGGTGCGGCAAGTCGTTGTAGTGGCTCATCTCGACGCGCTTGGGATCGATCAACAAGAGCCGCAACTGATCGGGCGTGGCGCGCATGACGAGACTGGTGATCAGAGAGTTCATCGCGGAGCTTTTGCCCGCTCCGGTGGCGCCGGAGATCAGGACGTGGGGCATCTCGCCGAGGTTCACGATGACGGTGCGCCCAGCGATGTCGCGCCCGAGCGGAACATCGAGAGGATGAGTGGCCGCCGCCGCCTCGTCCGACGACAGCAGATCACCCAGGGCAACTAGCGAACGTTGGCGATTGGGCACCTCGACGCCGATCGCGGATCGCCCAGGAATCGGAGCCAAGATGCGCACGTCGGGTGAGGCCATGGCGTAGGCGATGTCCTTGTTCAGGGACGTCACGCGCGACACCTTGACTCCGGGTCCGAGCTCCAGTTCGAATCGGGTGACCGTGGGTCCCACGGTGTAGCCCACCAGGACCGTTTCCACTCCGTGGGCGGCCAGGGCGTCGACCAGTTCTTCGCCGGCCGCGTCGGTCAATCCACGATCGAGCCGCTGGTCGCGCGTACGCCCTAAGAGCGAGAGTGGCGGGAGTTCCCACTCACTGGGCGGGCTGACGTAGAGCACCCGTTCGCTCTGGGTCTCTTCTTCGAAGTCCTCGGCCTCTTCGTCGTCTTCGTATTCTTCGTCGTCTTCGTCTTCTTCCTCGTACTCCTCTTCAGCCTCGTCCTCGACGTCGGTTTCGTCGTACTCGAAGACCGGTTCGGGTTCGTACTCTCGGGGGCGCACGCGCGCTCGCGAGATGGGAATGATCTCGTCATCGGTGGCGGACTCTTCCTCACGACGTGGATGCACCATCCACCAGCGCGCGAGCAGTCGACCGGTCGCCGCCAAGCCTGTTCCGATTCCGACCAACAGACCGCGCAGTCCCACACCCGTGACGACGATGACGGCTACGACGAAGAGTGCGATGAGCACGATCGTCGAGCCGGCAACGCCGATCCAACTCGCGAGTGCTCCTCCGGTTCCTACCCCGAGCCAGCCGCCCGACAGGGCGAGCGCGTGGGTCGTCGCGTGAATGCCGGGTTTGCCTCCCGCGAGGTCGGCCAAACCACAGACCGTCACGAGGGCAAAGACCCCGCCCCACACCGCGCGGGTCTGGTCAAACTCGACCTTGCCCGACACCAATACCACCCCGAGCACCAACAAGATGATCGCCAGGCCAAAGCGTCCAACGCCCAGCGCGTCGGACAGGCCGCGTGAGATCTGGTGACCCACCGGTCCCAGGGCGTGAACATCGGCCAGGCCGACAAAGAGACCCACCACGAAGAGGGCCACAATCGAGAAGTCGCGCTCGTGGCGCTGCCAGAGGTTGGGTTCGGCCACGCTCTTCGCGCGAGCGCGAGGTGCCGTCTTTTTTACCGGCGATTTTTGGTGCCGCGCTCCTGCCACAACCATCTAACTTACTAACGACCTGTTCGTTTCTTGAACCACTCGACGGACGTTCGAAAGGGGCCAGCGTGATCAGGCGGTCTCAACCACGTCTGGCCGTGTCTCCGGAAGTGCGCTTGTCGCTGCGCGCAGCATTTTGCATCAGCGCTCCTTTAATTGTCGGGCTCATCATTCATCAGCGCCTGTACGCCATCGTGGCCGGAATCGGCGCGCTCTGGGCGGTGAGTCAAGATGGGCTCGACTCGTGGCGAATACGCCGTCCTCGTTTGTTGTGGGTGGCGGGTGCGGGCGGTGCCGGCGTCGGACTTGGATCGGCGTACGTCGATCACTTCTCCTCGTCCCCATCACTCGTTCTCCTCGTGGCTCTGGTCGCTCTCGTCGCGGGTTTCACGGAAGCGTCCAATCACGCCACGGCCGGCGCGTACTTTCTCATCGGCACGGTCATGGGCGTGGGCCTTCAGTTCAAGGGCGTCGAGTGGCAGTCGACCCTCGCGATCGTGACGGGCGCCCTGTGGGTCTACCTGGTGGCTGCTCTCATGAACCGCGTCTTCTATTTGGAGAATCAAAGAGTCACTTTGGCCGGCGCCTTCAACGCCCTCGCCGCCAACGTGGACGCGGTCGGCACCGCGACGTTCCACGCGAATCGTGCGCGCACGCTCGCCGCGGTCGATCACGCCCAGGACGTGATCGGAGCCATCAATCCTGACACGACGAACGCCGAAGAGCGCGCGCCCTACCGATGCCTAATCGTCGCCTTGCGATCCGGTGAGGCCATCTCGTACTTCGAAGGTAAACATCTCGCCATCAGTCCTTCGGTGGCTCCGGCTCTGCGCACGGTGGCCCACACTCTGTTGAGCGACAGTGCCACAGCCGCCCTCGAGCAGCTCACGTTGGTACGTGACAGCTTTCTTTCGTCGAGAGAACTTCCCCATGCCGCGGCCAACGCCCTGCGCGTCGACCTGACGATCGCAGCGCCCCACCCGGTCATGCGCTTTGCGAGCACGCCACTTCTTCCGGTACGCGAGCGACTTCGCTTTGCGGTCATCGTCGCCTGCGCCGTGACCGTCGCCATGATCATCTCGCGCGTCCTCAACGGCCCTCACGGCTTCTGGCTGCCCTTGGCGGTCGCCTTCATTCTGCGCCCCGACGTGGGTCCAGTCATCACGCGCGCCCTCGCGCGCACCCTCGGTACCGCGCTCGGCACCGGGATCGCGGCTCTGGTCGCGCTGTCGGGCAACACCGAGATCGAACTCATCGTCTTGTCGTGTGTGATGGCCTCGATCCAGCCGTGGGCGCAGCGTCGCTCGCACGCGCTGGCCGTAATGACCTTCACGCCCATCGTCTTTGTGTTTTTGGGGCTGATCGGCGAGAGGGGAAATCTCTTCGGCGTGCGCATCCTCGACACGGCTCTCGGTGCGGTCATCGTCCTTCTCGTCGACGTCCTGTTGTGGACGACGGCGCCCTCGCTGCGACCCCGCCAGCAGTTGGACGACGCACGGGCCGCCGCCGCGCGCTACGGCGCGTCGCCCGCCGACGATCCGATCCGGCGAAACCAACTGCGACGCGCCGCGTTGCGGGCCGTCGCGCGAGCTCGAGTCTCGATCTCCAACGCCCGCAGCGAGCCGCGACTTCTCGGGCGCTACGACCCGGGTAACCTCGCTCAACTCGACGCGGTGGAACGCTCCATCGACCACTACACGGTCACGTTGCTCGAACGCCCCTCCGACTAGCCCTTCGTCGGCGGCGCCCTAGGATCTAGCGTCGTGACGACTGAACCCGACCCCTCAACCCTGCGTCTCGCCGAGCGCACGGGATCAACTGCGGCGCGCTGCCGAGTGGTGGGGACTCAACGCCTCAGTACCTCGGTTGTAGCCATCACGCTCGGTGGGCCGGCCGAGACATTGGCGGGTGTCCCGGGCAACGACGTGATGATTCGCCTCCAGGACGCGAACGGACGCCTCGTGAGTCGCCGCTACAGCGTGCGTTCGGTCGACCCCGCGAGCGACGAACTCACCTTGTGGGTGACCACGGACCACGTGGGGCCGGGCAGCATCTGGGTCGAGAATGCTCAGCCGGGCGACGAGATCGACCTGATCGGACCCCGCGGCAAGATTCCCCTCGATCCGGTTGCCGACTGGCATCTGTTCATCGGCGACGTCAGTGCACTCGCTGCTTCGTATCGCATGGCCGAAAGCATCGCAGTGCCCGGACGCGCCATCTTCATCATCGAGATCGACGCGCCCGATGACGCACTTCCCGCAACCTTCGATGAAGGACTCGGGGTGACGGGGATCTTTGTCGAGCGACGCGGTCGCGAACTCAATGATCCCGCGGGACTCTTTGGCGGCCTGGCGGCCTTCGAACTCCCGCCGGACCTCGGTCACGCGTATCTCTTTGGCGAGTTCCACGTGATGCGCGCGATGCTGACGGCGATGCTGGACCGCGGACTTGCAACCGAGCAGATCAGCCACAAGCCCTACTGGCGCTACGGGCTGAGTAACGCCGAACACGGCGAGCCCGACAAGTCCTAGTCGTTCTACAGGACGATCACGGCTGGCAAGATGACCGGCTGTCGGCGATATCGCTGGCCCAAAAGTCGCCCGGCGCTGCGCTGGGCCACCTTGGAGAGAGACTCGCCGTCGAAGTTTCCCTCGGCGATCGCCTCTTCGATGGCCGCGCGCACCGAACTCGTCACGTGCAAGATCAGATCGGCGTCGCCCGCGCCTTCAAACCAGCCGCGCGCCGACACCGTCACGGGCTGAGCAATCTTGCCGAGATCTCGGTCAACCCCGGCCGAGATCAACAGCACGCCGTACTCGGCGAGCATGCGCCGCTCCTCGAGGGGACGCTCATCTAAGTCGCCCGCGCTGCCGTCGATGTAGTGAAAGCCCGCCGGGACCTGGCCGGTGCGCCGGATTCCCTTGGCCGTCACGTCGACCTGGTCCCCGTCTTCGCAGATCAAGACGTGACGCGAGGTGAGTCCCATGGAGTGGGCCAGATCGGCGTGGTGGACCATGTGGCGATACTCACCGTGCACCGGGATGAAGTTCTGGGGTCGAAGGATCTGCTGAAACGTGCGCAGTTCGCCTTGACGCGCGTGTCCCGAGGCGTGCACCGGCTCTCGGCTCGAGTCGATCACCTCGGTGCCTTCGCGATTGAGGTCGTCGATCACCCGACCGACCGACCACTCGTTACCGGGTATCGGGTGTGAACTCAAGATGATCGTGTCGTCGGCGCCGACTTTGAAGTTGCGCGCGTCGCCACGAGACAGCTTGGAGAGCACCGCCAACGGCTCGCCCTGACTGCCGGTGCACACGATGCAGACCTCGCCGGGGGAAAAGCGGCTGACGTTTTCCACGTCGATGATGTCCGCCGGATCGACGCGCAGCATGTGCAACTTGCGCGCCAGCTTGACGTTGGCCTCCATCGAGCGACCCATGAAGGCAATCTTGCGACCGGTGCCGTGGGCGATATCGGCGATCTGCTGAATGCGGTGGATGTGACTGGCGAAGCACGCCACCACCATGCGCCGAGTCGGCCGCTCCAAAAAGAGCCGGCGCAGGGCCACCCCGACGCTGCTCTCCGAGGGCGTGAACCCGGGCTCTTCGGCGTTGGTGGAGTCCGCGAGCAGCAACGTCACTCCTTCATCGCCGAGGGCCGCGAGACGATTGAGGTCGGTGCGCCGCCCGTCGACTGGCGTGAGGTCCAGCTTGAAGTCCCCCGAGTGGACGATCGCTCCGACCTTGGTGTGGAAGGCCAACGCGTAGGCACTCGGCACCGAGTGGGTCACGGGTATGAACTCGACCTCAAAGGGACCGATTCGCCGACGCTCACCATCGGTGACCTCGATGAACGAGAGGTCCTGGGCGACTTTGGCCTCGGTCAGGCGGTGTCGCGCGAAGCCCAACGTCAGAGCGGAGCCATAGATAGGGACGTTGACGTCCTTGACCAGGTAGCGCAGGGCACCGGTGTGGTCTTCGTGGCCATGCGTGAGCACGATCGCATCGACGCGATCCTTGCGCTCGATCAGCCAACGAAAGTCCGGCAGGATGATGTCGACGCCGTACATCGTGGGTTCGGGAAACATGAGTCCGACGTCGACGACCACGATGCGACCGTCCTGTTCGATCGCCGCACAGTTTCGTCCGATCTCACCCAAACCACCGAGGAACGTAACGCGAACCGAGTCAGGCACGGGTGCTCGTTAGCGCCGCGACGACCTGGGACGCCCGGGCGTCCAGATCCGCGTCGCTGGGTCCGTGCGGGAGTCGGCACTCCCCCACGGCGATCCCCAGGGCCCGCAGCGCGGCCTTCGAGGGCATCGGATTGGGATACGCGTCGGAGGTCTCGAAGAGAAAGCTCTCGCGCGCTCGCTCGTTGTAGCGCCATGCTTCGTCCCAGTCGCCACGCACGGCGGCGTGCACGATGCCCGCGACCTCGGGTCCGGCCCAGTGGGCTGCGACCGAGACGATGCCCACCGCGCCGACGCCCAGAAAGGCGAGCAGCATCGAGTCGTCGCCGCTGTAGAGGTCGAGTTCGTCCCCCAGGACCGACTTGGTGTGTGCAGCCTGGGCGGTATCGCCTGAGGCGTCCTTCATCGCGACGATGTTCTTGTGAGAGCGAACCAGATCGATCGTGGTCGCCGACTCGATCTTTCGCCCGGTGCGCCCGGGAATGTCGTAGAGCATCACGTCAAGGGGCGTGCTCTCGGCGATCGCGCCGAGGTGACCGGCGATTCCCGCCTGGTTCGGTCGCGCGTAGGCCGGCGTGGTCGCGAGCACCCCGGCGACGCCGGTCGCCTTGACCTGGGTCGTGAGCGCGACGGACTGCTGGGTGTTGGCGAATGTACTGCCCGCGAGCACGGGCACGCTGACGGCTTCGGCCACGCAGGCAAAGAGGTCGAGTTTTTCGTCGTCGCTCAACGACGAGCCTTCGCCCGTGGACCCACCGACCACGAGTCCCTCGCTGCCTTGACTCACGAGGAACTTGGCCAGTTGCGCGGCGACGTCCAGATTGAGCGATCCGTCGGGGTGAAAGGGCGTCACCATCGCAGTGAGAACGCGTCCAAAACGAGGCTCACTCATAGTACGAAGTTACCAGTCGGTCTGGCGCCCGCGAGCCCCTAGGCCAGGAGCCCTGAGATGCCATCGATCAGTCCGGGCGTCCTCGAGACGGTGTCGAGCGCGAGCGCAACTCCGTGGACGAAACTCTGACGATCGAAGGAGTCGTGGCGAATGGTCAGGCCCTCGCCGGGCGAGCCGAAGAGCACTTCTTGATGAGCGACGAGCCCGGGCAGGCGCACCGAGTGAATGACGACGCCGTCTTCTGCGCGCGCGCCGCGCGCGCCGTCGATCGTGAATCGCGACGTCGGCTCCACTAAGGAATCTGCCCCGGCCGCGCGTCGCGCGCCAGCAATGGCGCGCGCGGTGGTGATCGACGTCCCCGAGGGGGCGTCCACCTTCTTATCGTGGTGCAGTTCGATGATCTCGACGCGATCGAAGTACGGTGCCGCCATGGCGGCGAATCGCTCGGCCAGCACGGCCCCCACCGAGAAGTTGGAGGCCACCACCACGCCGACGCGCGCTGCGGCGTCCTCCAGGCGGCGACGCTCGTCGGTGCCGAGACCCGTGGCGCCCACGACGAGAGGTACGGAGTGCTCCGCGCACCACTGGGCGGAGTGCGAGACGCCCTCGGGCGAGGAAAAATCGACCACGGCGTCGATACCGTTGGCCTCAAGATCCTCGAGTGAGGTGACCCAACGAGAACCGAAGAGCTCACGTGGCTCGTGCTCATCTACGAGTGCACCGAGTGAGAATCGACCTGTCGCGAGTAACCCCTCTGCGAGCGCCTGGCCCATGCGACCCGCACCGCCCACGATCGCCAGAGTCTTCATTCCTGAACTTTAACGGTGCGCTTGCGCCTCGCCGAGACGACGAGCCAGGAAAGAACGCCGAACCACGCAACGACGGTAATCGCGCTCGCGGCCACGCTGATCTCGATATAGGGCGCACGGTAGTGGAAGTGGATAATCCATCTGCCCTTGGGCACCTGGACCTTTTCGATGAGACCCGTTCGCTCGACGTTCAGTTGGATGACTTTGCCCGTTGTCTGGTTCACTGCGGTGGCGCGCCACCCCGGCAGGTAGGCCTCACTGCGATCGAGCGCGCTCGCCTTGGTGAGCGTGACGCTGACCCAGGCGTCACCCCAGATCGCGGTGCGAATGTGGGTGACGGTTCCCGCGGAGGGAGTGAGCAGCCACGCACGAGGCATCAGCGTGGCGGCCTTGAACACCGAGAACGTATCTTCGGTCGATGTCAGATGCCACTTCGACGTGGCGATCGCCAGTTGAAAGTGCGAGTCAAGTCGATAGCTCGTCGACGAGTCCCACGGCGTCACGACCGCGTCACCGAAACTGACCCCGCTGGCCGAGGAGACCACGAACCCCGCCGCACGCTCCGTCGCGTCGTTCGCCTGTACCGTGAGCGTGCTCGCGTCGCCGGGCAGCGTCCACGAAGGCTCCTTGAGCGTCTTGCCCGCACCAGTGAGGAGTCTGATCGTGATCGGACTCGACGAGATCGCTTGTCCGTTGACGCCCGAAAGCGAGATCCTGCCGATCGACAAGACCTGACCGAAGTAGCGCGGGACACTGGGTGCGGGGATCACCCTCTCGCAGCGCGTGGGCACGGTCGACTGCTCGCTCGTAGGGGTCAGGAGTTCGCCTGAGGCGATCACCACGACGGCCAGTCGCAGTGGGGTGAAGACGCCCTCTTGGAGATGACACGCGTTCAGCCATGCTTGGGGGTGCGTGCCGGTCGCGTTGTCGTAGATGTTGGACACCAGGGCCCCGTATCCCTGGACGCTCGCCATATGGGTGAACACGTTCATGTTGGGCTGACCCAGTTCGCGGAAGACCTTGGTGTGGGCCCCGCTCTCATCGACCAGGGCGAAGCGACCGTTACTGCTGATCAACTGCTCGGCGTACGCGCGCGACGCTTCGCGCGGGCCCTGGCCCCCGATGAGGCCGTTGGAGGTGAACAGCAGAAAGACCACGAGGTCCGCGACCAATACCGCTATCAAGACCGAAACGAGCCGTCGGGAGTGCCGCGCGAGCAAGATGATGGCGAGCACTGCCACCAGCGCGATCGCGAGGTGGATGGCGTTGGTCATTTTCAGACCGTCTTCGAGGGCCGGATTCCCGCCCGCGATACCGATCCTCTCGATGACCCACGGTCCCCACCCAATGAGTCCACCCGAGAGCACCACGATGAAGATCGCCGGAGCAGCCGTCACCCAACGCGAGCGCTTGCCCAGGCCGGCGAGGTCGGGACGTCCTTTCAAGATGTGCTCGAGCCACCAGCCGACCAAGACCGAGGCCATGAAGTCGACGAGGATGACGCTGCGGCTCTGCAGACGCGTCGAGCCGTAGAGCGGTATGGCGCGAAACAGGTGCCCGAGGGGGGTGAAACTGCCCCACGTCGCAAAGAGCCCCACCACCCCGATGACCACGTAGATCATGTAGTCGCGCTGCGCCCCGCGCCAACCGCGCGGAGTGAGGCGCGTGCAGAACGCGGCGGTGGCCACGAGCGCGATCACCCCGACGTACCCCGTCACTTCGGCGAGGTTGTAGTTGGCGAAGAAGCCCGTTTGACCGAACGCCCCGTTTCCGCCCAGGAGATCAGGCGTAAAGAGCAAAGCGGTCCAGTGCACCGCGAGTGAGCCAGCACCGAAGAACGAGTACCCGACGTCAGAGCGCTCGGAGTCCTTGATGAACGACCACCCGGGCAGGAGCTGGACCAGTCCGATCCCCAGGCCCCAAGCAAATCCCACCACGAGGGTGGCCAGATAGGCGATCCTCGTGCGCCAGGTCGCGAGCCAGTACGAACTGCGAAGAATCAGGACGCAGGGAACGACGACGATCGTGAGCAGTTCCATGGTGGCGATGGCGCGCGGCTCCCCCGAGAGAAAGGTGAGCCCCCACAGGGCACCTTCACCCAGAGTCCACGGCAGGGCGATGCGAGCCAGAGACAGAACGCTCGTCCCTTCAGGCACGCTCGAGATGCGCCGCGAGAGAGCGAGCATGATCAGAACGGCCCACGGCACGAAGGAGTAGCCCTGGATCACGCCCAGGTGAATCATCTGGCCGATCATCGCCCCGCAGTAGGTGTAGCTGACTCCGGCGATGAGGGCCGGGGTCGTGCGAACCCCGTGCCAGCGCAGAAGAGCGAACATTCCCACTCCCGCGCTCACGTAGACCACGATCATGTTGATGATCCACGCGGTGATCGGCGGGATGAAGGCGAAGATGAGCGTGAGGGGGTACAGCGCGCCCGCGTTCAGTCCACCCAGGAGGGGCGTGCCCGCATTCGTCAACGGATTGAGTAGTGGCAGATGTCCCGAGGCGAGTTGGCGACCCGCCAGTACCCGCAGGGGAAAGTTCTGAATCAGATTGTCCGCGTCGATCGCTGGGTGACCAAACAGGGCCGGCAGGATAAAGAGGACCAGCGGTATTCCCACCAGCGTGGCCAGGGCCCAGCGATCGCCACGCTGCAAGGAACGCCACCACGGCGCACGTGGCCCGGGCGCCAGGTCGCTACTCATTGTTCCCACGCTACGAAAACCGCAAGGTCCGTGTCGCGACACGTGCGGCGCGACACGGACCTTGGTTACTTAACGACGACGGGGCCGCGGACTGCGACGACTGCCATCGTCGTCACCGTGAAAGCTGGGACCGCCAGGTCCGAGGTCACCGATCTCGCCAGCCAGTTCGGCCTCGAAGCTCGCTTCGAAGGAACTGTTCGAGCCACTGGAACTAGAACCGCCCGAGTTGGAGCGACCTGAGTTCGAGGCGCCGGAGCGTTCGCGTTCGCGCTCACGCGGCGGACGCTGTTCGCGTTCGCGACGCGGCTCTTCGACCACGTCAGGGAAGTCACCGACCAGCGACAGCGACACCTTGCCCTGGGGGTCGATGTCGTCGACCTTGACTTCGATGGCTTGGCCCAACTCCAGGACGTCTTCGACCTGGCCGATGCGCTTTCCTCCGTTGAGCGGCGCCAACTTCGAAATGTGCAAGAGGCCGTCGCGGCCCGGCAGGATGTTAATGAACGCGCCAAACTTGGCGATGGACACGACGCGACCCTGATAGATCGCTCCAACGTCCGCCGAGGGCGGATCCAGGATCAACGAGATGCGTCGACGAGCTTCTTCGACGGCTCGTCCATCCTTGGCCCCGATGGTGACCGTGCCAACGACGCCGTCGTCGTCGACGGCGATGTCGGCTCCCGTCTCTTGCTGGAGGGTGTTGATGACTTTGCCCTTGGGCCCAATCACTTCACCGATCTTGTCGATCGGAATCTCCATCGAGACAATCTTCGGGGCGACCTCGGCGACTTCGCTGCGCGGCTCGGCGATCGTGTCGGTGAGGACCTTCAGAATCGTCAGTCGCGCGTCCTTGGCCTGGTGCAGGGCCTTGGCGAGCACGTCGGCGGGCAGACCATCGATCTTGGTGTCGAGCTGCAACGCAGTGACGGCGTCCGCGGTGCCGGCCACTTTGAAGTCCATGTCGCCGAAGGCGTCTTCAGCGCCGAGGATGTCGGTCAGGGTGACGTAGACGCCGTCTTCGTAGACGAGGCCCATCGCGATACCCGCCACGGGCGCCTTGATCGGCACACCGGCGGCCATCAGCGACAGGGTCGATCCGCAGACAGAACCCATCGAGGTCGATCCGTTCGACTGCATGACGTCCGAGACCACGCGAATTGTGTACGCGAAGTCCTCTTCGCTCGGCAGCACGGGAATCAGGGCGCGCTCGGCGAGCGCGCCGTGTCCGACTTCGCGGCGCTTGGGCGCACCCACACGACCGGTCTCACCCGTTGAGTAGGGCGGGAAGTTGTAGTGGTGCATGTAGCGCTTGAACTCGTCGGGCGAGATCGTGTCGAGCTGCTGGCGCATGCGCGGCATGCCCAGCGTCGTGACGTTCACAACCTGGGTCTCGCCGCGCTGGAACACCGCGGATCCGTGGGTCATCGGAAAGAGGTCGACTTCGGCCGAGAGCGCACGGATGTCGGCCAGTCCTCGTCCATCGATACGCACACCGTCAGTCACGACACGCTCGCGGACAAGCTTCTTGGTCAGAGAACGAACGGCGGCCTTGATCTCACTCGAACGGCCCTCGAACTCACCTTTGAGCTGCTCTTGAATCGACTTGGTCGCGGCGTCGAGGGCCTCGTTGCGCGCGGCCTTGGTCGTGATCTTGTTGGCGTCGGCGAGCGCCTGGTGGCCGATGGCTTCGACGCGGGCGTAGATGTCGTCGGTGTAGTCCAAGAAGGCCTCGTACTCGAAGGTGGGTAGCGGACCACGGTCGGCGATGAAGTCGCGGACCAGCGAGCGCTGCAGGTTGATCGCTTCGCGAATCCAGAGCTTCGAAGCTTCGAGGCCGGCCGCGAGAACTTCCTCGCTCACCTTGGGCGCGCCGTCGAGGTACTTCTCGAACGAACCCTCGGTGCCGCCTGCTTCGACCATCATGATCGCAACGTCGGCGTCAACCGAGTCGCTGAGCGCGCGTCCGGCCACGATGAGTTCAAAGGTCGCGGCGTCACCCTCTTGGTAGGTCGGGTGGGCCACCCACTCGCCGTCGGTCGTGTAGGCCATGCGCACGGCCCCGATCGGACCGTCGAAGGGGATGCCCGAGATCATGAGTGCGGCCGAGGCAGCGTTGATGGCGAGAATGTCGTGCGGGTTTTCCTGGTCCGCTGAGAAGATCGTGCCCACGACCTGGACCTCGTTGCGAAATCCCTTCGGGAACGACGGGCGCAGGGGACGGTCGATGAGACGGCAGATCAAGATCGCCTGGTCAGAGAGTTTTCCCTCGCGGCGAAAGAACGCCCCGGGAATCTTGCCCGCGGCGTAGGCGCGCTCTTCGATGTCCACGGTGAGGGGGAAGAAATCCATCCCCTCGCGCGCGGTCTTGGCGGCGACCACGGTGGCGAGCAACATGGTGTCACCGATGCGCGCGAGAACCGCGCCGTCGGCGAGTTGGGCCAGGTGACCGGCTTCAAGACTCATTGTCTTGTCGGTACCTGTGATGGGACTACTAACGCGAATCGCGTCGGTCATGGGTGCTCCTTATGTAGCAGCATTCGCCCGAATCCCAGTGGGCAACCTTCGCTCACGCGACGATCCTCCACTGGCGTTCGGGGCCTCGAATACTGAACGCGTCGACGGCGTCGACGCGGGTGATGCGGCTAGCGACGAATGCCGAGCCGACCGATCAACGCGCGATAGCGCTCTACGTCACCTTTTTGGACGTAGTCCAGCAGTCGACGTCGCTGACCAATGAGCTTCATCAGTCCACGGCGGGTGTGATGATCGCCCTTGTGAACCTTGAGGTGCTCGGTGAGATGCGCGATCCGGTCGGTCAAGAGCGCGACTTGGACTTCGGGCGAGCCGGTGTCCGTGTCGTGGGCTCGAAAGTCCTCGATGATCTGTTGCTTCTCGGTCATATAACGTCTGTGCCTTAGTTGAGTCGGGTGTCCCGGTGCGAGCCGTCACGGGACGACCCACGTGATCAGCGTCGCTGACCGAGTACTTATCCTAGCAGTTTCAGTTCGTCAGTCGCCGTGGAGGCGAATAGTTGGCGCGTTTGCTCCACGTCGCGGCCTATTTGCGCCACCAACTCCTCCACACTCTCAAAGGTCATCTGAGCCCGCAGCAAGGAGAGAAACACGACGTCGAGTTCACGTCCGTAGAGCACGCCGGTGTAGTCCACCACGTGCACTTCGACGAGCAACTGGCCGTCCTCGTAGAACTGAGGCCGCGTGCCCACCGAGATCGCCGCGGGCCACCAGACCTCGTCGATGGTGGTCGCCCCCGCGTAGACGCCCTCGGCGGGCAGCGCCTGATCGCTCGCCACGGCCAGGTTGGCCGTCGGAAATCCCAACTCCTCACCCCGATTGTCCCCGTGCTCCACGACTCCGCGCAGCGTGAAGGGTCGGCCCAAGATGCGCTCGACCTCGTCGAGGTCGCCGTCGGCCAGTGCCGCGCGCACCGCACTCGAGCTAAAGCGAACTCCCTCGCCGTGGGTGGGCGCCACCACCACGTCGAAACCACGCTCGAGGCCGACTTCAGCCAGGAGATCGGGACTGCCTTCGCGATTGTGCCCGAAGTGGAACCCCTCGCCCACGAGCACGCACGTCGCGTGAAGCTCGCCAACGAGGACTCTCTCAATGAACTCGCGCGCGGTCTCACTCGAGAGCGCCGTTGAGAAAGTGAGAACGCGCACCTGCTCGACCCCGAGGGCGGCCAAGTCCTCGAGACGCTGGTCCACCGTGGCAATCTGTCGCGGCGCGCGGGTCGGTGCGAGCACGCTGGCGGGAGAGGGATCGAACGTGACGACCGTCGCTGTGGCGTGGTAGCGGCGAGCGAGATCTACCAGTTGGGCGAGGACGGCCTGGTGACCACGGTGCAGACCGTCAAAGACCCCGATAGCCACGACCGAGGGCCCGTTCGCGCTGACTCCGCCGTCTCGGCACACTTTCACGACTGGCAACCTACCGGACTCAGGCCATCGCTGGCATCACGACTTCGGGCTGCCACACGTCACCGCGCCGTCGCAGCACGGCCACCAAGTGACCGTCGACACCGAGCGCGGCGACCTCATCGCCGCGTACGTCGTTGAGTTCGAGGCGCTGGCCCATGCGCAGACGCTTCTCCTCGTCCTCACTCACGTTCACTCGCGCCAGGTGCTCGACGAACGCACTCGGCGCAAGTAGCACCGGAATGTCTTCGCTCACGCGGTGCTCGAACTCGTAGTACGTGAGAGCGTCGGCCACCTCATGGTCACCGCTTGACACCCGCCGCAGGGCACTCAGGTGACCGACCGTTCCGAGACGCTGGGCCAGATCCGACATCAGCACCCGAACGTAGGTGCCCACCGAGCACGTGACGTCGAAACTCCAGTGATGCTCGTCGATCGGTGCGACCGACAGCGTGTACACCGTGATCGAGCGCGGCGCGCGTTCCACCTCTACACCCTCGCGCGCGAGGTCGTGCAGGCGCCGGCCATTGACCTTGAGAGCCGAGACCATCGGCGGGATCTGCTCCTGATCGCCGAGCAGACTGCTGATGGCGTCGTCGATGACCTCGGGCGTGAGATACGGCACCGGCGCTCGCTCCACCTCTGTTCCGTCTGCGTCGAGTGAGTCCGTGCGCACGCCGAGCGTGAGGACTCCTTCGTATCGCTTCATCTCGCTTTGGGCGAAGCGCAACAGCCGCGTCGATGGTCCCACGCCGAGGATCAGGAGTCCCGTGGCCATCGGATCCAGCGTGCCCGCGTGACCCACTCGTCGTTCGTTGAGCACACGTCGCACGTGATCGACCACGTCATGGCTGGTGACCCCGCGGGGCTTGTCGATCAGGAGAAGCCCGTTATTCGTCGTCATGGTGTTGACGGCGCAGGAGCTCTTCGACGGCGTTGCCGCTCGCTACGGCGGGGTCGGCGGCGAAGGAGAGCTTGGGCGTTCGCTTCAGGCGCGTCTGGACGTTCACCGAGGCCTGGATCTGGGCCCGCCGTTCTTCGAGGACGTCTTTGGCCTCGTCCGAAAGAGAGTGCAGGTAGACCTTCGCCTGGCGCAGGTCGGGCGTCGTGTCGACTCCGGTCACCGTGAGGAGTCCCAGGCGCTCGTCAATATCCGAGATTCGTACGAGCTCATCGGAGATCACCTCGCGCAGAATCTGGTTCACCCGCGCGGTCCGCGGGTACGGGTGACTGGAGCCGGACGAGCGCGACATGGCTTAGGCCGTGCGCGGAATCTCGCGCTCTTCGTACGTTTCGATGACGTCCCCCGATTTGAGGTCCTGGTAGTCCGAGAGCCCGATACCGCACTCGAAGCCCGAGGCGACCTCGCGCGCGTCGTCCTTGAAGCGACGAAGCGACGTGATCGTGCCCTTCCAGATGATGGTGCCCTCACGCAGGAAGCGCACCTTGGAGCCGCGAGTGATGACGCCTTCTCGCACGAAGCAGCCCGCGATCGCGCCCACGCGCGGAATGCGGAACACCTCGCGGACCTCGGCTTCGCCGGTGACGACTTCTTCGAAGACCGGAGTGAGCAGGCCGAGCATCGCGGCTTCGATCTCTTCGATCAGCTTGTAGATGATCTCGTAGGTGCGAATCTGCACGCCTTCGCTGGCGGCCAGTTCACGGCTGCGCTTGTCCGGGCGAACGTTAAAGCCAATGATGGTCGCGTTCGAGGCCTTAGCCAGCTGCACGTCGTTCTCGGTGATCCCGCCCACGCCTCGGTGAACGATGACGAGTTTTACGTCGTCGCGCTCGAGTTTGCGCAGGGACTCGGTGCACGCTTCGAGGGAGCCCTGCACGTCCGCCTTCAGCACAATGTTGAGCGTCGCAGTCTCACCGCGCTGAATCTGTTCGAAGAGGTCCTCGAGTCGCGCTCCGCTCGAGGAGGCGACGGGCTGTTGACCCACGAGGCGCGTGCGCTGCGCGCGGGCCTCGGCCAGGGAACGGGCATGTGCGAGGTCGTGGGCCACGCGCATCTCGTCCCCGGCGAAGGGTGGCTCGCTGAAGCCCAGGATCTGCACGGGCGTCGACGGCCCCGCGCTCTTGACCTGCTGGCCTTGGTCGTTGATGAGGGCCTTGACCTTGCCGTAGGCGGGGCCGGCCACAACCGGATCTCCCACTTCCAAGAGTCCCTTTTGCACGATGACCGTCGCGACGGGACCGCGACCCACCTCGAGGTTCGCTTCGAGCACCGTGCCCACCGCGCGGCCCGTGGGCCGTGCGACCAGTTCGGCGACTTCGGCGACCAAGAGCACCTGCTCTAAGAGTTCGTCGATGCCGGTCCCTTGGAGGGCAGAGATCTCCACGACGATGGTGTCGCCGCCCCACTTCTCGGGCACCAGCGCATGCTCGGAGAGCTGCTGGAGGACGCGATCGGGGTTGGCGTCGGCCCGGTCCATCTTGTTGATCGCCACGATGATGGGCACACTGGCCAACTTGGCGTGGTTGATCGCCTCCACGGTCTGGGGCATGACGCCATCGTCGGCCGCCACGACCAGGATGATGACGTCGGTGACCTTGGCGCCACGCGCGCGCATAGCGGTGAAGGCTTCGTGACCCGGCGTATCGAGGAAGGTGATGGCCCGACCGTGCCAGTTCACCATGTA
The DNA here is from genome assembly GCA_049511155.1 of Acidimicrobiales bacterium. Classification (GTDB taxonomy): domain Bacteria; phylum Actinomycetota; class Acidimicrobiia; order Acidimicrobiales; family RAAP-2; genus RAAP-2. The sequence goes on from JBEKYI010000001.1 coordinate 27,103, forward strand.
GGCGCCGATGTGCTGGGTGATGCCACCGGCTTCGCCGGCCACCACGTTGGTCTGGCGGATGCGATCGAGCAACAGGGTCTTGCCGTGGTCGACGTGACCCATCACGGTCACCACCGGCGGGCGGGCGACCGCTGCGATCACGTCGTCCTGGTCGTCCTCGTCAAAGAACTTCGCGAGCAGTTCGGCTTCGCGCTGCTCCCCCGGGTCCACCATGTGAACGTCCGCTCCGACTTCGGCCGCGTAGAGCTCGATCATGTCGTCCGAGAGACTCTGGACGGCGGTGACGATCTCGCCCTGGAGGAACAAGAAGCGAATGATGTCCGCGGCACTGCGATTGAGTTTGGGTCCGACATCCTTAGCCGTCGAACCGCGCTCGATGATGATCTCGCCCTCGGGCACCGGCGCGTTGCTCGGCTGCCAGGTGGTCATCTGAGTCGGCTCGAGCTCCTCGACGTTGCGCCGCCTGCGACGCGTGGTCTTGCGCTGCGATCCGCGGGGTCCACCGCCACCGCGCGCGGGACCGCCACTGCGACTGGCACCCGCGGCGGGAGCACCGCTACCGGCTCCCGGTCGCGGCGAGGAGAAACCACCACCCGTGCCGGGGCGCGAGGGACCGCCCGGGCGCGAGGGCCCGGTGCTCGGACGAGCAGTCATCGGACGACCGGTGGCCGGTCCACGACCGGTGCCCCCCGCAGGCATCGGGCGGCGTGCGCCCGGTGGCGGTGGGATCGGGCGGCCACTCGGACTGAGCGGGCGTCCCGGCGGCGGTGGGATCGGTCGACCGGTTGACGACAGTGGCGGTCTTGACGAGCCGTCACCGGCGCCGCGCGTGCTGGGGCGGATGGTCGTGGGGCCGTCGGGCGACGGGTTTCGAGACGGGGCAGGCTTGGGCGGCGCGACGCGAGAACGAACGACCTGCGTGCGAGCAGTCTCGACGGCCGGAGCCGGTGCGCTCGGGGCTTCGGCGACCTGCGTGCGAGCAGCCGGGGCGACGGGCGCCGCCGTTACGGGCGCGGACGCGGGAGCGGTTGGGGCGGCAGGGGCGTCGACGGGTGCTGCCGACGAGGCGGCCTTGGTGGCCTTGACGGCCTTGGTCGCTTTCTCAGCCTTGTCCGGCTTCGGGGCGTCCGAGGGTGCCTCACGACGCAGCCCATCGGCGTCCGCGCGGCGCCGGATGCGGTCCGCCTGAGCGTCTTCGATCGACGCCGAGGGGCTCGAGGCGCCGATGCCTAATTTTCCAGCGAGTGCGAGCAACTCCTTGCTCGTCATCCCGAGTTCCTTGGAGAGCTCGTGCACTCGAATTTTCTTTGGAGCCAAAACGTTCCCTTACTTCGCGTCCCCGCACATTCGACGGGCACAGTTTCCTATTCTTTCACAACTACGGCCTTTTCCCGACCGCAAGGTCGCGCACGACGGCCATGTCCGCCTCACTCACGCTCGCGTGAAGTGCGTGCGCGACCTGGGAAATGCGCACGCTGCTCCCACAGCCATCCGCGCACCACCACACGCCTCGCCCGTTGCCGCGACCCACATACCAGGTGCCCGATGCGTCACGTCCGAGGCGAAGCAACTCCGCTTCCGGACGACGGCGACGGCACACCACGCACGTGCGAATTGGGGCTATGCCTCGTCCTCCGCCACTGTCTCTACAACCACCACTTCGGCTACGTCGCCCTCGGCGTCGGTGATCACCGTATCGGACACCACGGCTTCTACCTCACCGCCCTCACCCACCACGGCGGCGACCGTTTCGTCGACGACCTGGTCACCATCGGTCCAGACTTCTTCGACCACCTCGTCGTTCCCCTCGTTCTCCGAGCGGATGTCGATACGCCATCCCGTTAAACGAGCCGCCAGGCGGGCGTTCTGACCCTCCTTGCCGATGGCGAGCGACAGCTGCTGCTCGTGCACGATCACGGTGGCGATGCCCTCGACCTCGTCGAGTCGCACCTCACGCACGCGCGCCGGCTGCAGGGCCGACTGGATGAACTCGACGGGGTCGTCGCTGTAGGGCACGACGTCGATGCGTTCGCTGCGCAGTTCGTTGGTGATGTTGCGCACGCGCGAACCGCGCGCGCCCACGCAAGCCCCCACGGGATCGATCATCTGGTCGTTGGAGGCCACCGCGATCTTGGAGCGGTGGCCGGGTTCGCGCGCCAGCGCCTTGATCTCGACGATGCCACTGGCGATCTCGGGCACCTCGATCTCGAAGAGTTTGGCAACGAGGGCCGGGTGCGTACGAGAGACCACGATCTGGGGGCCCTTGTTGGTCTTGCGCACTTCGACGATGTACACCTTGATGCGCGCGCCATGCTCGTAGCGCTCAAAGGCGATCTGTTCGGCCTGGGGCAGCAACGCCTCCACTCGACCGAGGTCGAGCAGCGTGTAGCGGTTGTCGTTCTGCTGGACGGTGCCCGAGACGATGTCGCCCTCGCGGTTCGCGAACTCTTCGTACATCTGACGGCGCTGGATGTCACGAATGAGTTGCATCAAGACCTGCTTGGCCGTCTGGGCCGCGATGCGTCCGAAGTCGTCGGGGGTGGCGTCCCACTCGCGCGTGACGTTGCCTTCCAAGTCGAGTTCCAAGCCCCACACCTTGATCTCTCCGGTTTCCGGGTTGATCTCGACCTCGGCGTCTTCGGCCGAGTCGGGACGACGCTTGTAGGCGGCGAGCAGGGCGTTGGCGAGGGCGACGAGGAGCTCTCCCTCGTCGATGTTCTGGTCGCGCGCGATCTGGCCCAAGGCCTCGAGAAATTCGAAGTTAGCCATATCTAGCCTTTCTTGCTCGTCGAGTGGGCGCGCGCACCCTTCGTCGCGGTCTTGGTACTGACCGGCTTGGTGGCGCCCCAATAGAAGACGGTGCGCGCACGTTCGATCTTGTCGAGGGGTACGACGATGAGCCCGGCGTCATTGTCATCAATCGTGAGAGTTGAGTCGGTGACCTCGCTCAGCGTTCCTTCGAGACGTCGAGTGGGCGCGTCATCGCGCAGCTCACGCAACGTCACCACTTCGCCGACGGCACTGTGAAAGTGCGCGGGCGTGCGTAGCCGACGCTCCAGTCCCGGACTCGAGACGTCGAGTGTGAAACGACCGGCAATGGGATCGTGGGCATCCAGCCACTCAGAAATCACCCGGTTCGCCTTCGTGAGAGATTCGAGGTCCACTCCCCCCGCCCGAGAGACGACCACATCGAGGGTCCCCGAGGAAAATTCCACATCGTAGAGGTCCAGCCCCAGCGGTTCTAGGAGCGGTCGGAGCGTGGCGTCCCAATCCATTTCCGTCTCCTTTCGCTGTCGCTCCGGCCCGACAGACATTGAAAAAGCGCGGGCCCGAGGCCCGCGCTTAAACGAGTCCATACGTCCTGAGCGGACTGTAGGCATCAATTGTAGCAGTGAATTACTGGTGTCACAACGGGAAACCCTTGCAGTAATCCTCACTGCACTGCAATAAAGTTCAGTTTAAATCTTCCCTAATAACTCTTCGACACGAGACAGATCAGCCCGCCCTCTTCCTCGCTTTCGGGCATCGAGCCATCCTGGCGTTGGAGGCAGCGAACGCTGACGGCTTGAGCGTTGAGGGTCTGTTCGCCCTCGCCCGCGACGAGGTCCCAGGCGAGACGAGCGAAGCCGTCGCTCGCGGCTTCGAGCGCTTCGTCCAGGCTGGTGACGTCCTGGGTTGACGAGTCGCGATGGGCAATGGCGCGCGCCAACAGGTCGCTCTGCATGCGCTCGAGCAGCGAGGGAACGTCGCTCGCCAGCGCGTTGAGGACGTGAGTCGTCTTGGCGCCAGTGTCGCGGCGTACCAAGGTGACGTGGCCTTGGGCCAGATCCCGCGGACCGACCTCGAGACGTAACGGGATGCCCTTGATCTCCCAGTCGGTCACGCGACGCCCGAAGCTGCCGCGACCGCGATCGATCTCAACGCGAACCCCCGCCTCGCTCAGTTCAGCCGCCACGCGGGCGCAGGCTTCGTTGACCTCGGGCTCGTCGCGCACGGCCACGACCACGAGTTGCGTGGGAGCAAGTCGCGGCGGCACGATCAGTCCGTTGTCGTCGCCGTGAGCCATGATGAGCCCCCCGATCAGGCGTGTGGAGGCGCCCCACGAGGTCGTAAAGCACAGCTGGGCTTCACCGGCTTCGCTCTGGAAGTAGATGTCGAAGGCGCGCGCGAAGTTCCGTCCCAGCTCGTGGGTGGTCATCATCTGCAGGGCCTTGCCGTCGCGCATGACGCCCTCTCCGGTCATGGAGTTGATCGCGCCGGGAAATCTCTCGCTGGCCGGCTTGATGCCGATGAAGCAGGGCACGGCCATGACGTCGAGGAGAAAGTTGTTGTACACCTCGTAGTGGATGCGACGGGCGTAGGCCGAGGCGTCCTCGTAACTCGCGTGGGCGGTGTGACCCTCCTGCCAGAGGAACTCCGAGCTGCGCAAAAAGAGCCGTGGACGAAGCTCCCAGCGCACGACGTTCGCCCACTGATTGAGCAGCAGCGGGAGATCCCGGTAGCTCTGAATCCACTTGGCCATGAACTCACCGATCACCGTCTCGGAGGTGGGCCGCACCACGATGGGCTCGGCTAAGTCCTCGCCCCCGGCGTGAGTGACGACGGCCAACTCGGGGCTAAATCCCTCGACGTGCTCGGCTTCGCGCGAGAAGTAGCTCTCGGGGATGAAGAGGGGAAAGTACGCGTTCTTCGCCCCAGTGGCCTTGATCCTGGTATCCATCTCGGCCTGCATGCGCTCCCAGATCGCGTAGCCGTAAGGACGGATCACCATCGTGCCGCGCACCGGGCCGTTGTCGGCCATCTCGGCCTTGGCGACGACGTCTTGATACCAGCGCGGGAAGTCTTGGGACTGTGGGGTCAGCACGCTCTGTTGAGCCACGGCACTCCTTTAAGAATTCGGACCAGGCTACGCGAGAGTGCTGGCTTACGTGTGACGTCGAATCTGTTCGATCTTGACCTGGGCGTTGTTGGCGTCAGCACCCCGGTCGTCCAACAGCGCGGCACGGTCGGCTTCGGCTTCTTTCTCCGCGCTCGCGTCGCGCGCGGCGAGGCGCGCCTCAAGGCCCTCTTCGATGATCTTGGTGGCCTCGTCGACGAGGGCCGAGACCATCTCGTCTTCGGGCACGACGCGAATGATCTGGCCCTGGATAAAGAGGTGTCCGCGGTGCTTACCCGCGGCGATCCCGAGGTCCGCGTGACGCGCTTCGCCCGGTCCGTTCACGACGCAACCCATCACCGCAACCTGCAGTGGAATGTTCATGGCGCTGAGGGCGTCCTGGGCCTCGTTGGCCACCTTGATGACGTCGATCTCGGCGCGTCCGCAGCTGGGACACGCAATCAGGTCGAGACCCTTGCGTTCGCGCAGACCGAGCGACTCGAGCAGCGTTCGCCCGGCGCGCGCCTCTTCAACGGGGTCGGCAGTAAGTGAGTAGCGCAGCGTGTCGCCGATGCCCTCGGCGAGCAGCGTGCCGATACCGGCCGTGCCCTTGAGGAGTCCCCACGGCAGGGGCCCGGCTTCGGTGACGCCGAGGTGCAGGGGATGATCGAAGGTCTCAGAAGCCAGACGGTAGGCGGCGATCATGAGGGCCACCGAGGATGCCTTCACCGAGATCTTGACGTCGCTAAAGCCCACCTCTTCGAAGTAGGCCAACTCGATGCGCGCCGACTCCACCAGCGCTTCGGGCGTCGCACCGCCGAATCGTTCGTAGATGTCGGGGTGCAGTGAGCCCGCGTTCACGCCGATGCGAATGGGCACGCCGCGGTCCTTGGCTTCGCTCGCGACGAGCTTGATCTCTTCGGGCTTGCGCAGGTTGCCCGGATTGAGGCGCAGTCCGTTCACGCCAGCCTCGAGTGCTGCCAGCGCCATCTCCACGTGGAAGTGGATGTCGGCCACGATGGGCACGGGCGAACGCGGCACGATCTGGGCGAGACCCTCAGCCGCGGCGCGCTCGTTGCAGGTACAGCGCACGATGTCGGCCCCGTTGGCCGCCAGAGCGTAGATCTGCTGGAGCGTACCTTCGACGTCGGCGGTCTTGGTCGTGGTCATGGATTGGACCGAGATGGGCGCGTCACCACCGACTTTGACCGAGCCCACACTGATCTGGCGGGTGGGACGACGGGGCGTGATCAATCGGGAGGAGACTTCCATGCCTCTAGTCTGCCGTGTTCGAGGTCGGCGCGGTGCGCCCTAGAAGGGATTGGCGATCGGGTGCGCGATGTCCAGGTACAGGGTGCAGGCAAAGAGCACCAGCAGCGCGCTCATGAAGGCGTAGACGACCGGGGCCAGCTTGTTGATATCGGCCCGATAGCGCACGCCGCGGCGCGATCGAAGTCGTTCGTAGGTGGCGATGGCGACGTACCCGCCGTCGAGGGGCAACATGGGCAACATGTTCAGCACGCCGACGAAGATGTTGACCAGGGCCAGGATCGTGATCAGTGGGAGGGCCCCGGCGTTCGCGGCTTGATCGGCGAATCGCACCACTCCGACGATCGACGACGGACGAGTGTCTTCATTTTTCGGATTGGTCGCCGCCTTGGCGTCGGCCACTTGGTGAAAGAGGCTGGGAAACTCACCGGGAAGTCGACCGATGGCCACGAAGGCGTCGCCGACGTAGTGGCCGATCTCGCTAAAGGAGTCGGGGATGGCCGCCAGGGGCGACGTGTGAACCGTCAGCTCGGTCACCTCGATGCCGATGTACCCGTGAGCCGGTAGAGGCTTTCCGCCCACCTTGATCGTCCGGCCGTTCACCGGAGTCACGTTCAGGGTGAGAGCGCGGCCATCGCGCTCCACGACGAGGGTGAGGTGCTTGCCCGCAGAGCCGTGCAGAATCTTGGTGAGTTGATCGATGCTCGTGATGGTGGTGCCGTCGATCTTGGTGATCTGGTCGCCCACGTGGAGTCCGGCTATCTGCGCAACCGTTTCCTTGTGACCCTGCCACTGGGTAAAGGAGCCCACCCCGACGTGGGTCGGCGACGGGTTGCCAATGAAGGTGAGGGCGACCCAGGCCAGGGCCAGGGCCATGATGACGTGCATGATCGAACCGGCCGACGCGAAGAGCACCTTCTTGGGATACGACGCTTCGCGGTACGTACGGGCCTCTTCGTCGGGTGGCACCGCTGCCCCCCACGTCATCCCGGGGACCTTCACGTACCCACCGAGCGGCAGGACCCGGATGCCGTAGCGAGTCTCGCCGCGCTGGGTCGACCACAGCACCGGACCGAACCCCACGAAGAAGTCGGTGACCAGAAGTCCGGCGCGTTTGGCGGTGATGAAGTGGCCGAACTCGTGTCCCATCACCATGAACAAGATCAAGAAGATGACCAGGGGCAGCGCCCAACCCACCAGCCACGTGAGCAGTCCCACGAAGGCGAGAATGCCGACAAAGAGCGCCCAGGGAGACTGGCGCAACGACGAAGACGCAGAGTCCATGACTACTTTTTGAGGCTAGCGTGCGCCAATCGTCGAGCGACATCGTCGTTTTCGTACAGCGACGCCAAGTCTTCTAGGTCTTGTCCCTCATAGTGATCCATGGTGGTGGCCACGACCGCAACGATGTCGCACCAGTTGATCTCGTCCTTTAAGAAGGCCTCCACCGCCACCTCGTTGGCGGCACTCAGCCAGGCGGGAGCCGCCCCGCCGAGACGCGCCGCCTCGTAGGCCAGTGAGAGTGCGGGAAAGGCGTCAAGGTCGGGCGACTCGAAGGTCAGCTCGAGTGGCGAGGTGAAGTCGAGTCGTCCGTAGCCGTGATCGAGTCGCTCGGGCGCGCCCAGGCAGTAGGCGATCGGAAGACGCATATCGGGGTTCGAGAGTTGCGCGAGGACCGAGCCATCGATGTACTCGACCATGGAGTGCACGACCGACTGGGGATGGACGACCACTTCGACCCGGTCGACCTCAATGCCAAAGAAGGCGGTCGCCTCCATCACCTCGAGGCCCTTGTTCATCAAGGTCGAGGAGTCGATCGTGATCTTGGCCCCCATGGACCACGTCGGATGGCGCAGCGCTTCGTCCTTGGTCGCGCCCTTGAGCTGCTCCTTCGACCAGCCGCGAAAGGGACCGCCCGACGCGGTGATGAGCAGTCGGCGCACGTCGGGATAGCCCAGTCCGTAGGGAGAGCTCGCGAGACACTGATGGATCGCACAGTGCTCGGAGTCCACCGGGAGCAGTTCGGCCCCGGGCGTCGCGCGCACTTTGGCCACCAGCGGCGCGGCCGCGATGAGCGACTCCTTGTTGGCGAGCGCGAGCCGACGACCGGCCGAGAGCGCACCCAGGGTCACGGGCAGACCGGCGAAGCCCAAGACCGCGTTCATCACGACGTCAGCGTCGCGCGCAAGTTCTTCGAGTCCCTGCTCGCCCACCAGAATCTCCACGTCGCCGCCGAGCAGATCAGCCAGCGTGGCCCGGTGCGACTCGGACTTCACTCCCACGCGCTTCACGTGGAACTCGCGCGCGATGGCCGCGAGTTCACTCACTTGCTCGCCGCCGGCGATCGAGACAAGCTCGAAACGCTCTCGTTCACGGCGCAGCACGTCGAGGGTCTGGACGCCAATCGATCCCGTGGCTCCAAGTAACGCCACGCGGTGGCGCACGTGCGACATCACTAACTCAGCTTGATGACGTGCAACAAGTAGTACATCGTCGGCAGCGCGAAGAGCAGGCCGTCAATTCGATCCAGCAGTCCACCGTGTCCGGGCAGCAGCCGCCCGAAGTCCTTGAGGCCGAGGGTTCGCTTGACCATCGATTCGAACAGGTCACCGAGGGGCACCACGATCGACAGCGCCACCGCCGCCTCCACTCCGTGGGCCACCGTCCAGGGACTCATGACGGGCAGCAACAACGCACCAGCGATCAAGGTGACAATGGTGCCGCCGATGGTTCCTTCGATTGTCTTGTTCGGCGAGAGAGTGGCGTTGAGGGGATGACTGCCGAACCAACGCCCGGTAAACAGTGCGGCCGCGTCATTGCAGATCGTCAGCGCCAGTGCGCCGAAGACGAAGGCCATGCCGTTGCGGTTGGGATAAGTGTGGGGCGCGAGCATCACGATGGCGTAGCTACCCAGCACCCCAACCCAGGCGTAGACGAAGAACGTCGCACCCAGCCCGTCGAGCACGTCGATCTTGGTCGGAGCAAACATGTACCAGACGAAGCCAAAGATCACGAGCAGCACCGTCACGGCGCCCACCACAACCAGGCCCTTGTTGTAGACCGCGATCCCCAGGGTCAACACGGCCGCGATGCCCAAGATCGTGGCGGGGTGCGCACCCACGCTGCGAAAACCGGCGAAGGCTTCGCCGGCCGCCAGGGCGAGGGCGATGAGTACCAGCACGCTCAGCGCGAGGGGTCCCGCGAAAAAGACGCCAAAGACGACGATGGCAAGCCCGACGCCGGTCATGGTGGCGAGCGACACGCTGTTCGAGGTCTGGCGAACGGCCCGTCCGGCCAAGGGATTATGGGTCACCCGCTGGCGAGTGCGCTGTTCGCGCTGGGGCTCGGGACGAGGGGCTTCGGCGACCGGCTCGTCGTCGACCTCCTCCACGCTCAAGTTGAACTCCCAAGGCCGCGAGTCGTCCGCTTTGGCTTCGCCGGCGAGGAAGGATGCGTCGAACTGCCCTTCGTGGGCGACCCAGTCGGCCTCGCCCTCGCGCCACGCGGGGGCCGGCACCGCGGACCACGGGTCGTCGTCCTTGGTGCCCTCGCGCGCCACGACGATCGGCACTTGTCCGGTGGGCGCGTCGGTCCAGTGGGGCAACAACGTGTCGGGGTCCACGACCGGTGCGTCCTCGGCGATCTCCGAAGCGATCTCGGCGCCGGTGATCGTGACGCGAGGGTCGCTGGAACTCGCCACCGGGAACTGTCCGGTGGGCTCGTCCTCGTGCGTGCCGTCGTCGTCAGACTTCAAGAAGTTCCTGCTCCTTGTGTGCCAACAGCTCATCCACCACGGCGACTTCGTCGTGGGTCATCTTGTCCAAGATCTTCTCGAGTCGCTCAATCTCATCACTCGAGAGACTCTCTTCCTTCTCTAAGTTTTCGAGTTCCTGACGCGCGTGACGGCGCACCCCGCGCAGGGCCACGCGTCCCTCTTCGGCCTTGGTCTTGACGATCTTGACGAAGTCGCGGCGGCGCTCTTCGGTGAGGGCGGGAAAGTTCAGTCGAATGACCTGACCATCGCTCGAGGGCGTCAGACCGAGATTCGCGTTCCCGATCGCCTTTTCAATCGCGGGAATCGATGACTTGTCAAAGGGGGAAACGACGAGCAGGCGTGGCTCGGGCACCGAAAAGTTCGCGAGCTGCTTGAGGGGGGTCTCGGTGCCGTAGTACTCGATGAGCAGGCCGTCGACGAGCGACGACGTGGCCCGGCCCGTGCGAACGGTGGCGAACTCGACCTTGAGGTGTTCGATCGCGCGCGCCATTTTCTCGCGGGTGTCGTCCATCACCAAGTCGACGAGTTCGTTCTCCATTACTTCACCAGCGTACCGACGGGCGCACCGTCGAGGGCGCGCCCGAGGTTCCCATCGGCCATCAGGTCGAAAACGCGAATCGGCAGATTGTTGTCTTTGCAGAACGTGATCGCGGTCATATCCATGACGCGCAAGTTCCTCGCGATCACTTCATCGAAGGAGATCTCCACGAACTTGTGGGCGTCGGGATTGACCCGCGGATCCTCGTCGTAGACGCCGTCAACGCCGCCGTGCGTACCCTTCAAGACGATCTCGGCTTCGACCTCGGCCGCGCGCTGGGCGGCGGGCGTGTCGGTCGTGAAGTACGGATTGCCCATGCCGGCGGCGAAGATGACGACGCGACCTTTCTCCAGGTGACGCACTGCTCGACGGCGAATGTAGGGCTCGGCGACCTGGTTCATGTCGATCGCCGACATCACGCGAGTCGGCCGTCCATGATTCTCGATCGCGTCTTGAAGAGCGAGCGCGTTGATGACCGTGCCCAACATGCCCATGAGATCGGAGTTCGCACGGTTCATCCCGGCGAGTTCACCAGTTGCGCCACGCCAGATGTTGCCGCCACCGACCACGACGGCCAGTTCCAGTCCGCCGCGTTCCATCGCCGCAGCAATCTCAATGGCGAGAAAGTCAACAGTCGAGGCGTCAATGGTTTCGTCGCTCGCGGCCGAAGCCAACGCTTCGCCCGAGAGCTTTAAGACCATTCGACGCACGATTGTCCTATCCCCCGATGACAACTTGAGCGTACGCGGTTATTGTCGCACCCTTCAAGAACTGAGCCACCGTTTCTTTTTCGTCCTGGACGTAGGGCTGGTCCAACAAGACCCGGTCCTTGTACCAACCGTTGAGTCGACCTTCGAGGATCTTGGGGATCGCCGCTTCGGGCTTGCCTTCGTTGCGAGTGATCTCCTCGATGGTCTTTCGCTCGGCGTCAACGGCCTCCGCGGGCACGTCGTCGCGGCTGAGGTACTCCGGCTTGGCAAAGGCGATGTGCAGTGCGATCTCGTGGGCGACTTCCTCGCTCGCGCCCTTGACGACCACGATCACGGCGTTCACACCACGATTCGCTTGAATGTGCTGGTAGGTGTCGATGACCTCACCGGGACCGGCCTCGAGGCGATAGACGCGACCGATGGAGATGTTTTCCTTGAGCGTCGTCAACATCACGTCGATGTTCTCTTTGAAGTGGGCGATGGACTGATCGCCGTCAGCCACGACGGCAGCAGCGATCTCGTCAGCCAAGGCCACGAACTCCTGGGACTTGGCCACGAAGTCCGTCTCGCAGCGCAGCTCCACGATGGCCGCAACGTTGCCGTCACGAACCACCGCGACCGCGCCTTCGCTCGCCTCGCGACTCGCGCGCTTCTCAGCCGAGGCGAGCCCCTGGATGCGTAGCAACCGGATCGCGGCCTCCATGTCGCCGTCTGAGTCTTCGAGCGCTCTCTTGGCATCCATCATCCCCACGCCGGTTGCTTGGCGCAGGTTCTGTACGTCCTTGGCGGTGATCGTCACCTTGAAGTCTCCTCTTCGAGTCGGTGTCTTAAGCGCTCGCGGTGCTGGTCGATGGAGTGACCGTGACCGCGGGGCGGTTCTGGCGGATAAAGCGTCCTTCGGTGACCGCATCAGCCATAAGGCGGCACAGAAGCGAGCCGGCCCGGATGGCGTCGTCGTTGCCGGGGATGACGTAGTCAATGACGTCGGGGTCACAGTTCGTGTCCACGACCGCGACGACGGGCAGGCCGAGCTTCTTGGCTTCGGTGACTGCGATGTGCTCCTTCTTCGTGTCGATGACGAAGATGGCGTCGGGGACGCGATCGAGGTTGGCGATACCGCTCAGGTTGCGGTCCAACTTCTCGAGTTCACGACTGTGGCGCAGCGCCTCGCGCTTGGGCATGTTGGCAAAGTCACCCGCGCGCTCCATGGCGCGCAGTTCAATGAGTCGCTTCACGCGGCCGGCGACGGTCGAGAAGTTCGTGAGCATCCCGCCCAGCCACCGCTGGTTCACGAAGGGCATGCCGCAGGCCTTGGCGTAGTCCTCGATGGGGCCCTGAGTCTGCTTCTTGGTCCCCACGAAGAGGATTACGCCGCCGCCCGCCACCAGGTCGCGCACGAAGGCGTAGCTGGTTTCGATGCCCGCGAGGGTCTTGCGCAGATCGATGAGGTAGATGCCGTTGCGCTCGCCGAGAATGAAGCGACGCATCTTGGGGTTCCAGCGACGGGTCTGGTGCCCGAAGTGCACGCCCGAGTCCAACAGTTCCTGCAGTGTGACGAGTGCCACGATCAGTTTTTCCTTCCGTATGGTTGCTTCAACCCCGCGGGAGCACCCCGAAGGGCGACCGTACGAAACCGCGAGGACAACTCAGTGCTCCCCCACTCTGAGAGAGCCCGTCTAGTGTACCGGACCGCTGGACCTAGCCCCGCGGGTGGGTCTCGTGGTGCACGTTCTGGAGACGTGACTTCGAGACGTGGGTGTAGATCTGGGTCGTCTTTAAGTTCTCGTGGCCGAGAAGCTCTTGGACCACGCGCAGGTCAGCCCCACCCTCGACGAGGTGGGTGGCGAAGGTGTGGCGAAGTGCGTGGGGATAGACGTGTCCCTGGGACACTCGGTGATCGAGGATGCGTCGCACGTCACGCGAGCCCAAACGACGACCGCGCCGGTTGAAGAAGAGCGCCTCGGGCGGCGAGTCCTCCTTGCGCACGTCGTCGCGCGCGTCATCGATCCACAGGCGAATCGCTTCGAGCGCCTTGCGGTGCAGGGGTACGAGTCGCTCCTTGCGCCCCTTGCCCAACACGCGGATCAGGCCGCTCGAAAAATCGACGCTGTCCAGGTCGAGCCCGCACAGTTCCGACACGCGCAGTCCCGCGCCGTAGAGCACCTCGCACACCGCCCGATCCAGTACGGCCCACTCGTCTTCGCCCCAGTCGTCGTCCAGCAGGTCTTCGAGCTGCTCGCGCACCACGATCGTGGGCAGGCGATGGGTCGCCTTGGGCGCGAGCAGGCGCGCCGCAGGATTGCTCTCGACGTGCTCTCGCTCGAAGAGCCACGCGAAGTAACTGCGCAACGACGCGCGTCGTCGCAAGACCGAACTTCGCTCATCGCCGCGACTCGTCATGAAGACCATGTAGTCGCGAAGGTCGCGCTTGGTCACGCTCGAAGGATCCAGGCGGTCGCGTCCGTCGGCCCAGGCGACAAAGGCCCGCAGGTCGCTTAAGTAACTGCGGGTCGTGGCCGGTGAGCGATCCAGGGCCTGGAGGGTCTCGGCGTACCCGTCAAGACGCCACCGCCTCGCGGTGCGCTCGCTCAAAGTCACGGCCGACACCCCTCCAGGCTAGTGATTGACGGCTTCTACCACCGGTTTCAGTAGTCTTGGCGGAGTCTGAAGGAGTGTCGATGCCTCGTATTTTGATCGTCGAAGACGACGACCACATTCGCACCGCGTTGCGACTCATGTTCGAGGGCGAGGGTTTCAGCGTGGACGACGCGCCCACGGGAGAGCTGGGCGTCGCGTTGTTCTCGCGCATGACCTCGGATGTCGCGATCGTCGACGTGATGCTGCCGGGCATGACGGGATTTCAGACCTGTGAGGCCCTGCGCGCCACGAGCGACGTGCCCATCGTCATCGTCTCCGCGCGCGACGAGACGGTCGACGTCGTGCTCGGCCTGGAGTCCGGCGCGGACGACTATGTCACCAAGCCCTTCGTGCCCGAAGAACTCCTGGCCCGGGTGCGCGCGCACTTGCGTCGGCGACCCGACAAGAGCACGCACGCCTTTCAGTTGGGCGAGCTCCACGTGATCCCTGACGAGGGCGTCGTTCGTCACAGTGACGGCAGTGAGCTGCACCTCACCTCAACGGAGTTTCGCCTGCTCACCGATTTGGCGGCCGCCAACGGCAAGGTGCTCTCGCGCGAAGATCTTCTCGAGCACGTCTGGGGCTATGACTACTTCGGCGACAGTCGCCTGGTCGACGTACACATTCGGCGCCTGCGCATGAAGATTGAGCCCGACCCCGCCAGTCCCACCTACCTCGTGACGGTTCGAGGAACGGGCTACAAGCTGGTCATCTAATGCATCAGCGGAGCCTGCGCTTTCGGCTACTGTTGACCTTTGGCCTCGGAGCCGTCGTCCTGTCTGCCCTGTTCGCCACGCTCACCTACGTGGGCGTTCACCACGAGCTGGTGAGCGACCTCCAGCACACCGACCTGCACGAGAGCTACGAGAACGCCGCGCTTGTGCGCTCCACGCTCTACACCTCGGCCCCGGACCTCGACCGGATCGTCGACTCGATCGAGCACGCCACGGGCTCGGGCGTACTCGTGAAGACCTTCGGCCAGTACCTCGCTGCCAGCCAGGGCGCCTCCAGCCGTGATGTGCCGTCGGCCGCCAGCTCACTCGTGGCCAAGGGTGAAGCCACCGCCCAGATCATCGACATCAACGGCAATCTCGACTTTGTGGTGGGCATACCCATGCCCGCCGTGGAGACTCAGTTCTACGAAGTGTTCCCGATGGCCACTCTCGAGAGATCCCTGGACACACTGCTCCACAATCTCCTCCTCGGTGCGCTCGCCACCTCGCTCTTAGGCATCGCCGGCGGGCTGTGGGTGGCCCGGCGAGCGGTCCAACCGCTCGAGCGGGTCTCGCACGCCGCGGCGGCGATCGCGGACGGCAATCTATCGACACGACTCGAGGTCACCAACGCCGACCGCGAAGTCCAACAGCTCACCGAGTCCTTCAACGAGATGGTGAGCCAGCTCGTCGAGCGATTGGAGCGCGACGCTCGTTTCGCGAGCGACGTCAGTCACGAGTTGCGATCGCCACTCACGACACTCGCCACGACTTCGAGCGTCCTCCAACAACACCGCAGCGAACTCTCTCCTGCGGGCCAAGAGAGCCTTGACCTACTCAGCGCCGACTTATTGATCTTTCAGTCCTTAGTCGAGGACCTCCTCGAGATGGCCCGCAGCGACGCGGGCGCCGTTCCCTTGGTCATCGAGTCGGTAAACGCGGTCGAACTGGTGCGACAGTCGGTTCGCTCCTCCGCGCGACGCCACGGGCTGGCCGAGCCACCGGTCAGCGTCGGCGCGTCGGTTGGCTCGCCGGTCACCTCGGTCGACCGACGCCGCTTCGAGCGCGTCGTCGCCAATCTCATCGACAACGCGCACTACTACGCGGGCGGGGCCAGCGAGGTTCGCATCGACGTGGCGGGAAACCTCCTGACCATCAGCATCGATGACGCCGGTTCGGGGGTGCCCGCTGAGGAGCGCGAGGCCGTCTTCGAGCGATTCTTTCGCGGCCGGGCCGCCCATGACCGTGGCGTCGCGCGCGGCACGGGACTCGGCTTGGCGCTGGTGCGCGACCACGTGCGAGCCTTCGGCGGCACTATTCACGTCGAGGAGAGCCCCGAGGGCGGCGCCCGCTTTCAAATCGTGCTCCCCTACCACGACGAGGTCGAGGAATGAGACATCGCGTCGTGCCCCTGATTGTCCTCGGCGCTCTGGCGCTCTCGAGTTGCACCCTGGTGACACCCAACGCCACGCCGATGCGCCTGCCTTCCAAGAACGTGCCCTTCGGACTCCTCAACGCCACGATTCCCGGCACCAATCACGCGCGCGTGCGCTTCATCACCCAACCCGTGTACATCGTGGACGCTTCGGGGCACCTGGCCCCCTCCAGTCGAATCGTGCCGTCGCCGCCCGCCCTCGCTACGGTCGTCGAACAACTCCTGCTCGGACCCACGCAGATCGAAACCTCGGCGGGCTACTCCTCCGCTCTGCCTAAATCACTCGTTGTGATATCGGCCAACGTGGTCAACAACATTGGCTACATCAACTTCGCGACGTCTCTCTCGTCGCTACCGCGTTCCCAACAACTGCTCGCCGTCGGACAACTCGTTCTCACCGCTGACGTGGTGGGTGCCACCAAGGGACTGGAGATTCGTGTCGCGGGTTCTCCGCAGGATCTGCTGTTGCCGAACGGCAAGCGCACGAACCTCGCCACGCCGAACGATTTCCAGAGTCTGTTGAACGCCTAGGAGGCGGAGGCGGGACGCAGCGTGGGTGCGGCGTTCCATAGGTGCTCGAGGTCGTAGTAGTCGCGCGAACTCTCATCGAAGACGTGCACGATGACATCGCCGTAGTCAAGCGCGACCCACTGTGCACTCGCGAGACCCTCAACGTGGTTGGGTTTGACGTCCAGGGCGACCTCGACGAGTCGCTCAATCTCATCGGCGATCGCGCGAACCTGGCGGTCGTTTCGTCCCGACGTGATGACGAGCGCGTCGAAGGCGTCGACGAGTTCTCGCAGATCCAAGATGACAGTGTCGATGCCGAGTTTTTCTTCGCTCGCCACGACCGTCGCGTTCAGCAGTGTCGTCACGTACGTGGAGTAAGTGCCGCGAGACAACTCGCCGCTCGTCACCGTGTCACTCAGTGGGACGTCCCTAGAACGATGAGCGCAGCAAAAAAAGGAACAGCGGTCACCACGATGCCAAGAACTGCGAAGCGCTGCTTGGTTCGCCGCGCGTGTTGACGTCGCGGAGCGGCTTCAAGAGAGTCCAGTCGCGTCGACTGCGCCTCGCTCAGGTCAAACAACCGAACAGCCATTGCTTCGACTCTAGCCTCGGGCCTTGACGTAGAGAGGAATAACTCTCTCGGGCAAGTAGCTCTTCAGATCCGTGTCGCTCAGTGACATGTCACGTATGAACGTACTCGACAAATCAACCGGCTGCATATCAATCTCGTAGTGCCGCCATCCCGCGGGTGGTTGCCTCGATGATCCAGGGCGCGGCACCACGCCCACTTCAACAAGTTGACGTAACTCGTCGGCCTCGTGCCACTCGTTCAACTGCGACGCGAGATCAGCCCCTACGATCAGGTCAACCGCCTCTGAGTTCACAAGAAGTTCACGCACGGTGTCGATCGTGTAACTGGGGCCCTGACGTCGGATCTCCATATCGGAGACCTCCACGAGCGCAATATCGTCGAAGGCTGCGTGCGCCATGGCGAGGCGTACGTCGGCCGAGAGCACATTGAGTCCCTTGCGATACGGCTGACCCGCCACGGTGACCACGATGCGATCGAAGCGCCCGCTGGACGACGCGGCGCGTAAGGCGGCCACGTGGCCCAGGTGCGGCGGGTCGAACGTGCCCCCGAAGAGGCCGAGATGACGATCGCGCACCGCCGAATCCTAGGTGCGATTGATCAATAGCTCCCTAAGCACTTAGGCTTAGTTGATGGAGACACCGTCCTTCGAGTGGACACCCGGACGTTGGCGCGAGTTTTCCGCGGCCCAGAGTCCGACGTGGCCTGACGCGGCGCACTTGGCGCGCGTGGAGGCCGAACTCGCCACCAAGCCGCCGCTGGTGTTTGCCGGAGAAGCCCGGCGCCTCCAAGACCAACTGGCTCAAGTGGCTGATGGTAAGGCGTTTCTCCTCCAAGCGGGCGACTGCGCAGAGTCCTTCCACGAAGGATCGGCCGACGCGATCCGCGACAAGTTAAAAGTCATCTTGCAGATGGCCGTGGCCCTCACCTACGCCGCGGGTGTGCCGGTCATCAAGGTCGGACGCATCGCCGGCCAGTTTGCCAAGCCCCGCACGGACGAGTTCGAGGAACGCGACGGCGAACGTTTTCCCGCCTTTCGCGGGCACATCGTCAACTCCGAGGAGTTCAACGCCGACGCGCGTCGCGCGGACCCCGATCGACTCCTCGCGGCCTATCACCAGAGCGTCTCGACGCTTAATCTGCTGCGCGCCTTCACGACGGGTGGCTACGCCGCGCTCAGTCGCGTGCACGCGTGGAACCAGGAGTTCGTCGCCAACTCCCTCGAGGGCAAGCGCTACGAAGTCATTGCGGACGAAATCGAACGCGCCCTCGCGTTCATGAAGGCCTGTGGCATCGACCTCGCCGACGATCAGGCGTTGCAGGCGGTGGATTTCTACACCAGTCACGAAGCCCTCATCCTGAACTACGAGCAGGCCCTCACGCGGCGCGACTCACTCACCGGCGACTGGTACGACTGCTCGGCCCACCTGTTGTGGATCGGCGATCGCACCCGTCAGCTCGATGGCGCCCACGTCAACTTTCTGCGGGGGGTATCCAATCCGCTCGGACTCAAGGTTGGACCGACCATGGGCGTCGATGAACTGCGTCGTCTCGTTGACGTGCTGAATCCTCAGAATGTGCCGGGCCGCCTCACGCTGATCTCCCGCATGGGACATCAGCGCATCAGCGAACTACTCCCACCGCTCGTCGAAGCCCTGCGCGACGATGGTCGTCGCGAACTGTGGACGTGCGATCCGATGCACGGCAACACCTACGTCGCTTCGGGCGGCCAAAAGACGCGCCACTTCGACGACGTGCTCAACGAGACCTCCCAGTTCTTCCTCGTGCACCAGGCGCTGGGCACGTGGCCGGGGGGACTGCACATTGAACTCACCGGTGACGACGTCACCGAGTGCCTGGGGGGCGGATCTCGGCTCAACGAGACGGATCTCGACGTGAACTACACCACCATCTGCGACCCGCGACTGAATGCCACCCAGAGCCTGGACATGGCCTTTCACGTGGCCGAGTACCTCCAGCGCTACTCCACGCCGATCGGTGAGAGGTCGTTGTAGCGAAGCAGGCGCATGCCGGCGTCGTGAAACTCGATCTCGGTCATCGACAGATGCTCGATACGCGGGCGCAGGCGCACTGACGCGTCGAGGCCCTGGTAGATCTTCATGGCCTGTTCGATCACGCCACCGTGCGAGACGATGACGACCAGTTCATTGGGGTGACGCGCGACGATCAAATCGATGATGGCCACGCAGCGTGCGTGAAACTCAATCAGCGACTCACCCCCGGGCACGTTGCGCCGACGGGGATCGACGTCCCAGTTAGGTAGTTCGTAGCGATCTTCGATCTCGGACCACGTGAGCCCGTCGGCCACTCCCACGCGCAGCTCGCCCAGGTCCTCCTCGCGATGGACAGTGAGATCGGGATTGATCGCGCCAAAGACGATCGAACCGGTTTCGATGGCGCGCGGCAGCATCGAGGTATAGAAGGCCCGCGCGCCGTCAAGCTCGTGAGTGATCGACACGCGACGGGCGAGCGCTCGGGACTGTGCGCGTCCCAACTCGGTCAGCCCGCCGTCGCCGATCGGACCTCCGGCGAGGCCTCGTTCGTTGGCCACACACTCACCGTGGCGAATGAAGACGAGTCGCGTGCCCGTGGGCAGTGGCCCGCGCTGACGAAAGCCTTCGGGTGGGAGACGTTCGGCGAGGCTCACGCCAGTTCTCCGACGAACGTCTCGAGTTGGCGCAGCGTGCGGCACTCAATGACGCGATCGCAGTACGGCGCGTATTGGGAGACCACCGAGTCCCCGCTGTTCCAATAGGTCGTGGGTTCAGGGTTCAACCAGTAGACGGCCTTGGCCCGATGGTGCAGGTCGGCCAGCACTTCGGCGTGCGCCTGGTGGTAGTTGTTGCGCGCGTCGCCCAGGATCAATACTGTCGAGCGCTTCGTGAGTGAGCGCGCGTACCGGTCGTGAAAGGTGGACAGAGCCCGCCCGTAGTCGGAGTGGCCGTCAAAGGCGATGACGTCCGCTTCGGCGTTGATCTTGAGCACGGCGTCGGCTGGATCCTCGACGCCCTCGAAGAGGTGGGTGACCTCATCCAGACCGTCCACGAACACGAAGCTGCGCACCTTGGAGAACTGCGAGGAGATCGCGTGCACCAGGTGCAGCGTGAAGCGGGCGAAGGAGGCGACCGAGCCCGAGATGTCGGCGATGACAAAGATCTCGGGCTTGGCGGGTCGCGGCGGCTTGAAGCGAAGATCCAGCGGCACCCCACCGGTCGACAGGCTTCGTCGCACGGTGTGTCGCAGATCGACCGGCCCGCGACGGCGGCGGCGACGCTTGCGCGCGAGGCGCACGGCCAGTTTGCGACTGAGTGGGCGAAGGGCTCGCTCGAGTTGGGCCATCTCGTCGCGGTTGGCGTGCATGACGTCCAGGTCCTCGGGCAGCGGCTTGCGCACCGACTTAGCGAGGGCCTCGGCGCCGCGGTCTTCGACGAGACGCTCTCGTATCTCGCGCTCGATCTCGGCTTTGAGTTGTTCGATGCGCGCGCTCGCCTCGTCGCGCGCGAGTCGGTGCGCGAGCTCGTCGCCGCTCTCGTCGCCCACCAGGCGTGCGTGAAGCTCGTCGAGTTCGAGGTTGCGCAAGGTTCGATACAGGTAGTACGTGCCACCGACCGGTCGACCCGGCTCCATGCCGGCGTACCGGGATACCGCTTCGCTGGCTCCTTCGCGCATCGAGGACAGATCCCCGTCGCGCAGGGCCCGAAAGAGCATCTCGGCGAGCTCCGCCGCGCTCATCGATCCCGCCGCGCCGCCGCCGCGTCCCTTCGGGTCTCTCCCCCGTGCTCCCGAGGCCCCCGCGGGATCGGCCGGTGAGGTCATCTCGTCGTCGAGCAGATCCTCCGCGCCGTCCCACGAGCGAATCGAGAAGTACACGTCAAAGGCACTGTTGAAAACGGGCAGGTGATCACCGTCTTTGACCAACGTCGCGGCCAGAGTCGCGCGCAGGAGGTTGCGATCGCCGAGGTCGATCACTTCGACGGCCCGAGCGGCGTCCACGTGTTCGCTCATCGACACGGGTATGCCCGCAGCGCGCAGTTCTCCGATGAAGTCGCCGAGCAGGTTAAGCAACGGGCCTCGAGCGCCCGAGCAGTTCTTTGGTGGCGCGTTCGATGTCGGACTGATACTTGAGCAAGATGTGCAACGTCGCCGCCGCGTCCTCGTCGCCGATCTCCTCACGACCGAGGACCACCAGCGTGCGCGCCCAGTCCAGGGTCTCAGAGACCGAGGGCGCCTTTTTCAGGTCGAGCGTGCGCAACGAGCGCACCACCTGGGCGATCTGCTCAGCCAGGGTCTTGGTGATGCCCGGCACGCGCGAGACAATGATGTCGCGCTCGCGTTCAACCGTCGGGTACCCCACGTACAGGTAGAGGCACCGGCGTTTGAGCGCTTCGGAGAGTTCACGGGTGTTGTTGGAGGTGAGAAAGACCATGGGGATCTGCTGGGCGCGGATCGTGCCCAGCTCGGGGATCGAGACCTGGTACTCCGAAAGGATCTCGAGCATGAGCGCCTCGGTCTCGAGTTCGACTCGGTCGACCTCGTCGATGAGCAGGACCACCGGGTCCGTGGCCGAGATCGCTTCGAGGAGAGGACGCGTGAGCATGAACTCCTCAGCGAAGATGTCCTCTTCGAGATCGTGCCACTCTTCGGCGCTCGAACCCTCGGGTCGACCGGCCTGGATGCGCAGGAGTTGCTTACGGTAGTTCCACTCATAGAGGGCCTTGGACTCATCGAGGCCCTCGTAACACTGCAGGCGGATGAGGCGCGCGCCAATCGAGTCGGCGACCGCCTTGGCGAGGGCGGTCTTGCCCGTACCGGCCGGACCTTCGACCAGCACGGGTTTGGCGAGGCGGTCCGCGAGGTAGGTGACCGAGGCGATGCCGTCGTCGGCGAGATAGTCGTGCGCGGCCAGCAGTTGACGCACTTCACCCGGAGACTCAAAGCGCACCGGCGGGACGCTCGCGAGCCCCAAGCGCTGAGCCAGCTCTTCTCTCGGATCAAGCGCGGTCATCGGATCTGCCCTTCTCCTCGCACGACCCACTTGAGGCAGGTCAGCTCGCGCACCCCCATGGGACCGCGCGCGTGCAGTTTCTGGGTGGAGATACCGACTTCGGCACCCAGGCCCAGCTCTCCCCCATCGATGAAACGAGTCGAGGCGTTCACCAGTACCGCGGCGGCGTCGACGCGACGCACCCAGGCATCGGCGTGGTCCGCGTTCTCGGTCACAATCGCCTCGCTGTGACCCGTGCCGTACGTCGTGACGTGGTCGATCGCTTCATCGAGCGATCCCACGACCTTGACGGCCAGGATCAAGTCCAAGAACTCGCGAGCAAAGTCCTCGTCGGTCGCCAGCGTCGCGTCGGGCAGGATGAGGCGTGCCCGCACGTCGGCGCGCAGCTCGACGTCGGGCATCGCCGCCGCGAGGCTTGGCAGGAACTCCAATGCGACCGACTCATGCACGAGCAGGGTCTCGGCCGCGTTGCACACGCCCGGTCGAGATGATTTGGCGTTTCGCACGATGTTGAGCGCCTGATCGAGTTGGGCTGACTCATCGACGTAGATGTGGCAGTTGCCATCGCCGTCGAGTACGTACGGTACGCGCGCGTTCTCACGCATGGCCTTGATGAGACTGGGGCCGCCGCGCGGGATCAGGCAATCGAGCACGTCAGTCATCTGCATAAACGCGACCGCACTTTCGTGCGAAGTATCTTGAACGAGCGACACGCCAGCCACGGGTAAACCGGCCGACTCCAGCGCGTCTTGCCAGAGCGACACGAGATAGTCATTCGTGCGCTGAGCACTCTTGGATCCACGCAGATACGCCGCGTTGCCGCTGCGCACGCACAGCCCGGCCACGTCGGTGGTGACGTTCGGGCGGTTCTCGTAGACCACGCCGATCACCCCCAAGGGGACGCGTAGGCGCTCGACGTGCAGACCGTTATCCAAGACCCGCTGGTCTTGGGCTTCAAAGAGAGGGTCCGGGCCGCGGGCGATCGTGCGCAGCGCACTCGCCATAGAAGACACCCGATCGCTCGTAAGGGCCAGCCGGTCCCGTCCCGGTCCGGGCTCGTGGTAGTCCTCGAGGTCCGCCTCGTTGACGCCCAGCAGCTCGGTTTCGTTCTTCTCCAGGCGATCGGCCACGTCGTAGAGCACTGCCTGGCGGGTCTCGTTGGAGGATTGGGCAAGTTCCCGGGCGGCCATCTTGACCGCAGCACCTTGTTGGAGCAGGTCGGTGGTCGTCATTTCTTAAGCGTAATGGCCACTACGGACGGCGTAGAAGGACGAGATCGTCTCGGTGGATGACGACGTCTTCACCGTCGTCGAAGGACTCGGCCGACACGCGCACGAGACCCTTGGCGACGGTCTCGCCGTCGGGACCTTTCACTTCAACGGCGTCGCCCTCGGCGAAGTCTCCGCTGAAGGACACCACACCGACGCGCAGCAAGCTACGTCCATCGCGCTCCAGGGCGGTACGGGCACCTTCGTTGATGCGAAGTGATCCTTGGCTCGCGACCGCAAAAGCGATCCAGGACTTTCGCGCGGAGAGACGCTCGGGACGCGGGCGAAACGTGGTGCCAAAGCCGGGAGAGTTTCCCGCAGCGAACAGCAGTGCGTGCGGCGCGCGCGCCGAGGCGATGACCGTCGTCACCCCGGACCACGCCGCCATGTGCGCGGCGGCCAGTTTCGACGCCATGCCCCCACTCCCGACGCCGGAGCGGCTGAGTCCAGCCGCTCGAACGAGGTCAGCGTCAAAGGCCGTGACCTCCTCGATGAGGGTGGCGGACTCGTCGACCTTGGGATCGGCCGTGAGCAGACCGGGCGTGTCGGTCAAGAGCACGAGGTGCGAGGCGCCGACGAGGTTGGCCACAAGAGCGGCCAGGCGATCATTGTCGCCGAAGCGAATCTCCTCATCGGCGACGGCGTCGTTTTCATTGATGACTGGCACCACGTGCAATGCACCGAGCGCTTCGATCGTGCCGCGGGCGTGCAGATACTGACCGCGATGCGAGAAGTCCAGGGGCGCGAGGAGAACCTGTCCGACGCGCGCCCCGTGCGGGGCGAACGCGTCGCGCCAGGCGTGCATGAGCAGGGGCTGACCGACCGCGGAGACCGCTTGAAGTGTGGCCGCGTCGCGGGGGCGCGCTCTACCTTCTCCCACATCCGCCCACCCGGCAGTGATCGCGCCCGACGTCACCACGGCAACTGACCAGCCCTCCTCACGCAGAGTCACCACATCGCGGGCGATGTCGCTCAAGACGGCTACGTCAACGCCGCCGCGCTCGTCGGTCACCGACGACGTACCGACTTTGACGACGACGCTACGACTCGTCATCGTTCTCTTCCTCGAGACGCCCGCTGCGCGCGAGACGTTCACGGCGCGTCGCGCGGTGGTGCTCGGCACGATCGAGTCCCGTATCGACCGCGTCGCGCCACCACTCGAACGAGAGATCCCCCACGCTGATCACGTCGCCGTCGCGCACACCCGCACGCGTCAGAAGTCGGTCCACGCCGAGCTCTCGCAGGCGCCGCACGATCTCGGCCAATGCCTCGTCGTCGGTGAGATCAGAGAAGCGCGCCGCCCGGCGCGCGGCGCGGCCCTCGACGCGCCAGTGGGCGTCGCCCTCGCGCTCGACCGTGATCTCCTGGGAGGCGGGTCGATGGATGACGATTTCGCGCTGGTGTTCGGCCGCTTCGGCGGCGCGGGCCTCACTCACCAGGTGCGCTAGTTGGCCCACCAGCTCATCGAGTCCTTCGCCCGTCACGGCCGAGATCGACTCGACGCCCGGCATCTCGTAGGCGGCAACGTCGCCCTTGGACCCCACCACGATGCGCGGGCGCATCAGCAGGTCGCTTTGATACTCGCCCAACTCCGCCAGCAGAATCGCCAACTGATCCTCGGGCGAGCTCGGAGCGAGCTCGGAGAGATCGAGGAGCACGCAGAGCACACGGGCCCGCTCGATGTGGCGAAGAAAATCGTGGCCCAGTCCTCGCCCGAACGCCGCACCCTCGATGAGTCCGGGAATGTCGGCGACCACGAACTCGGTGGCGTCGCCCGGACGCGACGCGCGCGAACCCACGCGCACCACGCCGAGGTTGGGCACCAGGGTCGTAAAGGGATAGTCGGCGATCTTGGGTCGCGCGGCAGAGATGCGCGAGATCAGTGTCGACTTACCGACGTTCGGAAACCCGATCAGCGCCACGTCGGCTTGGAGCTTGAGCTCTAGTTCGAACCAGTGCTCTTCGCCGAACTCTCCCTGCTCGGCAAAGGCCGGCGCGCGGCGCTGGTTGGAGAGAAATCGCGCGTTGCCGAATCCGCCAAGTCCGCCTTCGGCCGCCAGCCAACGCTCGCCCGAACTCGCTAGGTCCGCCAGCAGTTGGCCTTGAGCGTCATAGACCATCGTGCCCACCGGCACCTCAACGATGATGTCCTTGCCCCGCGCGCCGTGTTGGCGCTTGGAGGTGCCGTGTTTCCCGTCAGTGGCCCGTCGAAACGGGTGATCCTTGAATCCGAGGAGAGAGGCCTGGTTGTGGTCGGCTTCGAGCCAGACACTGCCCCCGTTTCCTCCGTCTCCCCCGTCCGGACCGCCCTTGGAAACGTGGGCTTCGCGGCGAAAACTGACGCATCCGGCCCCGCCATTGCCAGCTTTGGCGTGCAATTGAGCGCGATCAACGAAGGAAGACACGCATCTATCCTACGGAACGGGGTTTTTCGCGCGAATTTTGGGGTGCCCACGTGAGAATGCCATCGAGCGCCCGCACCGGCGCAGCCGCCCAAAAACCGGAGTTTTGCTGGTATTTAGAGCATTTCCCGTCCCTGTCCAACAAATCTCAAGCGACAGCGCCGTCGGAGAAGGCGACTTTTATCAGGGACTTTAGGAATGCCCTGTGAGGAACTCCGGCAATTCTTAGTCCGAAATCCGCAGAATTTCCCTTTTTTCCGGTAAAACTGACGATGGCTGCTGGGAAGACCCAGTTCCGTTTCAGAGAAGAGTAAGGAGTCGACCGGTGAACAAGGCCGAGTTGGTAGAAGCAATTGTCGCCGAAAGTGGCGCCTCTAAGAATACCGTTGCCGAAGTTCTAAAGGCTTTCGAGGACGTCGTGGTCGGCAACGTCTCCAAGGGCGAAAAGATTGTGCTGTCTGGATTCCTGTCGTTCGAGCGCGTAGAGCGCAAGGCTCGCACCGCGCGCAACCCGCAGACCGGCGAGGCCATTCAGGTCAAGGCCTCTCGGGCTCCGAAGGTCTCGATTGGCTCGACCTTCAAGAAGGCTGTCAAAGCTTCGTAGTTTCGGTACTAACTAAGAAACCCCCGGGCTTAGCCCGGGGGTTTCTTAGTTTTAGGAGGAAAACTCAGTCGGCGAGAACGTCAACTAGTTTTCTGCCGCCCCGGTAACCAAACTTCACGGTTCCCTCAGCGAGCGCAAACAGCGTGTCGTCCTTGCCGATCCCGACGTTGCGGCCGGGATGGAACTGGGTACCACGCTGACGAACAATGATGCTGCCGGACTTGACGAGCGTGCCGTCGAACTCCTTGACGCCTAAACGTTGCGCGGCGGAGTCGCGACCGTTACGGGTAGATCCACCACCCTTGGTCTTTGACATGGGATCTCCTTAGGCCTTGGCCGAAATCTTGGTGATTTCGACGGTTGAGTAGTGCTGACGATGTCCCCAGCGACGACGCTGGATCGCCTTGGGCTTGTAGGTCAGGGCCCGAATCTTGGGGCCCTTCTCCTCGCCGATGATCTTCGCGGTTACCGTGGCTCCTTTGAGGGCGGGGCCGGCCACGACGGTGTCCCCGTCGACGAGCAAAACCGGCTGAAATTCAACATCGGCGCCGATGTCTTCGCTGCGCAGATCGACCCGGACCACTTGGCCCTCGGTGACGCGCTCTTGAGATGTTCCTACACGGATAACGGCGTACATAAGGGTCTTAAGCATAGCCGACCGACAATAAAGCCAGAACCGAAAGCCCCTAAGAACCCCGGTTCAAGAGCGCTTAGAGGCCGGTGTTCACAATGAAGCCACGCCCGTCACAGACCCCGCACACCACGGAGAGCGACTCGAGCAGGCCTTCGTTCACGCGCTTTCTCGTCATCTCCACCAGGCCCAACTCCGAGATATCGAAGACCTGGCTGCGGGTCTTATCGCGCGACAGGGCTTGGCGAAGCGCCGAAGCGACCGCCTCGCGGTTGGTCTTGGACTCCATGTCGATGAAGTCGATCACGATGATCCCGCCGATGTCGCGCAGTCGAAGCTGGCGCGCGACTTCGTCGGCCGCTTCGAGGTTGTTGCGAAACACGGTCTCTTCCAGGTTGTTGGTTCCCACGTTCTTGCCGGTGTTGACGTCGATCACTGTGAGCGCTTCGGTGCGCTCAATAATCAGAGAGCCCCCCGAGGGCAAGAAGACTTTGCGGTCGAGCGATCGGTGCAGCTGTTCGTGCACGAAGTAGCGCTCAAAGAGCGGCAACTCTTCGACGTCGCGGTTGTAGAACTCGATGCGGTCGGCCAGTTCCGGGTTGACGGCCATGACGTAGTCGCGAACCTTCTCGTAGAGGATCGGATCGTCGATGAGCACCGCGCGATACTCCTCGTTGAGCTCTTCGCGCAGCACGCGCACCGCGAGGTCGAGGTCGCGATACACCAGGCGCGGCTGATTGGACTTGGCCACTTCGCTCTCAATGGCCGACCACTTCTCCACCAGCGACGTCACGTCGCGGGCCAGGTCGTCGGCGGTGACGCCTTCGGCCGCGGTACGAATGATGATGCCGTGCTGAGCGGGCTTGACGTCTTCGATGATCTTGCGCAACCGGCGTCGCTCGCCATCGGGCAAGCGCTTGGAGATGCCAATCGTCGAGGAGTTCGGCACGAGCACGGCGAATCGACCGGGCAACGAGACCTCTTGAGTGAGCCGAGCGCCCTTGGCGCCGATGGCGTTCTTGGTTACCTGACAGAGCACGGTCTGTCCGGCGCGGATCATCTCTTCGATGCGCTTGTTGCTCTGCGGCGCGCCGTCCACGTCGTCGTCGTAGGACACGTCACCCTTGTAGAGAACAGCGTTCTTGGGGATGCCGATGTCCACGAAGGCGAGTTCCATGCCCGGGAGCACGTTCTGGATCCGACCCACGTAGATGTTGCCGTCGATCTGGTTGGTCTCGTCCGCGTTCTTGGCGACGGTGTACTCGACCATCGAGCGGCCCTCGAGGGTGGCAATGTGGGTCGCGTCGGCCGTGGTGTGTACGGCCATGAGGTAACGGCCCTGGGCCCGGGTGCGCCGCTCTCCCCCGCGGCGCCGACGCGAACTCTTGCGTCCTGTGTTCTCGCCCGCTTCGGGCGCCGAAGCTTCGACGGGCGCATCCATGGGGCGGCGAGGCGCGGCGCCGTTGGTGGACTCGCGGTTCTCGCGATTGCCTTGGCCGCCTGATCGTCCGCGGCCCCCACGGCGCCGGCGACCTTGGCCGGGAGGCGACGTCGTGCCCGGAGCACCCGTCGTCGAATTACGTCCTACTGGTCGAGTGTCGCCGATTTGTGGGGCTGGACGGGTATCACCAATTCTGGGGCTAGATGATGAGGGAAGGGGTTGGGTGGATTCGTCGCTCACGACGGGTACTCCTTGCGTTCTGAGATAAGTAGACGTGCCGCACTAGGCCGCGCGAAGTCGTGCTCGGTGAAATACCGGCGTCGACCAGGTAAGAAAAACGAACGATCTGTTGGGTCGAGACGAGCAGGACTACGACGCTTCCTAGTAGCTCTAGCGCAATGGCGATTGCCACGTCATGTCCTCAATGCTGTGCGTAACGGAGAATGACCTGCGTTAACGCGACGTTCCTTTGCGACCGACACCCTGTGTGCCGATGCGCCCAACACCTTCAGGCTACCGCACCGCGCGAAGAACTCGGCCCATTCAGGGGGTAGTGGACGTCGTGGTCGTCGATTGACCGGGTGTTGTCGTGGTCGTCGTGGCGGACGTGTGCTTGGTGGGAGTGGTGAGCTGTGGGTTAAGTCGAACCGGTGGGATCGTGTGAGACACCAGGTAATTGAACGTCTTGGCGACCACGGGGGCGGACGCGTCGGCACCATACCCGCCTTCGCCAATCACGCACAGCACCACGTACTGCGGGTGGCCGACCGGTCCGAAGCCCACGAACCACGAGTTGGGCTCTTCGTTCAGTCCGTTGCTGGCCGTACCGGTCTTGCCCGCGATCTCATAGGACGACAGGTTGAAGTTGGCGTACTGGTGAAAGGGCGGGTACGCCGTACCGGACGGATCGTTCACCACGCCCTCGAGCCCCTGGAGAATGGGGTCACGCACGCTGGCGGGCAGATTCACGTGACCGAGCACGCGGGGCGTGTAGCGAACGACCACCTGGCCGTGGGGGTTCACGACGGCCGCGGCCACTTCGGGCGCGTAACGGGTGCCGCCGTTGGCGAAGGTCGCGTACGCGTCTGCGAGACCGATCGGGGTGAGGGCGGTGAGGCCCTGACCGAAGGCCATCTCGATGTTGTCACCGGCGTACCACGTCTCGCGCGGGAACGCCGCCGGTGCTTCATCGTGCAACTCTTGACGGACCTGAGGTGAGTCGACGCGACTGGACACCTCGTCGGGCAGATCGATGTTGGTCAGGCTATTGAGGCCGTAGTCACTGGCGACGTTCTGGATGGGGGTCTGACCGTATCGCGCCGACTGGGACCAGAACAGATATCCCATGTTGTAGAAGTAGTAGTCCGAGGAGACCGTGAGCGCCATCGGCAGGTCGATCTCACCGGCCGCGGAGTTGTCGTCATCGTGAAACGAGCACAGGCTGCCGGCCACCGACTTACAGTTGGGCACCTTGAAGACGCCGGTGTCGTCGACGTACTTGTACGCCGGAAAGATGCCCGTCTGCAGCTCGGCGGTGGCGGTAACGAGTTTGAACGTGCTGCCCGGGGTGTAGAGACCCTGAATGGCGAAGTTGTTGAAGGCACCTTCTTTGATGAGCGTTGAGTACTCGGCGTCGGTGAGTCCCTTGACGAAGGAGTCCAGGTCGTACGAGGGGTAGCTCGCCATGGCCAGCACCTCGCCGTTTTGGGCGTTCAGCACGACAGCCGCACCGTTGATCGCCTCGGGCACCTTGTGCGAGACCGGGTCGATGGAGTGTCGGTCGGCCAGGATTTCATCTTGGAGGTTGTTCTCGAGGTCCTTCTGCAGCCCCGAGTCGATGTTGAGGACCACCGAGTCACCGACGGTGGGTGCGGTGCTCTTGAGAGTTGCGAGCACGTTGCCGGTCGGGCTTACCTCCAGGGTGCTCGTTCCCTGCTTGCCCCGCAGGTACTGCTCGTAGTACGCCTCAATGCCGGTCTTGCCGATGGTGGAGTCCGGTTGGTAGCCAGCCTGGGGATCCGCGTTGATCTCCTTTTGCGTAATGGGCCCGACGTACCCCAGGACCTGGGCTGCGACGTTGCCCCCTTCGGGGTAGTCGCGCTGGGAGACGTTGAGCACGGTGACCCCGGGAAACTCCCGGGGGTGCAACTTGACGAACTGCACCTCACTCGGCGGGGCGTTGGCCATGATCGGGGCCGGTTCGTAGGGGCTGTACTGCTGATTGAGCAGGTCGGCATCAATTTGCTTGACGCTGATGCCCGTGAGCGAGGAGAGCGAGCCCTTCACGCTCGGATAGAGGGCGGCGAGTTCTCGCGACAGACGAATTTCGGTCGTCGTCGTGTTTGTCACGAGTGCGCTTCCCTCGCGGTCGAGGATCTCGCCGCGAGTCGCGGGAACCGTGATGGTCTCTTCGGAGTTCGAGGTGACGTTGTGATACGAGGTCTTGTAGTCCACCACCTGCAAGAAGAACAGACGCACGACGAGCGCGGCGAAGAGGATGAGAAAGAAGCCACCGATCACGAACCAGCGCCTGGCTGGTCGAACCTCGACGTTGCCGGGCGGGGCGATGAGGTCGCGAATCCCCACCGTCTTGGGTTCGTTGATATTGAGTCCCCGACCACGGAACGGGTGCAGTGACACCCACGGTCGCCACAGCCGAGACCACCACGAGCCGGTCGGTCGATTGCGCCACGAGCTACTCATCGACGCGTCCCACCGAAGTTTCCGGCCCAGCGGGCCAGACGCGTCATGGGACGAGCCAGGATGAAGAACGCCACGGCGTTCACCACCATGGAGGCGAAGAGACTGTCGCGCCAGAACGAGAAATTCAAGGTGAAGAAGCTGGCACCCACAAAGAGCGCGGGCGCGATGAAGCCGGCTGCGGCCGCGATCAGTGGCGTCACCCACCACGCGGCCGAGTCCAGGTCACCGACGCCTTCCTTGCCCAAACGCGATGCGCCGTAGGCGAGGATGAGGGCCACCACCACGGTCAGTCCGAAGGGAGTGACCGCGTGAGTATCGAAGAACACGCCCGCGACGACCGCGCACCACAGCGCCAACGTGGTGAGTCCCGCCAGGCCCATCGCGAGGGGCCAGAGCCACACCAGCATTACCACGACGCCCGCGATGCGCAGGTTCGAAAAGATTGACAACTGAATCGCGACCACCACGAGCGTGACGATCGTCACGGGCAGCAGAACTCGTCTCACGCGGCGGGCTCCCAGAGTACGACGTCGAGATACGACAGGTGACGCAGGTCTGCGGCGGGCTGGAGCGACAGGTTGTACGTGGAGGCTCCCGGGGTCAGAGTGACCGCTTTGACGCTCGCCACCGGCAATCCCACCGGAAACAGTCCGCCGTCAAGTCCGTCGGTAAAGAGTTTGGTGCCTTGTTGCACACCCGAGTTCGTGGGCACCGACGTTGCGCCGAGACCGTTGTTCACGCCCCGGCCCGACACGACGAGATCACTTGTACTATGACCGAACGTCACACCGATCAGCGAGTGCGTGTCACTGATGAGTTGCACTGTTGCTCCGTTCGACGTAGTGGAGATCACGCGCCCGACCAGTCCCCCGTTGGCGACGACCGGCATGCCTACCAGGATGCCGCTCGAGCGTCCCTTGGAGATACCCACGGTGGCCGAGAAGTTCGTGGGTGAGTCCGTCGTCACCTGGACCGCGACTGTCGGCAGTGAACCCACGAAGGGCACGTCGAGTTGGGTCGAGATCTGTTGGAGCTGGCGCGAGTACGACCACTCCTCATTGAGACGCTCGTCGGCCTCAGCGAGCTGGCGGCGCAACTTCTGATTTTGAGCGACCACGTCGCTGTAGTCGATCGCGCCCGCAAAGAGGTGACCGAGGGGGTGAGCGATGGTATTGACCGCCCAGCTAAAGGGCGTCAGAACAATGTTGGCTCCGCTACGCAGACCCGAGGAGACGCCCGTCGTGAGATACAGGATCAACAGAGTGAAGGCGATGGCGATACTGAAGGTCCACGTGCGTCGCCGCGAACGATCGGTGGCCACGTAGTTAGCGCGAAGGACTGGTCTTCAACATGCGCGCGAAGACGTCGATCTCTTCGAGACACATGCCACTACCGAGCGCCACGCAGTTCAAGGGGTCATCGGCCACAATGATCGGCATATTGGTCTCGTACTCCAAACGGGCAGCCATGCCCGCCAACAACGCCCCACCACCGGTCAGGACAATACCCTGCTCCATCAGGTCAGATGAGAGTTCGGGCGGGGTGCGGTCCAGCGTCACTTTGACGGCGTCGACGATGGCCTGCACCGGTTCAGAGATGGCTTCGCGAATCTGCTCGGTCGAGATCACCACGGTCTTGGGCAGGCCGGTCACCAGGTCGCGACCACGAATCTCGGCGCGCAGTTCCTCTTGCAGCGGGAAGGCCGAGCCGAGTTGAATCTTGATCTCTTCGGCGGTGCGCTCACCCAGGGCGAGCTGGAACTCTTTCTTCACGTACGCCACGAGCGCTTCGTCAAGTTCGTCGCCACCCACGCGAATCGACTGGCTGGTCACGATGCCGCCCAGGGAGATCACCGCGACTTCCGACGTGCCGCCGCCGATGTCGACCACCATGTTTCCGGTCGGTTCGTGAATCGGTAGTCCCGCGCCGATGCCCGCGGCCATCGGCTCTTCGATGATGTACGCCTTGCGCGCGCCAGCAAACTCTGCGGCTTCCATCACGGCGCGCTGCTCGACGCCGGTGATGCCCGACGGCACGCAGATCACCATGCGCGGTTTGGCGAAGCGGCGCTGGTGAACGCGGTGGATGAAGTAGCGAAGCATCTTTTCGCAGATCTCAAAGTCGGCGATGACCCCGTCCTTGAGGGGGCGAATCGCCTGGATATTGCTCGGGGTGCGCCCGATCATCCGCTTGGCCTCGGCGCCCACAGCCAGCGGCTTGCCGTCCTTGATGTCGATGGCGACCACGGAGGGCTCGTTGAGTACGATGCCGCGCCCACGCACGTACACCAAGGTGTTGGCGGTGCCCAGGTCGACCGCCATATCACGACCTAATAGTGAGAACCGACCATCAACCATAGATTTCCTTTAGGACGCGACCCTGTTGGTATCCCTACAAGGCTAGGACATCTGGCGCATTGTCGACCAGCGAGGCGCTTTATTTCAGGTCAGGGAAGAAAATCGCGATCTCCCGTTGCGCGGATTCAACCGAATCTGACCCGTGAACAAGGTTTTCTGTCGTGTGCGTCGCGAGGTCGCCGCGAATGGTGCCCGGCGCCGCGTCGACTGGATTAGTCGCACCCATCATCGTGCGAACGATCTGCCAGGTGTCCTCGGGACCCTCGACCACCGCCACCAGTGACGGGCCACGGGTAATGAAGGCCACGAGCGGCTCGAAAAACGCCTTGCCCTCGTGCTCGGCGTAGTGGTGCCGGGCCGTCTCGACGTCGATGGTGCGCAGTTCGGCGGCCACGAGTCGCAACTCTCGGTCTTCCAGACGCGCCACGATCTCTCCGATCAGTCCGCGTTCGACGGCGTCAGGCTTCACGATGACGAGGGTTCTCTTCACGCCGGGCAATCTAGCAGCGTCAGGCCAGATGACGAGACGGGATGCGCAACACTTCACCGCGCACTTCGGCCACGAGATACAGACTGCCGGTGACCACGATGAGGTCGTCGTCGTTGGATCGCTCACGCGCGTGGGCGAGTGCCGCGCGCGAGTTGGGATGCTCGTAGGCGATCGCTCCGTGCCGCTGGAGTACGCGCACCAGCTCGCTGGCGGGAACCGCGCGCGGAGAGTTTGGCGCACAGCAGTAGAACTCGCTGAAGCTCGCACCGATGAGTGGGGTCACCATGTCATCGAGGTCCCGGCCGGTGAGCATGCCGAGCACGCAGCGGCGCTGCCCGGACACATCGAACGCCCCGTCGAGTGTGGCGACCAAGGCGCGCACGCCCGCAGGGTTGTGGGCTCCGTCCACAACGATGAGTGGATTGCGCGCGATGATCTCCATTCGCCCGGGCATTCGCGCACTCGACAAGGTCGACGTGACCACGTCCTCGCCGAGCGCTCGACCAAGAAACGCTTCGGCCGCGACGATCGCCGTGGCCGCGTTTACTCCCTGATGAATCCCGTGAAGTGAGACGAACGCTTCCTCGTAGTCGGCGTAGGGAGTTCGCATGGAGATCGCCCGACCGCCGATGGCCAGTTCGTTCTCGCGCAGCTCGAACTCCTGCCCGATGCGCCACAGCGTCGCGTCGAGGTCGCTCGTCTTCTCCTCGGCGATTTCCACGACGATCGCGTTGGTGGTGGCAACGATATTGATTGCGTCGTGACGAAAGATGCCGACTTTGTCGGTCGCGATGGCGCTCACCGTCGGACCGAGCACCGCCGTGTGGTCAAGGTCCACGTTGGTGAGAACCGCGACGTCGGAGTCGATGACGTTGGTCGAGTCCCACGTGCCCCCGAGTCCTACTTCGATGACGCCAACGTCCACGCCCTCGTCGGAGAAGTGCAGGAAGGCAGCGACCGTCAACAGCTCGAAGCGCGTGAGGG
>JBEKYI010000002.1:0-56627 GCA_049511155.1 Acidimicrobiales bacterium
AGGTCGCGCATGAGGAGTCCCAGCATGTCGTTGGTATTGACTGCGGAACGGCGGGGGGTGGGGGTGGTGGTTGTGGTGCTCACTGGCGTCTCCTTGTCTGTGGGGGGCACAAACTGGCGCGTCTGCGGGCCGTGTATTTCTCCTACGGACGCCTTACTAATTTACCACGATGTAATTCCCATTTCAAGGGTACAGAAACCCAGGAAAGTCGGGCCTTTTAGCCGCTGTGCGTGCGCGCGACGGGCCGGACGCCCCGGGCCTGGTCCACCATGTCGGCCAGCGTGAAACTCGAGAGGTGTTCTCTCATGTGATTTCCGACGTCCGCCCATACTCCCAGGAGCACGCACTGGCCCTCGTGGTCGCAGGCGCCGTCCTGGTGCGGCAGGCCAAAGTCGCCAGCCGAAATGGGTCCGTCCACCGCGGCCACGATCTCGGCAAGGGTGATTGATTCGGCGGGACGAGCCAACACGTAGCCGCCCCCGACGCCTCGCTTGGAGCGCACGAGGCCAACGCCCTTCAAACTGAGCAGGATCTGTTCAAGGTACGGCTGGGGGAGGCCAGTGCGCTCGGCCAGGTCCCGTACGCTCGTCGGTTCGACGTAATTCTCTCGAAGCGCCAGGCTGAGCAGGGCTCGACTGGCGTAATCCCCCCGTGTGGATACTCTCACGGCGCCATCCTATCGACGGTTGGTCCTATTTTCCGTGGTCGTGCACGAAGTGAATGAGGTGATCCTAATGTCTGGCACACTGACCTAGTGAGCGAAATGCCCTCCAGCGACGTCAGCGTGAACCCCGACCAAGTTCTCTCGCCCGGTGAGAGCGAACCGAGCAGCGAAGTCGAGAACACCGACTACGTCAGCCAGCCCGCCAAGGTCATGCGGATTGGCTCCATGGTCAAACAACTGCTGGATGAGGCGCGCAGCGCCCCGTTGGATGAGGCCGGCCGCACGCGCCTGCGAGAGATCTATGAGACCTCGGTGCACGAACTCTCCGACGCCCTCTCGCCGGACCTCGCCCAAGAGCTCTCGCGCATGGCCATTCCCTTCAGTGAGGGCGTGCCCTCGGAGTCCGAGTTGCGCATCGCCCAGGCGCAACTGGTCGGGTGGCTCGAGGGGCTCTTTCACGGCATCCAAGCCTCGTTGTTTGCTCAGCAAGCCGCCGCCGCCGCCCAACTGGAAAAGATGCGCAACCGTTCCCTTCCGCCCGGCGCCGGCGAGCCGCGCGCGGGTACCTATTTATAGGGTGGCGCGAGTGGGGGGTGCGGGGGTAACCTTCAAATCCCATCCGTGTAATTCACGACGAGAGCTGGAGGAGCGGTCGGCTGATGGCTGAAGGATTCGTCCATCTGCACAACCACACGGAGTACTCCATGCTCGACGGCGCGGCGCGAGTCGACGAGATGGTTCTCGCCGCCAAGGCCGATGGCCAAAGCGCGATCGCGATCACCGATCATGGCAATCTCTACGGCGTCATCGACTTCTACGAGTCATGCCGCAAGAACGGCGTGACCCCAATCATCGGCCTCGAGGCGTACATGGCCGCGAACTCGCGCTTTGATCGCCCGCCTCGCCGGGGAAAAATCGACGACACCGGCGGGGACTCCGAGGGCGGTCAGAAGCTCTACCACCACCTGACGTTGCTCGCGATGACCAATGAGGGATACAAGAACCTCCGCATTCTGTCGTCGCGCGCGTTCCTTGAGGGCTACTACTACAAGCCTCGCCTTGACTGGGAGCTCTTAGAGCAGTACGCCCCGGGACTCGTGGCCACGTCGGGTTGCCTGGGGGGCGTGGTGCTCCAGGCGCTGTTGCAGGACGACTACAAAAAGGCCCTTGAACTCGCGGGACGCCTCCAGACGATCTTTGGCAGGGAGAGCTTCTACGTCGAACTCCAGGACCACGGCATCGCCGCCCAGCAGCGCACGAATCCTCTCCTAATGCGACTCGCCAAGGACCTCGACGCGCCGCTGGTCGCGACCAACGACTTGCACTACGTGAAGCACAGCGACGCCGAAATGCACGACGCGCTGCTCTGCATCGGCACCAACTCGCGCGTGGCCGATCCCGACCGCTTTCGCATCGAGAGCGATCAGCACTACCTCAAGAGCGCGGCGGAAATGCGCTATCTCTTTCGAGAGGTTCCCATGGCCTGCGACAACACCCTGGTCATCGCGGAACGTGCCGACGTCACGATCGAGTTCGACAACGACGGGTTGCCCGAGTTTCCTCTGCCCGAGGGCTATCAGGATACGACCCACAAGGAAGCCGCCAACCAGTACCTACGCGACCTCACCTATCGCGGTGCGAAGGATCGCTACGGCGAGTCGTTGAGTGACGAAGTTCGCTCGCGCATCGACTACGAGCTCGGCGTCATCGCCGACATGGGTTTTTCCGACTACTTCTTGGTGGTCTGGGACCTCATTCGCCACGCTCACGAACAGGGCATTCGCGTCGGCCCGGGTCGTGGGTCCTCGGCGGGGTGCTGCGTGGCGTACTGCCTGCGCATCGTGGACCTGGATCCCTTGCGCTACGGCCTGTACTTCGAGCGATTCCTCAACCCGGGACGTCGCTCTATGCCCGACATCGACATGGACTTCGATGAGCGCTATCGCGGCGACATGATCCGCTACGCCGCCGAGCGCTACGGCTCCGATCACGTGGCCCAGATCGTCACGTTTTCTACCATCAAGGCCCGCGCGGCGGTGCGTGACTCGGCGCGTGTTTTGGGCTATCCGCCCCAGCTGGGTGACAAGATCGCCAAGGCCATGCCGCCCCTCGTGATGGGTCAGGATCTGCCCCTCGAGGCGTGTTTCACCCCGATGCCGGGCTACGAGAATCGTTACGGCGAGGCGACCGAACTGCGCGCGCTCTACGCGGCGGACGCCGAGGTGAAGCACGTGGTGGACGTCGCCAAGGGCTTCGTCGGCAAGCGTCGCCAAGACGGCATCCACGCCGCGGCCGTCGTGATTACCAAGGGTCCTGTTCTGGACTACGTGCCGATCCAACGCAAGTCGGGCCCCAACGGTTCATCGGACGGAGCACCGATCGTGACCCAGTACGAGGCCACCGCGATCGAGAAGCTGGGATTGCTCAAGATGGACTTCCTGGGCCTGCGCAATCTCGCCATCATCGAACGAACCCTCGATCACATCGAACGTCGCACCGGTACGCGCATTGACATCGACCACGTGCCTATGGACGACGAGAAGGTCTACGAGATGCTGCGCCTCGGCAACTCGATCGGCATCTTTCAGCTCGAGGGCGAAAAGATGCGTCAGCTCATGCGCCGCCTTGCGCCCACAACCTTCGACGACATCGCCGCGCTCAACGCGCTCTATCGACCCGGTCCGATGGGCGAGAACACGCACAACGACTACGCCGACCGCAAGAACAATCGTCAAGCGGTGAGCTACGACCACGAAGCCTTAGAGACCGTGCTCTCGGGTACGTACGGACTCATGGTGTACCAAGAGGACATCATGCGCGTGGCCACCACCCTCGCGGGTTACACGCTGCCTGAGGCCGACGACCTTCGCAAGGCGTGCGCCAAGAAGATTCGCGAGATGATTCGCGCCCAGCGCGCCAAGTTCGTTGACGGCGTCGAGCGAGAGGGATACGGACGGGGCCTGGGAGATGCCATCTTCGACAAGATCGAGCCCTTCGCCGACTACGCCTTCCCCAAGAGCCACGCATACGGCTACGCCCTGATTGGGTATCAAAACGCGTGGTTGAAGGCGAACTATCCGGTGGAGTACATGTCGGCGCTGCTGACGTCGTTTCGCGACGACAAGGATAAGGCCGCGGTGTATTTGAACGAGGCCCGTCAGATGGGCATCACGGTCGGTGTGCCCGACGTGAATCAGTCCTTCGCCGACTACACGCCGTCGCTCTCGCAACCCGACACCATCGCCTTTGGCATGGCCGCCGTGCGCAACGTAGGCGAAGCGGTCGTGGACAAAATCGTGGCCGAGCGTGAAGCGGGCGGGCCCTTTGTCAGCGTGCATGACTTCGTGCGGCGCGTGGACCCGGTCGTGCTCAATCGGCGCACGATGGAGTCCCTGATCAAGGCCGGCGCCTTTGACTCCCTCGGCGTCGCACGCCAGGGTTTTCTGTTGCGCGTGGACGAGATTGTCGAGGTCACCCTGGCGCGCCGCAAGGACCTGGCCTTGGGTATCTCAACTCTGTTTGCCGCCTTCGATGCTGAGGGCAAGGGGGACTGGGAAGGCACGGAGCTATCGGTGTCGGACATCGAATTCGAACAGTCGATCAAACTCGATTTTGAGCGCGAGATGCTTGGTACCTACGTCTCGGATCATCCGCTCTACGGAGTGATGGACGTCCTCGCCACCAAGACCGAGGGGTCGATCGTGGCGGTGCGCGAGCGCGCTGAGGAGTTCTCGCTCAGTAGCCGACCGGTGACGGTAGGGGGAATTCTCGCCGAAGTGCAGATCCGCCAGACCAAGGCCAACAAGCCCTACGCGCGCGTCATCCTCGAAGACCTCGGCGGTTCACTTGAAGTGAACTTCTCGGTCGCGGCCTTCGAGCGCTTTAGCGGCTTTCTCGTGAAGGACAGCGTGGTGGTCATGAAAGTCCGCGTCAGCGACAACGACGAAGAGTTGCGCTTCAACGCCGTGGACGTCGAGCGCTTCCACATGGAGCGCGGCAACGAAGAGCTACGCCTCTCGCTGCGCCCCGAAGACCTCACCCAAGGTGCGATCTCCACCTTGCGCGAGATTTTGACGCGTTATCCCGGGCCGTCACCGGTAGTTGTCGAGACGGGCGCGTCGGGCAAGGTATTTCGCCTAGGTCCCGCCTTTAACGTCAGCATTCCCAGCGTGGTGGGGGATCTACGCACGGAATTCGGCCGAAACGTCATCAAGGCCTAACTCTGGCGGAGATGCATCAGGCGTGCCGTAGAATGGATGCCTATGGCAATGACGGTCACCACCAAAGACACCACTGCCCTCAGCGATGCAGAGCTAGCCGAAATGGCCGACCTCTGCGTCGACCGAGAGCCCAACTTTGACATCGGCTTTCTGTCCAAGCAGCGCGAGGAGTGGGTACTCGTCACCCACGCGCGCGAAGGGAACAAACTTCGCGGCTACTCGTTTTGCACGCTGGAGCGCATCGGGGGTACTCCCTCGCTGCTCGTCGGCCTGCTGCTCGTCGATCGCAACGCCAAGTCCGACCAGACCTTGAAGTCCATCCTTCACGACCAGTTCCGTCGCGCCCTGCTGGCCTTCCCTGACGAGGATGTGCTCCTGGGGACCCGCCTGACCTCGCCCGACGGGTATCGCGCCTTCATCGGGCTCGACGACGTCGTGCCGCGTCTGGACTATCGCCCTACGGGCGAGGACCGCGCTTGGGGTCGTCGCCTGGCCAAGCGCTTCGGCTCGGAGAAGTCCATCGACGATAAGACCTTCGTGATGACCGTGAGTCCTGGTCCGGTGGGCGGGCTGGACTACGTCGCCTCGAAGGGCGCCATCCCCGAGGGCGCGCACACGTTCTTCAAGGGACTCAAGCCAGAAAAGGGACAGCGCCTGGTGGTCTTTGGCTGGGCCATGGCCGAGTCACTGGCCACGGGCAAGCTGCCCAAGTAGTTCACCCGCGCGGCAACAGACCCGTACAGCTCTTGTAGCAGTGTCCGTCTAAGGGCTGAGAGAGCGTGGTGAGCACGTAGTTCGGCCGGAATCCCAGCGCGGTGGCCAGATCCTTGCCCGCTAGTGACGTACGTCGCGTGGCTTCGATCGTGCGGATGGCGTGGCTGTCTTCGCACAGCAGCCAGACGTCGTCGCCGAACCAGCCGAAGCGAACCCAGGTCGATCCGTCGTCGGGACGTCGCAAGAGTTGCGGGCCGCGATCCGCCGCGATGAGGGCCACGCTCGGTCGCTCGCCGCGGAACTCCCAGTAGGGCGCGCTGGGCCCGCGAAAGCCAAAGAGGGGCCCGTCGGCGGGACTGGCCAGTTGCTCGAGCCACGTGCGCACGCGACGTCCGCGGTACGTGCCCAGACGACGCGGTAGGTCCCCGAGGGTCACCGCTTCAGGTTGGGCGAGATCGTCGCGCTGAATGTCCTCGGCCAACTGGCCTTCGACCACGTCAAAGGCAGCGAGGTCGGTTTCGATGTCGAGCGGCCATGGAATGCGCCAGCGCACAATGGCCTGACTGGCGAGATCGACGACGGTCGTGGATTCATTGGTCGAACCGAGCACGAGCCCGTGCACGGTGGCGCCCGGAGTGAGGTTGACGGTCTCGCGCTGGGGCGTTCGTGAGATGAGCCGACGCGTCGCGCGAACCGCCGGGTCGCGACTTAACAGGGGCACGCGCCACTCTTCTTCAGCTCCGCATCCAGGGCGTCGACACTTGTCACGGGCAACTCGCACACGCCCGCGTGACAGACGTAGGCGAACCCCGGGGACCGTCCGGCGAGGAGCGGAGAAGATCCCAAACCGGTAACAAGGACGGCGCGTGACATCGCCAACGATCGTAGGTGGTCGGAGAGTTCATTCGGCTCTCCCGGAATCACCACCTCGACTCCTTCGATCGCGAATCCGGCCGCCTCGACGAGGTCGACAACCGCGTTGGGGTGCGAGACGATGAGCGATCCCGCGATCTCCACCAGGCGTTGCGCGATGACGAGGAACAAGGTCGAGCCGTCACTGAGGGCGAGGCGCGCGAGCGCTCGCGTGGCGATAGCGTGAGCCGAGGGCGTCGCTCCGTCGAAGATCTCCTTGGGGCGAGTGCTGAGATCACCGACAAGATCACTCTGGGTGAAGAAGCCTGATCCGACGCGGGCATTGAGGTCGTTCGGCACGGGGCCATCCCAGTAATGCGCAACGAGATAGGTGGCGACCTCGATGGCGCGAGTGCGCCACTCATCGCGTCCGGTGAGCTCATAGGCGTCCATCGAGGCGTCGATGAGCCACGCGAGGTCGCTGGCGGTGGCCTGAGCTCTTTGGTGTTCGGTGCGCCACCACACGTCACCGGCAAAGTGACTGGATCGTAGCGACGCCAAGAGTTCGAGAGCGCGATCCTCGTAGCGCGTCACGCCACTGAGGAGAAAGGCGGACGCCACCATCGCGTTCCACTCCAAGACGATCTTGTTGTCTCGACTCGGTTGAGTCCGGTGTTCTCTCGCCGCGAGCAATGCCCGGTACGCCGGCAGCAGATCCGGCGGCGTCAGAAATGCCTGGCCGTCGGCCAGGCGGGGAATCGAGCGCCCTTCGAAGGTGTCCCCGGAAGTGATGCGCCATCTCGTCAGTACCGCATCGACCGTGTCGTCGGGAAATTCGCTGAGCACCTCACGCACCTCGTCCGGCGTCCACGTGATGTGCGAACCTTCCACCCCGCCCGCGTCAGCGTCGAGGGAGGAGGCGTAGCCCTCGGCGAGGCGAAGATCGCGCTCGACGAAGGAGAGCGTGTCGAGGGCCACGTCGCGCCACGTCTCGTTGTTCGTGATACGTGCGGCGCGCAGGTAACAACGCGCCAAGAGAGCCTGGTCGCTCAGCATCTTTTCGAAGTGCGGCACGTGCCACTGGGCGTCCACGCTGTAGCGCGCGAAGCCGCCACCGAAGTGGTCGTAGAGGCCACGACGACTCATGGCGTCCAGAGTGAGGGCCGCGACCTCTCGGGCCCGTGGCTCGTCGCACTCGAACAACGCGGTTACGAAACTGGGCCGGGGAAACTTGGGTGCGCCCCCAAAGCCACCGTCGTCGTCGCCTTGGTCCACCAAATCGTGACACAGGCGAGCACGCACGTCACCGAGGTCGATGCGCTCGACGTACGGTGCGACATGGTCGATGAAGCGAACGTCGCGGGTGATGGCCCCGGCGAGTTCGTCGGCTTGTCGCTCGACGAGTTCGCGCTGATTCCTCCAGGCGTCGCGTAGCGCGTCGAGCAGGCGCAAGAAGCCGACTTGGCCGGCCCGATCAGTGGGTGGGTAGTAGGTGCCGGCCATGAAGGGGCGACCGTCCGAGAGGAGAAAGACCGACATCGGCCAGCCACCGTGACCGGACACCAGTTGGGTCGCGGCCATGTAGAGGGCGTCGACGTCGGGCCGCTCTTCGCGATCAACCTTTACCGGGATGAAGAACTCGTTCAAGACCTCAGCGATCGTCTCGTTCTCGAAGGATTCGTGGGCCATGACGTGGCACCAGTGGCAGGCGGCGTAGCCGATCGAGAGAAAGATCGGCCGGTCACTCGCTCGAGATTC
The DNA here is from genome assembly GCA_049511155.1 of Acidimicrobiales bacterium. GTDB lineage: Bacteria > Actinomycetota > Acidimicrobiia > Acidimicrobiales > RAAP-2 > RAAP-2. Next base: position 8,209 of record JBEKYI010000002.1, read on the forward strand.
CTCCAGCGCGTCGGCGTCCCAGGTGCGCCAGAGCACGGGATTGTCAGCGTGGTCGATCAAGTACGACGAGCCCAGGTCTGACTTCACGTCACGTAACAAAGCCATGGCCCAACGACCTTACGAGATCTTGCGCGACGTGGTGCCGCTAGCTCGGTTGGCGCGCGGCGCGCCACTCGCTTTGCAAGATGGCCAGCACGATCTCATCGGTCCACTCGCCCTTGACGAACTCGTTCTCCACGAAGTGGGCCTCCTGACGCAGACCGGCCTTCTCGAGGGATCGCACGGAAGCCGCATTGCGGCCGTCGCATCGAGCACAGACCCGATGAAGGTCGTACTGGATAAAGGCGAGTTCTAGCAGCGCTTCGTACACTTCGCTGGCGTACCCCTGGCCGTGAACGTCGGGATGCAGTGAGCCACCGATCTCGCCCTGACGATGAACGTCCTCACTCCAGTGAAGCATGAAGTGGCCAACGAGTCGATTTGTCGCCGGTTGGGCGACGGCCACGCGAAGGAGGCTGTTTTCCTCGGGGTAGTTCGCCGCGTTCAGGCGCTTGTCCAACGCCGCGGCGGCCTCTTCGCGTGAACTTGGTTCGGAGTAGAGATATTGATTGACCGACTCATCGGCCAGGATCGACGCGAAGTCGTCGAGATCGCTCGGCTCGAAGGGGCGCAGGATGAGTCGAGCGGTTTCAATCGGTTGGGCAAGTTGGACCATGCTGATTGTCTAGCGCCTGAGCGTGACGCGTCCTCGATACTGTGGCTGTCGACAACGAGAGGAGCTGTTGCGATGGGTGAACCGATTCGATGGGGGATACTCGGCACAGGTGGCATCGCCCACACCTTCGCGGGCGATCTCGAATACACCGACGACGGCGTGGTGGCCGCGGTGGGCTCTCGCTCACGTGCGTCAGCGGACTCCTTCGGCGATCTTTTCGACGTGCCCCGGCGCTACGACTCCTATGAGGAGTTGGTGCGCGACGAGGAGGTCGACGCTGTCTATGTGGCCACACCCCATCCCATGCACTTCGAGAACGCCTCGCTGGCCCTCAACGCCGGTAAGCCCGTGCTCGTCGAAAAAGCCTTCACGATGACCGGCCAGGAGGCGCGGGACCTGGTGGCGCTGGCTCGCAGAAGGGGCCTCTTTCTCATGGAGGCGATGTGGACGCGGTTTTTGCCCCACGTGACTGCCTTGCGTGAACTAATCGGCGCCGGGCGACTCGGCGAGATCGTCTCCTTCGAAGCGGACCACGGCCAATGGTTCGCCTTGGACCCCGACTTTCGACTCTTCGCGCCCGAGCTCGGGGGTGGCGCATTGCTGGACCTCGGCGTCTATCCCGTCTCATTCGCCTCGATGTTGCTCGGCAGGCCCGAGCGCATTACCGCCTTAGTGGAGCCGGCATTTACCGGAGTTGACGGACAAGTGTCGATGATCTTTGGCTACGAGAACGGCGCGCAATCGACGCTGAGCTGTACCTCGCTTGCTCGAACGGCGACCCGGGCGTGCGTCTCGGGCACGCTCGCGCGCGTGGAGATTGCCGGTGACTTCTACGCGCCGACGTCCATGACCCTTATCACCCGGGACGACAAGCGCGAAGAGTTCAGTTTCACTACGCAAGGTCGAGGACTGCACTACGAAGCTCAAGAGGTGGCGCGGTGCTTGCGCGAAGGATGGAAAGAAAGTGACGTCATGCCTCTCGACGAGTCGATCGCCATTATGGAGACCATGGATCAGGTCCTCGCCTTCTGAGAAGGCTCGTGATCAGAACTCTCACGTGCGAGCGTGCACGAGGATATTGATGCGCTCGAGGAGACGAGCCAGGGGACCAAGCAATTACTGAGCAACGTGTCTATGGCACGAACGGAAGCGCCCGTGGACGACTTCGGGCGCGACAGGTTAGCGCTGGTAGATGAGTCTCGACCCTGTGGATTTCGCGGGAGCGCACTTTTTTAAGGATTCTCACGTGCTACTTTCTCTGCGGACGTTGCTGTCACAGGGCGTTCATGTTGTAATCACAAAAAGATGGCATCGTTGGGGTGCCATACGAAGGGTTGGGGAAAATATGAAATTGAAAAAGAGTCGGGCCCTCGCGGCGATTGCTTTGGCGGGGTCGTTTACCGCCTTGGCGCTGCCGATGGTCAGTTCTTCTTCGGGAGCCGCGTCGCCCACGGTGAGCGCGACTACGTTCAAGACGAACTACGCGACGATGAAGTACCTGACGTCCCTGGCGAAGAAGGGTAAGGGCAAGGTCGCAATGATCCTTCCTGACACCACCTCGTCAGACCGCTACGTCGACTTTGACGCTCCGTTCATGAAGGGTGCCATGAAGGCAGCCGGACTACCCGCGAAGGACCTCATTGTCCAAAACGGTGACGGCAGCGACAACACCTTCTTCACCGACGCGCAAGCGGACGTGGCGAACGGTGCCAAGGTACTCGTCATCGACCCCGAGGACTCCACGACGGGTGACGCGGTTGAGTCATACGCCGTCGCGCACCACGTCAAGGTCATCGACTACGACCGTCTCACGCTGGGTGGCTTCCGTAACTACTACGTGAGCTTCAACAACGTGACCGTCGGTACGCAGTTGGGTCAGGGACTTACGGCCTGCATCACTGCTTGGAACGTGAAGAACCCAGTCGTCTTCGTCATGTACGGAGCACCGACCGACAACAACGCGACGCTGTTCGGTAAGGGCTACAACGCCGTTCTTTCATCCGCGGGCTACGCCCCGGCCGAAGGTGGCAGCGGTAGCGCGAACACGGTCGACGAGAGCGTCGGTACTTGGACGCCTTCGCAGGCTTTGACGGACTTCGAGGGCGCGTACGCCGCGAACCCGAAGATCAACGCCGTGTTGACGCCGAACGACGAGAACGCTGCGCCGATCATTGCGTACCTGCAGTCCAAGGGTCTTCCGCCAGACACGATTCCCTTCACCGGCCAGGACGCGACGCCCACGGGCTTCCAGAACATCATCTCTGGATACCAGTGCGGCACCGTGTACAAGCCGATCTATGAGGAAGCTCAGGCCGCCGCCGCGTTGGCGCTGTACCTGCGCGCCGGCGTCAAGCCGCCTAAGGGCCTCGTGAACGGTACGACCACTGACTCCAGCACGAAGATTGCCGCGTACGAGCACGTGCCGTCGGTTCTCTTGACTTCGTCGTGGGTGACCGCGTCGACGATTGAGTCCACCGTCATCGCTCAGAAGTTTGTGGCCGCGTCAGCGATCTGCACCAGCAACGCGCCGACGGTTCAGGGTCTTACTGAGCCCACGTACGCTGCGGACTGCACGAAGTACGGCATTTCCTAAGTAGCCAAGGAGAAGTTTGTGACGTCCACCCCCGAAGCGTCGGAAGAACACACCCCCGAAAGTGGGGCAGTGAGCCAAGGCCCTCCGGGGGCGGACGTCACACCTGGCGAAACTCTGTTGAGCCTGCGCGGGATCTCGAAATCATTCGGTCCCGTGCAGGCGATTCAGAACATCGATTTGGACGTACCCGCTGGACAGGTCACCGCACTGATCGGTGACAACGGTGCCGGTAAGTCGACCCTGATTAAGACCATTTCTGGGATATGGCAGCCATCGAGTGGCCATATCTACTGGGGTGGCAAAGAGGTCCACATTCACACGCCGCGCGACGCGACCGAACTCGGTATCGCCACCGTCTATCAGGATTTGGCGTTGTGCGACAACCTCGACATCGTCGAGAACCTCTATCTCGGACACGAAGCCACGCGTCTTGGCGTGTTGGACGAGATCGAGATGGAGTTGACCACCAACAAGACGCTCAAGGACTTAGCCGTGTCGACGGTGAAGTCGGTGCGACAGAAGGTCGGTTCCCTCTCGGGAGGACAGCGCCAAGCAGTAGCCGTGGCGCGCGCAGTGATGCGCGACTCCAAACTCGTCATCTTGGACGAGCCCACGGCCGCCCTCGGTGTGTCGCAAACCGCTCAAGTTATTAACCTCATCCAGACCCTGGCCTCACGGGGCGTGGCGGTCATCGTCATTTCGCACAACTTGACCGACGTCTTTGAAGTTGCGGATCGGGTAGCTGTTATGTATCTGGGTTCGCTTGTCTCCAGTGGACCGGTCCAAAACTACGACACCGGCAGTGCCGTCGACCTCATTACGACTGGCACGACGTCGCGAGCTCCTTCTACTCTGGCCACCACTCAGTAGCCGAAAGGTAACATTCCTCGTGCCCGCGATTTCCCCCGCTGACCCCACGCTCCACGTCGACACGCTCACTGAGGACAGCGAGCTCAAGAAGTTATTCAAGCGCCTGAACTCCGGCGACAGTGGACTCTTGCCCGTGGTGCTCGGCCTGGTGGCCCTGGTTCTCTACTTCTATTTTCGCAATCACGTCTTTTTGCACCCCGACAACCTGACCAACCTGTTCATTCAATCGACGGTCTTTATCCTCCTCGGCATGGCCGAGATCTGGCTGCTGCTGCTCGGCGAGATTGACCTGTCGCTCGGCTACGTGCTCGGCATCGGGGGGGCCATCGCGACGATTACCACGAGCGTGGCCTGGCACTGGCCCTGGCCGCTGGCGTTTCTCGTCTCGCTGGCGATCTCCAGTGGGCTGAGTTTCGTTTCGGGACTCTTCGTGGTGTATCTGCGCTTGCCGTCGTTCATTGTGACCCTGGCGGGACAGATTGGCTTTGAGGGCGTTCTGATCTACATGATCGACAAGGAAAACTCGGGTGGGACGGTCCCGGTGCAGAACCACGTTCTGTACAACCTGGTCTTTGGCAACTTCACGCCGCTGTGGACCTGGCTGTTCTTCATCATTCTCGTGTTTGTGGCCGCTGTGATGATGCTGCGGTCCTATCGGCGCCGGCGAGTGAGTGGCCTGACCTTGCAGCCGCTGTACTTCACCCTGGTCAAGATTGCCGCTCTCGCGGCCGCGGGACTCGTCCTGGTTCTGATCTTCAACGCGAACCGTTCGAACTTCTCAGTGATCAAGGGGATGCCCTTTGCCATCCCGATTGACCTCGCGCTGTTGCTGGCCGGCTCCTTCATCCTGACCAAGACCAAGACGGGTCGCTACATCTACGCGATCGGTGGCAATAAGGAAGCTGCTCGTCGCGCGGGCATCAGCGTTAATCGTTACCGCCTGCTCGCCTTCGTCTTCGCCGGATTCACCGCGGGCGTGGCGGGACTGCTGTACTCCTCGAACCTCGACGGAATGTCCGATGCGATGCCCGGTGGCACGTACGTGCTGTACGCGGTCGCGGCGGCGGTGATCGGAGGGACCAGCCTGTACGGCGGTCGCGGCAAGATGATCCACGCCGTCATCGGCGGCCTGGTGATCGCCACCATCTACAACGGCATGGCGCTGATCAGCGTGAGTACGGCGGTCGAGTACATCGTGGTCGCAATCGTGCTGCTGGCGGCCGTGACCGTTGACTCCGTGGCGCGCCGCGGCAAGACGAACGAGAACTCCTAGCGCACCTCGACGTCGGTCGAATCAGTGCAGGTTCGCCAGGTCGCCACGACGGATCTTGCCATTCGACGTCCGCGGAATCGCCACGACGTGACGAATCTCTTTGGGTTTCGCCCAGGGTCCTAAGCGCTCGCTCGCGACCCGACGCAATTCTTCATCGTTGGTAGTGTCACCGCTCACCACCAGGGCCACCACTCGCTGTCCCCACTCGGGATCGTCCACTCCGGTGACCGCGACATCACGGACTCCTTCGACGGTGGCGAGGACTGACTCGAGGTCCTCGGGCCAGAGTTTTTCACCCCCCGTGTTGATCACGAATCCGAGACGGCCGAACACGCGGATCCGGTTCTCGAGCACTTCGCCCGCGTCGCCGGTCGGGAACCACTCGAGCCCCTGGGGATCTACGTACTTTGGCCGCGGTGCGCTGCGGTACGAGCGAAAGAGCGTGGGTGTGCGCACGCACAGTTCTCCGTTGACGGCAATGAACTCAACGCCCGGTAGTGGCACACCGCGGTAGACCACGCCCGATCCAGTCTCAGTCATCCCCCAGGTCGTGAGGACGTTCGCTGGCAAGTGCTCGGGGGGCCGTCCGCCACCCAACAGCACCCATCGATAGCCACTCACATCGTGACGCGCGAGTTGGGTGCGAACGAGAGAGACGTGGGTGGCGCCGAGGTGCGCGGCGCCTTCGATATCGTCGACGCTCGTCCACAGAAGAGTCGCGTCGGAGAAGATTGCTCGCAGCAGAACAGCCAGACCTCCGATGTGATTGGCCGGCAGACAGGGAAACCAGACCGGAGGGGAGTCTGCGCGCAGCGTCGCCTGAGTGAGCTCGGCGCTCGCGGCGAGGGCGTCCCAGGTGAGTTCGGCGGCCTTCGGTTCGCCGCTCGAACCGGAGGTCAACATCACCAGGCCTATCTCGTCATCGACGAGTCGCCCTTCCGGGCGCGCTCGGCGTCCCTCGACAGTCAGAATCTCAGTCGCGCCGAGCCACTCAAGTTCTTCGTATCGACGGCGCGCCGAGAGTCTCTGATCGAGGACGCAAAAAGCCTGGTCGCGCTCGGCGCACTCACGCAAGGCCACCTCGAGGGCAGGCCCGAGAGGAAGGTCGATTGCGAGCAACGAGCGCACTCTGTGACCTTATTCCGCCCACGATCGAGCCGGTAGCGTGGTCGCCATGGCAAACACCGTGATTCAGGGCGCGCCGCACGACCCTCTCGATGCATTCCGAACCCAAGCGCTGCCGGACTTTGAGCGCCGAGGAGAGTACGGCGACATTGTCTACGAAGTAGGCGAGGGGATTGCTCGAATCACCATCAACCGGCCCGAGGTGCGCAACGCCTTTCGACCTCAGACGCTGTTTGAACTCTCACGAGCATTTGAGGCCGCGCGCGACGACCTCAGCGTGGGGGTGATCGTGCTGACCGGGGCCGGGCCCGACGCCTTCTGTTCGGGCGGCGATCAGAGCATCCGGGGTGATGACGGGTACATGGGCGACGATGAGGTCGCCCAGCGCGGCGTGGGGCGACTGAACGTGCTCGACCTGCAGATCCAGATTCGCCGTCTGCCCAAGCCGGTGATCGCCCAAGTGGCGGGCTACGCCATTGGCGGCGGGCACATCTTGCATCTGGTGTGTGATCTCACGATTGCGGCGGACAACGGTCGATTTGGCCAGACCGGTCCGCGCGTGGGCTCCTTCGATGGGGGATATGGATCCTCGCTCCTGGCTCGAACCATTGGGCTAAAGCGCGCGAAGGAGATCTGGTTCCTCTGTCGTCAGTACGACGCGGCCCAAGCGTTGGCCTGGGGTCTTGTCAACACGGTCGTTCCGCTCGACGACTTAGAGCGCGAGACGGTCGCGTGGTGTCGCCAGATCTTGACCCTCTCACCGATCGCACTGCGCATGCTCAAGGCCGGCTTTAACGCGGCCGACGACGGCTTGGCGGGCATCCAGCAGTTGGCCGGCGACGCGACCATGCTCTTCTACATGTCCGAAGAGGCTCAGGAAGGTCGCAACGCGTACGTCGAGGGTCGTCAACCAGACTTCTCGAAGTTTCCCAAGCGTCCATGACCGACGCGCCCGGGCCGTATCGTCGCTGGGTTCTCGCGGCGCGCCCGCGGACGCTGCCCGCGGCGGGCGTGCCGGTCCTGGTGGGCACCCTGCTCATCCGGCCGTCCAGCATCAATTGGGTCAACTCTGTGTTGTGCCTCTTCATCGCTCTCGCGTTGCAGATAGGAACTAACTACGCCAACGACTACTCCGACGGTGTGCGCGGTACCGATGAAGTACGAGTCGGCCCGTTTCGTCTTACCGCCTCGCGGCTCGTTCCCGCGCCCTGGGTGCGAAGTGCGGCGTATCTCGGATTCGCCCTGGCGTGTGCGGCGGGTCTCGTCTTGGCGTCGCGCACGACGTGGTGGCTCGTGGCGATCGGCGCGACGGCGGTGCTCGCGGGTTGGTTCTACACGGGCGGGCCCAAGCCCTACGGGTACTACGGCTTCGGCGAACTCTTCGTGTTCGTGTACTTCGGTCTCGTCGCGACGGTGGGAACCGCCTACGTCCAGCACCTCACGATTCCCCCGCGTGCCTGGTGGCTCGGTGTCGCCACCGGTTTTATGGCGTGCGCGCTGCTCGAAGCCAACAATCTGCGCGACGTCGACGGCGACCGCGCGACCGGAAAGAAGACTCTCGCGGCTCGACTGGGTCGAACGCGAAGTTCCTGGTTGTATCTGGTGTGCGTCGTTGGCGTGGTGGTGGGCACTCTGGCCGCCCATCAGCTCGTCGTCGGCCTCGTCGCAGTGCTGATCTACATCCCCGCGTTACAGATGGCCTTCTCGACGGCCAGCGGCCGAGAGTTACTGCCCATGCTCAAGTACTCCGCGCGCGCGCAACTGGGGATCGGCGCACTCCTCGGCGTACTTCTCGCGGCGAACGCGTACTGGGGCTAGAGCGTCGCAACGAGAGTAGCTACGCTCCCGGGTTGTTCGAGGTGTGCGGCGTGACCGGCGTCGGGCACGAGACGTCGCGTCGAGCGGGCGATGGCTTCACCCAAGCGAGTCGCCTCGTGGGCAAACTTCTCATCGTTCGCTCCGGCCAGGATCAAGGTGGGCGTGGCCAGTTGGCGCAGCGCCTCGACCAGGTCATCCTGAGTCCCCGTGCCCGCATAGCGCAATGAGTCGGCCAGTCCGCGCGCGTCGTGACTGCGTGCGCCGCGTTCCCGCGGATCGGCGGGGATCGACTGGAACATGGGCTGAGCGAGCCACTCGTCCAGGAAGGCGTCGGTGCCAATGATCTCAATTCGATCGGCCAGTTCCTCGTCGCGCTCACGTCTTGCCCGGCGTTCCTCGTCGTTCGCGATGCCCGGGGTCGCACTCAGGAGGACGAGGTGCGCCAGACGATCGGGATGGCGCAACGCAACGTGCAGCGCGACTCGTCCGCCTAAGGAGTACCCGGCGAGGATGAAGGGGTCCCGCGGTAGGGCCTCGGCGAGCATGTCCGCGGTGTCCTCGAGCGACGCCGACTGGCCAGCGTTCTCGCCGTGTCCCGGTAGGTCGATGGTGAGGACTTCGTACGAGCCTGCCAGAATGGATCGGAACCGGTAACTCGAATGCTTCGTTTGGGTAAAACCGTGCAGCCACACCAAAGTTGGCCCGGAGCCAGCGCGTTCTAGACCGAGGAGCGACATTGTCACGTAGCGTACCGAGCGCCAGTGAGGCGCAGGCCACGTTCTGTGCGACGGTCTTTGACCAGTGGGCCCAACTGGGGCTCAGCGACGTCGTGATCTCACCCGGATCTCGCTCGACGCCACTGGTCCTCGCCGCGGCGGCCACCGAGGGAGTCACACTTCACATTCGACTCGACGAACGAAGTGCGGGGTTCTTTGCGCTCGGACGGGCTCTCGTCACCCAGCGCCCGGTGGTCGTCATCGTCACCAGTGGAACCGCGGCGACTGAACTTCACGCCTGCGTCGCCGAAGCCGACCTCGCCTTCGTGCCGCTCATCGTGGTGACCGCGGACCGTCCGCCCGACCAGCACGGAGTGGGCGCTCCCCAGACCATTGAGCAGGGCCATCTCTACGCCGACATGGTGCGTCGATTCACCGACACCTTTGTCGTCAACTTTGAGGACTCGGCAAACTGGCGAGAGATCGCCCAAGACCTGTGGTACTCGGCGATCGGATCGCCACCGGGGCCGGTACACCTGAACGCTGCGTTTCTCGAACCGCTGGTCGCCGACATCCTCGAGCTGCCGTCACGGAGTGGACGCTACGTAGCCCAGACGGTGCAGGACGTTCCCGACGTAGACGTGAGGGGACGGGCGGTGCTGTGCGTGGTCGGGCGTGGGGTTACGCGCGAGACGATTGAGATCTGCCGTCGCCTCAACTGGGTGGTGCTCGGTGACGCCACCGCCAATGGCACACTTGAGTACTTTGACTCGCTCCTTCGTTCGGCCGACTTCGTTCGTCGCGTTCAGCCCGACGTCGTCATTCGACTAGGTGGACTTCCGGCGTCCAAAGTCCTCGCGGAGCAACTGCGAACCTGGCGTGCGCGCACTATTGCGCTCGAGGGCGCGGGTTTCGTTGCAGATCCCGATCGGCTGATCAGCGAAACGTACGCCGGTCTGCCCTCGGGCGATTGTGCCGGGCTGCTGGGCGACGAAGCGTACGTCACGACGTGGCGCAACGCCTCGCGCGAGGTCGGTCGGTGGTTGGAAGAGCAAGATCGCGAGAGCGACCTCGTCGAGCCGGCCCTCGCGCGAGCGGTCGTCGACGCTGCCAACGAGTCGGGCGTCTCTCTCGTGGTGGGGTCATCGATGCCGGTGCGCGACGTGGAGTGGTGGGCGCCTGCGCGAAGAAGCGCGACGTACGCGAATCGCGGTGTGAACGGGATCGATGGCGTGGTCTCAACGACCCTGGGCGTGGCCGCCGGCTCCTCGGCGATCGGGTACGTGGGCGACCTCACGTTCCTCCACGACGTCTCGGGTCTGGTTGACGGCTTGGGAACCGCCGGGGGAACGTGCGTGCTGGTGGTGGCCGACAACCAAGGTGGCGGGATCTTTTCATTCTTGAGCCAGGCCACGCGACTCGCGCCCGAGCGATTCGAAGCTCTCTTTGGCACGCCGCGCCCGCACGACCTCGAAGCAGTGGCTCACGCCTTTGGCCACGACGCGGTGAGCGTCACGACCCTCGATGAACTCCGCCGCGCCATCGACAAGGGCCTTGGCACGGGTGGGCTCAGCGTCGTGGTGGCCAAGGTTCCCTCGCGAGGGGACAATGTCAAGATCCACGACCGCTGGAACGCGCGCGTGGCCGCGCTCATGGAGCAACCGTGATCGCAGCTCTGCCGGCCTCGCTCTTTGCGGCGATACCGCTGGCGATCGCCGCGGGCTTCGTCTCGTTCGCCTCGCCGTGCGTCTTGCCGCTGGTTCCGGGCTACTTGGCGTTCCTTACCGGATCGGCCGGTCGCCTCGAAGCGAGCCACAGTCGCGGTCGAGCGCTCGTGGGAGCTATTGCCTTCATCCTCGGCTTCACCGTCATCTTCGTTAGCTTCGGCGCCCTCTTTGGCGACTTTGGTCAGAAGCTCGATGAGCATCAGCGGATCCTGGAGATCATCTTCGGCGTCATCACGATCGGGCTGGGCCTCTTTTTTGCGGGGTGGTGGCCCTCAACGTGGTTGAACCGCGAACGGCGCATTCATCATCTGCCACGAGCCTCGGTAGCGGGGGCCGCGATGCTGGGCTTCACCTTCGGCCTGGGCTGGACGCCCTGCATCGGACCGACTCTCTCGGCGATCTTGGTGTTGGCCTCGGCGTCACCGGGTGCGACCGCGCTGCGGGGTTCGATCCTCGCGTTCTTCTACTGCCTGGGCTTGGGCCTGCCCTTTCTCGTCGCGGCGATCGCGACCGAGTGGATGGCCGTGGCGTCGACCTGGTTGCGTCGCCACGCCAAGTTGATCGGCATCATTGGGGGAGTGCTGCTGATCGCGATCGGCGTGAGTGAGATCACTGGGTGGTGGCACACGTTCGTACTGTGGCTCCAGACGAACCTGCCCTTTACGCCATCGCTCTAATTGGCGAGCCCCGTAGACTCGACCCATGAAAGTACGTGACGACTGGGAGTTTCGTGGCCTGATCCATCAGACCACTGACGAGGGCGTATTCGATCGCCTCGATACCGGTTCGGTCACGTTGTACGTGGGATTTGACCCCACCGCTTCCTCGTTGCACCTAGGAAGCCTCATTCCGCTGCTTAACATGCGCCGACTGCAGATGGCCGGTAATCGTCCCATTGCGCTCGCGGGGGGCGGCACGGGACTCGTCGGGGATCCGAGCTTTAAGGACACCGAGCGGCCTCTGCTCACGCCCGAGGTGCTGGAGGCGAATCTGGCGGGTATCCGGGTTCAGATGGCCCAGTTTCTGGACTTCGAACCCAGTGCGGGTGCGGCGCAAGCCGCACTGCTCAACAACGCCGACTGGCTCACCACCGTGAGTTTGACTGACTTTCTGCGCGACGTAGGCAAGCACTTCACCGTCAATCAAATGATCGCCAAGGAATCGGTCAAAAGTCGTCTGGATCGCGACGACGTGGGCCTCTCCTTCACCGAGTTTTCCTACATGCTGCTGCAGGCGTACGACTTTCTGCGTCTCTTCCTCGACGAGGGCTGCACGCTGCAGTTGGGTGGCTCGGACCAGTGGGGCAATATCACGGTGGGGGCCGAACTGGTGCGCAAGGCGGCCGGCGGCAGCGCGGACGCTCTCACGTCGCCGTTGCTCGTGCGTGCCGACGGCACCAAGTTTGGTAAGTCCGAAGGCGGCGAACAGGTCTGGCTGGACCCGGCGCGCACCTCGCCCTTCCAGATGTACCAGTTCCTTTTCAACAGCGACGACGTGGTTACCCCGCAGCTGCTGCGCTATTTCACGTTTCTCTCCCACGAGGCCATTCGCGAGCTGGACGACGCGACGGCCGCGGCACCCCAAGAACGTCGTGCACAGCGCGTTCTAGCCCACGAGGTCGTCGCCATGGTGCACGGCGAGGACGCTGCAGCCAAGTCCGAGCGGGCGAGCACGGCCCTGTTTTCGGAGTCCATCGCCGAGCTGGATGAGTCCACCTTGCTCGAAGTGGTGGGCGACGCGCCCTCGTCCACGTGGTCGCGCGCGGACCTGGCGGCGGGTATTGATCCGGTGGAGTTGCTCGTGGCGAGCGAGTTGGCCAAGTCCAAGGCCGAGGCGCGCCGATTCCTCGAACAAGGTGGCGTGTACCTCAACAACGTGCGACTCGACGCGAACGCCCGGGTCACGATCGAGGACGCTTTGCACGACCGATACTTCGTCGTGCGCCGTGGACCGCGCCAGCTTCACCTGGTCGTCGCCACGTGAGCCGAGCGAAGGTCCTGCGCAGCGTCGCGCTTCTCGCGTTGTGTGTGGTGAGTTTGGGGGCCTGGGGCACGCAGTCAGAAAAGGCGGCGATGAAGTCCTGGGTGTCCGAGAGCGCCTACGTCGCCAACAACAAGACACTGATCAACGACGCGAAGCACTCGGCCACGGCGCTGCGGACCAAGTCAGCTCCGGCGAGCGAACTCCACACGGTGTGTGCGGTGATGCTGGTGGAGTCCGAAGAAGCGAACTCCGCGTTGCCCACGCCCGACCATCTCGCCAGTTCTCTGTTGGCCAAGGCGTACGGCAACTTGGGTGCCGGCGCCAACGTCTGCTACAAAGCGGGATCCAACTCCAAGCAGCGCACCCGAGCGATCAACGACCTCTCTCTGGGAGTGAGTCAGTTGGCTGAGGCCTCGGCTCGCATCAGAAGCGATCTGACGACCTAACTCGACGGCGGGCGAAGGTCAATCTCGAGTCGCAGGATGCCGTCCTCGAGGGTGGCGGTGGCGTCACCCAACATCGCGAAGTCCTGAAAGTCGAGCTTGGCCGCGTCCATGAACATCTGACGCTCCGGACCTTCCACCGGAGGTAGTCCGCGGCGCTTGACGGCTTCGGCGCGCTCGCGAAAGCGAAGAATCATGTCCTGGGGGTCAAAGACGGTGCTCACGAGGCAAATGTTAGGGGCTGAGTCGAGAGGCTGTCTTGGTAGTATGGATGAGCAACCCAAAGAAAAATGGGTTATGGCCGCCGCCTGGGTCTTGGCCCGCGGCCAGTGAGGAGTTGACGTGAAAAAGGGTCGTCACCGTCGTTTTGTCGAAGCTCGTGAATTGAAGAGGTCAACTGGACCGCGAGCCACCACGTGCGCGGAATGCGGCGCCGCCCCCGACGATGTCCACGCCGAATGGTGCCTGGCCGAAGAGGATCGGTACGACGAGATCCTTGGCTCACTGCCTCGCACCACGTTCAACGAAGAGGATCCCCTGGCCGCGGAGGGCTAAGCCTTTTTTCGAACGACCGGGTGCGCGAGGCGTGTGGCCTTAGGTTGAGACGCTCGCTGGTCGAGGTACGCATAGAGCCGCAGGTACACAGGCTCACTCACCATGGCGATGAGTTCTTCGCGCATCGAATCAACGACCCGCGTCTTGCCGACGAAGGCGGAGGCGGACTCGGTGCACCACCAGTGGAACTCCGCACCGCCCGCACCCCAGTCGCGTCGGTCCCACTGACCGATCCGGGTGATGACGTGGCCGTCGTCTTGGACCTCTTCGTCTCGCCGCAGGGGGAGTTGCCAACAGACCTCGGGCTTTAAGGGAATGTAACTTTCGTTGTTGTCGATCGCCATGACGTGCAGCGCGCAGCCCGGGCCTCGCTCGAAATCGGGACGATTGAGAAAGATGCAGGCGCCTTGGACGAGGCGAGTCATGATGTCGCCGTTCCTCTTGACGCGGGTCGTGCCGTTTTTGCCCTTGGACTTGAACTGCCACTGTTCGGCGGTGAGGTGTTTGGCCGCGCGCTCCACGCGGCGTTGGTCCTTCTCGTCCACGAAGTGCGCGCCGTAGCTGCAACAGCCCTGGACCAGCTCCGGCGAGGGGCCCGTGAGCACGCCCTGGCAGCCATGGCCGAAGATGCAGGTCCAGTTACTTTCGAGGAATGTTACGTCGAACATCCAGGTTCGCTCACGTTTGAGATCTTCGAAACTGACCCACTCGTGAGTGTCGGGGGGGATTGATGTCACGCGCCAAACTTACTGTGCGCCACGCAAATCGCAGGGCACCTCTACACTTTGTGCATGACCTCGATCGACACCTTTGATGTACTCACCCTGACCGACGAAGCGCGCAACGTCGTGATCGACGCGATGAACGCAGAAACCCCGAGTGACACGCTCGCACTGTGGATCGAAGTGACGGGCACGCGCGGTGCGGGCTACACCTACGATCTCTACTTCTCCGAGCTCAACCTCGCCCCCGAGGACGCGGCGATCGGCCGTGACGGTGAGGTCACCATCGTGGTGCCAGCGGCGAGCGTGGATCGCCTGCGCGGCAGTCGGCTCGAGTTCGCCAACGAGGGTGGCGGGGGACTCGTGCTCGTCAACCCGAACAATCCGTCGATCGAAGAGATCAACCCTGGTGTGCCCGCCGAGATCATCGCGATGGGCGTCGAGGGAACGCTCGGGTCGATCGCCCTCGTGGTGCTCGAAGAGCAGATCAATCCCTCCATCGCTCAGCACGGCGGCCGCGCCGATCTGGTGGCGATGGACGAGGATCAAGGCATTGCCTACATCAAATTGTCCGGAGGATGCCAAGGCTGTTCGATGAGTCGGCTGACCTTGTCCCAAGGGATTGAGACGATGCTCAAAGAGTCCATCCCCGAACTCACCCAGGTGCTGGACGTAACCGATCACGCCTCGGGCGTTAATCCCTTCTACGAGTAGTTCCTCGCGCCGGTGACTCGCGGCGTGCCCGGGTTCACCCGCTGGTTCGTAGCGGACGCTTTGGTCTAACGGCTTGGAGGATCGATGCACCTCTTGAGCCAGTCACTCTCGGCCACGTGGGCGCCCTTCGTGCTCATCGTGGGCCTTCTCTTCGTCGGCCACGTGGCGGCGGGCGAAGGTCTCTTTGAGTACCTCGGTACGCGTTGTGCGCGCCTACCCGGCAGCGACGCCGCCCTCTTCGTCGCCACCATGCTGGCGGTAGCTCTGGTTACGGCGACGTTGAACCTCGATACGTCCGTCGTCTTCATGACCCCGGTGGCGCTGCACGCCGCGCGATCCCGGTCGGCGGACGAATCGGCGTTCTTGTATGGAACCGTCCTGATGTCCAACTCCGCGTCGCTGGTCTTGATTGGCTCCAACCTCACTAACTTGCTGGTCTTCGCTCGCCGACCAGTGCCGGGCTTCGTGTTCGCCCAGCACATGATCGGGCCGTGGCTCATCGCGGTCGCGGCCACGATTCTCATCGTGGGCCTGTGGCGAGGGTCCTCGCTGCGAACTCACCACCCGACATCGCCACGAGAGTCCGTTCGCCTCCGGCGGGGCCCGGGTGTGCTCGCCGTCGCCGTGGCGCTCGTGATGATGCTCGCCCTCAGTCATCCGGCCCTGCCCGTCTTCATTCTCGGAGCGGTGGTGGAGATCTATACGTGGCGCACTCTTCGGGCCCGCGGCCCTCGAGAGACAATGCGCACCGCGAATCCCACTCTGGTGGTACCGCTCTTCCTCCTCGCCGTGCTGGTGGGTTGGCTCGGGCGGAGTTGGGCGTGGCCCAGCCACCTCGTTGCCCACGCGAGTTCACTCACGACGGCCGCGGTGGCAGGACTGACCTCGATTGTGATCAACAATCTCCCCGCCGCGTCGCTCTTCGCCGGACGACGCGTGGCCCATCCCTACGCCCTGTTGCTGGGATTGGACCTTGGGCCGAACCTGTTCATGACCGGAGCGATGTCGACGCTGTTGTGGTTTCGCATCGCCAAGGCGAACGGTGCACACCCTCGCAGCCGGGACTTTCTCAAAGTGGGCGTGCCGCTGGCGGTAGCGACGATCGCTCTCGCGTCGCTGATCGTGTGAGGTCATGTCGATCCGACGCGGTAAAAGTGGCCAGATTCGCCACCAACATAGAATTGAACGATGTTGCGCTTCCTCACCGCGGGCGAAAGCCACGGCCCGTCGCTGAGCGTCATCGTCGAGGGACTCCCGGCGGGTCTAGCGATCAGCGAAGAGACGGTGTCGAATGAACTCGCTCGGCGCCGCTTGGGATACGGACGAGGACCCCGCATGCGCTTCGAGCGTGATGTGGTCCGCTTAATTGGCGGCATTCGCCACGGCCGGACCCTAGGATCGCCGGTCTCTTTGGAGATCTTGAATACCGAGTGGCCCAAGTGGGAGCAGGAAATGTCCGCCGCCCCAGGAGCCCCGTCTAAGAAACTCACGGCACCACGTCCGGGACACGCCGACCTGGCCGGCATGCAAAAGTACGGTTTCGACGACGCGCGCGACGTCTTAGAACGCGCCAGTGCCCGAGAGACGGCCGCGCGCGTGGCCGCGGGTTCGCTCGCCAAGGCCCTGCTCGCCACGATCGACGTGGCTGTCCTGAGTCACATCGTGCGCATCGGGGAGGCGGCGTCGCCCGACGGTGTTCGCCCCAAGATGAGCGACCTTGAGCGAATCGACCTCAGTGAGGTGCGCTGCTTCGACGCCAGCGCAGAAGCCGCGATGATCGCCGAGATCAAGGCCGCCGCCAAAGTGGGGGACTCGTTGGGCGGCGTCGCCGAAGTGATCGCCTATGGCGTCCCGGTCGGCTTGGGCAGCTACGTGCACTGGGATCGAAAGCTCGACGGACTGCTCGCGGGCGCGCTCATGAGTATTCACGCCGTCAAGGCGGTCGAGATCGGCGACGGCATGATTCAGGCCAGGCAGCGTGGCAGTGTCGCCCACGACGCCATCGCCCGCGACGAGAGCTACGCCCTGGGCGGGGGCTACATCCGACGCAGTGATCATGCGGGTGGCCTCGAAGGCGGGGTGTCCTCGGGAGCGCCCATCATCGTCAAGGTCGCCATGAAGCCTCTGGCCACGCTCAATCGTCCGGTCCTCGAGACGGTGGACGTCGCGACGGGCGAGTCGACCGTCTCCTTTAAGGAGCGCACCGACGTCACCGCGGTACCCGCGATGGGTGTGGTGGCCGAGTCAATGATGGCTTTGGTGCTGGCGAACGAGGCGTTGCGAAAGTTTGGCGGCGACTCGGTCGAAGAGTTCGTGCGAAACGAGCGCGCGTACGTCGCCGCTCTCGGCGACGTCGTCTCCGGTCCGCGCACGGAGTAGGCGTGGCGCGTCTCATACTGATCGGACTCCCCGGCGTGGGCAAGTCCACTGTGGCTCGCGCCTTGGGGGAACGCTGGGGCAGTGAGGTCCTCGACACCGACGAACTGATCGCCGACTCCGTGGCAATGTCGGCGCCAGAGTACCTGCGCCAGTTCGGCGAGATGCACTTTCGCGAGCGCGAGTTCGACGCACTGTGCCGCGCGATCGAGTCCCAGGCCGTCGTGGCAACCGGAGCGGGGATCGTGACTCGCGAAGCGGCGCGCGAGTTGATTGCGCGCGGCAACGCGATATGGCTGGATGCCGACGATGCCACGTTGCTCGAGCGAGTCGCTCTCGGGGAGCGCCCTTTGCTAGGAAGCGACCACGCCGAGTCGTTACGACGACTCCGGGCCGAGCGTGGTGCGTGGTATCGCTCGTGCGCACGTACCCGCATCGACGCGTCGGGTTCGATCGACGACGTGATCGAGAGAGTCGTCGGCGCCGCCGAGAACGTGCGCTCGTGAACTTCGGGGTCGAACTCGGGGACCGTAGCTATGAGGTCGTGGTGCAAGACGGCGCACGGCACCACCTCGCATCGTTGATCGCCGATCGCGCGCCACGGGCACAGTCCGCCGTGGTGGTCACGACGCCGACGTTGGCCACCCAACCGTGGTTCGACGTCGACGCCGGCATTGCCCAGCACAGGCTGATGGTGCCCGAGGGGGAGTCCGCCAAGACTTTCTCCGCCCTCCAAGAGCTTCTCGAGTCGTTGGCCGGGTTGCGACTGTCGCGCGATGACGTCGTAGTGGCCGTAGGAGGCGGTGCGGTCACCGACCTCGTCGGATTCGCGGCCGCGGTGTACTTACGTGGCGTTGGCGTGGTGCAGATTCCCACGTCGCTGGTTGGTCAGGTCGACGCGGCGATCGGCGGTAAGACGGGAATCAATCTCGGGGCGGGCAAGAACCTGGTTGGCTCATTTCATCAACCCCTCGGGGTGTTGTGTGACACGAGTGTGCTCTCGAACCTGCCCGAACGCGAGCGGCGCAGTGGTCTGGGCGAGGTGGCTAAGTGCTGGATTCTCGAAGGTCGCGATGTGGTGTCCCTGCATCGTGCGTCGCTGACTGAGTTGATTGAGGTGTCAGCGGGGCTCAAGGTTGCCATCGTGAGTGACGACGAACGCGAAGGGGGGCGTCGGGTCCTGTTGAACTATGGCCACACGCTCGCGCACGCGCTCGAAAAGATCGCTCTGGCACGAGACGACAACGAACTACGACACGGCGAGGCGGTCGCTATTGGCCTCGCGTTCGCTGCTCGTCTTGCGCGCGCGCTCGATCGCGTAGGCGACGACGTCGTGACGTACCACGATGATGTGTTGCGCACCCTCGAGCTCGACGGCCGCCTGGGGCACGCATACGGCACGGACGAGATCCTCGAGGCAATGACCTTCGACAAGAAGGCACGCCACGATCTCAGCTTCGTGCTCGATGGTCCCGAAGGCTTTTCGCTCGTCAGCGGCGTCGAGCGAGCGTTCGTGGGTAACGTACTGGATCGGTTCAAAGGAGAGTCGTGAGCGGAACCATTTTGCTGCTGTCGGGGCCCAATCTCGACCTACTGGGCACACGCAGTCCCGAGATCTACGGAACGTCCACGTTGGCCGAGCACGTCGCGTCCTTTCGCTCACGCGCTGAGGCGAAGGGGTATCAGGTTCGAGATGAGCAGTCCAACTTTGAGGGCGACCTCATCGAGGCCGTGCACGGGGCCCGCGGAACCTGCGTGGCCATCGTGATCAACGCCGGTGCGCTGACGCACACCTCCTGGGCCCTGGCCGATGCGTTGGCGACCTTTGACGGGGTCACCATCGAGGTGCATCTCTCTAATCCGGCGGCTCGCGAGCCGTTTCGCCACACCAGCACCATTGCCGGGGTCGTGAACGGGACCATCGCCGGGTTCGGCGCCCTGGGCTACGAGCTCGCCTTGGAGGCGGTCGAGCGTCTCTTGGCGTCGACCTAGATCGGGCGCCTGGGGCGCTAACTAGAATGGGTAGCGCACAATTCGCGAAAGGCAACCTGGCCCATGGCCGCTATATCGACCTCTGACCTCAGAAACGGCATCACCCTCAAGATTGACGAAGGGCTCTTTACCGTCATCGAGTTCCAGCACGTAAAGCCGGGAAAGGGCGGGGCGTTCGTGCGCACCAAGCTTCGAAACGCCCGCACCGGGGCGGTCATCGAGCGCACCTACCGGGCCGACGAGCGCCTTGAGCAGGCCATCATTGACAAGCGCGACACGCAGTACCTGTACCGCGACGGCGACGACTACATCTTCATGGACCAGAGCAACTACGACCAGGTTCCCGTGTCGTCGAAGAGCTTGGGCGAGGCAACGAACTTTCTGGTTGAGACGGGCAAGGCCATGCTGATCTCCTATCAAGAAGAGATCATTGGCGTCGAACTGCCGGCCTCGGTGGAGTTGACCATCTCCGACACCGAACCCGGTGTGCAGGGCGATCGGGTGTCGGGTGCGCGCAAGCCCGCAACGCTCACGACTGGCTACGTGGTGCAGGTGCCGCTGTTCGTCGGTCCGGGTGAGACCATCAAGGTCGATACTCGCACCGGCGAATACATGACCCGAGCGTAGGGTGAGCGAACTCGGGCTGAGTCGACGCCGCGCGCGCGAACGAGCTCTCGAGATTATGTACGAGTCCGCGATCAAGGATCGTCCCGTGGCGGTTGTCTTGGGCGAACTCAATACGCGTCCCGACGTCTACGCCGTCGAACTCGTGACCTCGGCGGCGCAACATCAGGATCAAGCCGACGCACTGATCAGCGAGTTCTCCATCGACTGGCCCTTAGAGCGCATCGCGCTGGTCGACCGACTCATCATGACCCTCGCCATCGGCGAATTGCTGATGGAAAGTGCGCCTCCCGTGGCGGTTATTCTGGACGAGGCCGTCGAGTTGGCCAAGGTCTTTTCTACCGACGGGTCGTCATCGTTCGTGAACGGTGTGTTGTCGTCGGTCTCCCAGAGGCTGAACGAGGGAGCATAGGAGCACCAAATGCCGGGCATGTTTAAGGAGAACATCTCCTTAACGAACCCCACGATTGTGGCGCTCTTTCATCATCATCTCTACGTGACCAGCATCTACTGGATCATTGGCATTGGTCTTGTCTTGCTGTTAGGGGCCACGCTGCTGCGACGGTTGACGACCTTCAACCTTTCTCCCGCGGGACTCGCCGAGCCTCGTGCTCGGACCTTCTTGCGAATTGGCTTCGGACTGATCTGGCTCTTTGACGGCATCCTGCAGTTTCAGCCATCGATGCCCCTGGGGCTCGCCGACGTGGTCGTGAAGCCCACTATTGCCGGGGCGCCGAGTTTCTTACACTCGCTGATCCTGAGCGCCGTGAACCTGTGGAACGCCCACCCGATCTCCCTCGCGACGGGCACCGCGTGGATTCAGGTGGGCATCGGTATTGCCCTGATCGTGTCGAACGGAGCCATTGGGCGCTTCGCGGCAGTTGTCGCCGCGGGGTGGGGATCATTGATTTGGCTGATCGGAAATGGCGCGGGGGGAGCGTTCGCGAAAGGCGCCTCCATCCTCTTCGGCTGGCCGGGTGCGACGCTCTTTTATGTGGCGGCTGCCGTCTGGCTGGCTCTGCCCCCTCGGTACTTTCAGGAGCACTTTTCGAAGTGGACCTTGCGGTTTGTCGCACTCGTTCTCCTCGTCGCGGCAATTCTCCAGAGTCTGCCTTCTGCGGGATTCTGGCACGGCGGTAACTCGAACGCCCTGACGGCCATGACGAAGGCGATGACGGCTACGCCCCAGCCACACCCCTTGGCTTGGATCGTTCGTCACGCCGGAGACGTCGCGGGCAACTTAGGCGGGGGATTCAATGTGGCCGTCATCCTGTGGCTGCTCGCGTGCTCTGTCGGCCTGTGGTACGCGAGTACTCACCACATCAACTGGCCCGTTGTCGCCCTGGTTGTGGGTGCCGTCATCTTTTGGATCGTGGGCGAGGACGTCGCAATTTTTGGCGGCGTGGGCACGGACATCAATTCCTTGATCCCTCTGGCGCTGCTCACTTTTTGCGCCGGTCCGGCACTACGAAGCGCCCCGGCGCTGACGCGCCGACTTCCCGAAGAACTCCGGTCGAGCTCCGGGGCAGTCGCCGCCGCCTTCGCCGCGGGGATGATCATCTTTTCGGTTGTCTCGATGGGTGTCGCCTCGGTGTCGGCGGCCGAACCGACATTCTTCTTCGCGGCGAACCAGACGAATCCGGTCGCCCTGCACTCGAAGGTCTCGAGTTTCACTCTCACCGACCAGTTCGACCACTCGTATCGCTTGGGCGAGCACAAGGGCCGGTACACCCTCCTTACGTTCCTCGACCCTGTGTGCTGGACCGACTGTCCCTTGCTCGCGGCCCAACTGCGCCAAGTGCGCGCCCAACTGCCCGCCACGGCCCCGCTGGACATTGTCGTGGTTGCGGCCAACCCGCTCCACGAGACGCTGGCTGACGTGCGCCACTTCATCAAAATCCATGATTTGGGCTCTGTACCAAACTTCTACTTCCTGACTGGTAAAACGAAGTCAATGCGCAAACTGTGGAACACCTACGGCATTGATGTTGAGAATGTGCCTGGGGACATCATGAGCATCCACCTCGACTTCATGTTCATCATCGGACCGCATCGCCAGCTGCGCTGGGAACTGCCTGACGATCCGGCGTACGGCTCAGCGATCACCAAGGGCGTTCAAGAGTCAAGTGAGAGCGTGCTGTTGTCCCTCTTGCACCAGTCGGGAGTGAGCTAAGCGTGGCTCCCCTGGGCGTCATCGCCGTCGTGGGGGCCGTGGCGTCGATCGTCGCTCACTCGCACCGCAAGGCGGTGTCGCTGCGGGTGAACTGTCAATTTGCGGTGTCGCTGCTGAGCTGGGCGCTGCTGTGGTACGCCACGGCCTCGTCATTCGCGAGCGAAGGCATGATCAGTCTGCCCAAGCACATGATCGCGCACATTCTGGTGATGTTCCTCGTGCCGATCGGCCTCATTACTTCAGGGGCATTTCGATCGCTGTGGTGGTTGCCGCGCGCGCCCGCTCGTCGTCGCCTGTTGAAGTGGTGGTACCTGGAGCGCACCTGGCACGCTCCCAAGTGGCTCTTTAACCTTTTGGTCGCGACGGTTGTCCTCAACGGCGTGATGATCGCCTCCCACCTACCCGGTGTCTTCGATTACGTCATGGCGCGCGACTGGATGATGCAGTGGCTGGTCGAGCCCGCGTTTCTCCTCAGTGGACTGTTTTTCTTTCACTTCATCGTTCCCTCGCCGCCGCGCACGACCCACGTGAAGTTGCGGTATCAGTTCGCAGCGCTCATGGTGACCCTGTTCGAGATGCTGATGCTCGCGATGTCGATGTCGATCTTTACCAAGGCATCCTGGTACAGCGTGATGGTGATGCACCCCGGCATGGCCGCCATGCCGGGAATGGCCGCGACGGCGGCCGTGGCCTTCAGTCAGCAGCGCGAGGCCGCAGGGATTCTGTGGATCTGCGGTGATGGCTGGGCGATACCGTGTCTGATCCTCGTGCTGTATCGCCTCGTCAAGCGCGACGGGTCACTCCTGGGCGCCTTGGAGCATCACTCGTCGCGCTTGTCGGGCGTGACGGGTTGATCCGTGCGGTGCACCGAGGCGAGATAGGCGTTCCACTCCGCCAGGCGGGAGTCCTCTTTGAAGGTCTTTTGGGGCTTGGGCTTAGCGAGACCGCGTTCCTCACGCAGCATCTTTCGCCACATGTAGACGGCGTAGGCACCTAGGGCGGGCCACTCAAAGACGTAGGCCCAGGAGAGTTCGTTTCCCCCGAGCGCCCGGATGAGTTCGATTACAAAGGCCGGAATGCATATGAGTTCAGCTAAAAAGAGTCCCAGATGAATTCTGAAAATGTTCTTCGGCTCGCTCACCATTTCACCCAAATTTAGCCCCACTTGATCAGTTTCTAAATGTACGCTGAGTTTCGTTAAACGGGGTGGGTTTGGCGCCGCTTCGTCATGAACGTGTCAAAGGAGATCGAATGGTTCGCTCCAAGTCCCTTGGGGTGGCGTTGGGTTCGGTGCTCATCGGGGGAGGCGTACTCGCCCTGGCGGGCTTCGCACTGGCCTCGGCAACGCCGCACCAGACGGCGCTTCAGTGTGTCGAAAGCACGACGAAAGCGCATACCTGCAGCATCACACTGGCCACGTACCCCGACTCCCTGGAGGGCGTTCACGGTGCAAGTGGCGGACCCCACCCGGACTGGGTGACCTACTCCAACGACAACATTGACGTGCCGGCAAACACGACCGTTGACGTCACCATCAATCAATACGACACCGGCGGGGAGCCAAACAACCCCGCGTTTCTCAACGTGATCGGTACGAACGGTGGATATGACACCGTCAATGGCGTCAAGACCACCCACGTCACCGGCCAGATTGGTCACACGTGGACACTCCACGCGATTCCCGGCAACGGAAAGTACCTGTGGATCTCGGTGCCGCTTCCCGCCGACAACTCCAGCAAGATGCCCGTGAAGCTCGGCATCGGCGTCTACCCCAAGCCGGAAGTGGTGAAGTTCTCCTTTACCACGGGTGGACCAGCGGTCTATGAGTGGAACTGCGAGTTCCCCTGCGGTGGTAGCCGCCTCGGTAATGGATTCGGTGAGGCGATGAGTAGCTTCGGCTACATGTCGGGCACGTTGACGGTTCAATAGGAGACATCGTGGCTACTTCAACTTCCACTAAAGAATCGCTACGGGTCTTCTTTTGGACGTGGGGAATTCTGACCGTCGTCTTCGTACTGCTCGGGATATTCGTACCGCACCGGTACATGCCTCACATGATGAGCAACGATGGCAACCTCGCGCTCACCACGACGATCCTCTTCACCGTAAGCGCGGCCCCCGTGGCCGCGGGCGTCTACGCGGGGGCCGTCCATCTCCTGCGGCATCGCAGATATAAGGGCGAAGGCGTGCCGCCAGCGGCCGAACCGATTCGAGAGAACACCAAGTTGGTAGTGACTTGGCTTACCGCATCGACCGTGTTGTGCGTCTTCGTGCTCGTCTGGGGGCTTGGGGCCCTGGCGGCGGACAACGCGACGTCGGGTAACCCACTCGTCGTGGACGTGTACGGCCAGCAGTGGGTGTGGACCTTTTCGTACCCCGGAACGCACGTAACCTCCAACGAGCTCTACGTCCCCGATAACCGCGAGGTGGAGTTTCGCGTGACATCGGAGGACGTGACGCACGGTTTTTGGGTCGTGAACTTCGGTGTACAGGTGGACGCGAATCCCGGGGTATGGACCACCATTCACACGACGCCCGACAAGTTGGGCACGATCGAGATTCGCTGCGAGCAGTTCTGCGGCCTCAATCATGCCTTCATGGACGCGATCGGACACGTTGTAACGCCCAAACAGTTCTCTGCGTGGCTCGCCAGCCAACCGGCGCGAGTGTAGGAGGTACCAGTGACGACAACACTTGAGCACACTGAAACGACCGCGAAGCCCAGCGGCGGCAGACTTGCGCGGCGCCAGAACTTCGCCACGGCACTCGTCCTTGGCGTGGTACTCGCCTGGGTCTTCTGGTTTATCGCTCGGCACCTCTTTTGGCAGGGGAGTGACAACTTCTCCGACCAGGAAGCGGTGATGACCGGAGCGGGCTGGATGATGGGGTTCTGGATTGGCATCGGCGCCTTCAACGCACCCTTCCAGTGGCTGCTCGGGCGCGACAACAGCCATGACGACAATATGTATTACGCCGGCAAGGACCTCGGCCGCGCGCGGTACTGGAAGTACACGACCGACCACAAGGTCGTGGGCGTCCAATACATCATCGTCACCATGGTCCTGCTGGGTGTCGGGGGAATCCTGGCCATGGCCATCCGCACCGAACTCATTACACCCGGCACCCACTTCGTCAATCAACAGGTCTATAACGGCTTCATCGCCATTCACGGCATGGTCATGATCCTGGCCTTGATTGTGGCCATCTCCGGTCCGTGGGCCAACTTCGTCATGCCGATCATGATCGGCGCGCGTGACATGGCCTTTCCACGCCTCAATGCGCTCAGCCTGTGGACGCTGGTGAGTGCGGCGGCGTTACTCATCACGGTGCTGGCCGTCGGGGGACTCCCGGTGGGATGGGTCGTTCTGGGCACGATCGGCGACCAAGCGGGTGTCGGCATGGACTTCTTTGCCTTGGCCATTGTGACCTTTACCGTGTCGACGACGGTGGCGAGTATTAATAACGTCACGACGGCGTTGTCGATGCGCACCACGGGCATGACCCTGGACCGACTGCCGATCTTCGTGTGGGGCACCCTGTTCACTTCGGGCCTTGCCCTCTACGCGTTCCCGTTCTTCTTCATTGCCGAACTCGATCAAATCCTGGACCGCGCCACCTCGACGAGTTTCTACATCGCAGCAGGCGGCGGCACGAGTTGGCTCCAGGCCAACCTCTTTTGGCTCATGGGCCATCCCGAGGTGTACGTGATCTTGATACCGGCGGTCGCCGCGCTCTTTGAGATCTCCACGGTGATGGCGCGAAAGCCGCTCTTCAGTTATCGCACCGCGATCGGTGCGATGGCGGCCTTGACCGGTCTCTCGGCGCTGGTGTGGGCTCACCACATGTTCACCTCCGGTTGGGCCCCGACGCTGGGTGGCCCGTTCATGGTGACAACGGAACTTATCTCGATACCGACCGG
This sequence comes from Acidimicrobiales bacterium, assembly GCA_049511155.1. Taxonomy (GTDB): domain Bacteria; phylum Actinomycetota; class Acidimicrobiia; order Acidimicrobiales; family RAAP-2; genus RAAP-2. Next base: position 34,547 of record JBEKYI010000002.1, read on the forward strand.
CGTCTTCTTCCTGGTCTTGGTGGGAACGCTGTGGCGTGGAAATATCTGGATGAAGTTACCGACGCTGTGGATGTTCGGCTTTATCTTCAACTTCATCATCGGCGGCGTGACTGGTATCTACCTCTCCGACGTACCGTTGGACGAGCAGCTGCACGGCACGATGTTCGTCACCGCTCACTTCCACTACATCTTCGTGGGTTCCGTGCTCTTTGGGGCGATCGCCGCCTTGGCGTACTGGTTCCCCAAGGTCACGGGGAGATTCCTTGACGAGAGATTGGGCCGGTATTCGTTCTGGCTCGTCTTTATCGGCGTGCAGATCGCCTTTGGGGCGATGTTCCTCTCGGGTCTGAAGGGGATGCCGCGTCGCGACGCGTCCTACAGCTACGCCTTCGAGCACACCAACTTCATCTCCACCATCGGCGCCTACATCATCATGTCCGGCATGCTGGTGCTGTTGGGTGCCATCATCACGTCGTGGCGCCGGGGCGAGCCCTCAGGTCCGAACCCCTGGCACGCGAACACGCTCGAGTGGCAGGTGCCCACGCCGGTGCCGCTTGAGAACTTTGACGTGGAGCCCATCATCACCGAGGACCCCTACCACTTCGATACTGAGGAGCCGGTACACGTATGAGCATTGCGGAGATCGAACCTCAAGAGGAAAAGCACGAGGGCGGAGGCCATCACGAGACGCCCGAAAAGGTTGACGCGCGCGAACGTCTTGGCATCTGGTTATTCATCGGCGCCGACATCATCACCGTGGCGGCGCTGCTCTTCACGTATCTGTACTTGCGCGGAGTGAACACCGACAATCACTGGATGATGCTCCAGGGATACAAGGGCAATCTGCACACCTACCAGGAGTGGGAGAACCTCCTGAATAGCGGTGCCAACATCGGAAATCCCAAGAGCATCTACGTCGGGACGCTGTCGGCGGGCCTGCAGTGGTTGGTGTGTCTGATCACGATCGCGAGTGCCGCGGTGCTGTGGTTCGGCGAGAAGGGTCTGCGCGCGACCAAGAACGCGAAGGCCTTCTCGCCGATGGCTCTTTTTGCAATGGTGCTGGCCTTGGCCGGTGTCGCGATCGCCGCGGTGCAGTTGAGCGACATTCCCCAGGTCTTCGTGGCCGTCAACGACTCGATCACGATGTCCTACACGACCTACGACTCGGCCATGATGGCAATCATCGCCTCGACCCTTGGGCACCTGGTAATCCTGGCCTTCCTCGGATTGGGCCTGGCGATCCGCTCAGCCCGCGGGGTCATCAGCGGCGACCGGTGGTACCAGGTGCGCCTCGTGCGCTACTTCTGGGTGTGGGTGGCCATCTCTTCGATCATCGTCACGCTGATCACGACTACTATTAACACGGTTCACTAAGACAACAGCTCTCCGGGCGCCCGGAGGACTGTCGTGAAACGGGTCCGGTGAGGCCCGTACGACAGGAGAGCAATGACGTACGAGGACGAGCACGGGGCAGAGACGCCCAGCGGCTCCTTTGTGGCGAAGAGCCAACTTCTTTCCGCGGATGACGTGTCACGCGCCTTGACGCGCATGGCCCACGAGATCATCGAGCACAACCACGATCTGGCCACCGTGTCGATCATCGGACTCCAGACCGGCGGAGAACCGTTCGCCGAGCGCCTTGTCAACGTTCTCGCGACGATTAGCGACGGACCGGTCTCGCTCGGTCTCCTTGATGTGTCCTTCTATCGCGATGACCTCGCGGTGAATCCGGCGCCACGTGCATCACTGACTCGTATTGACGACGACCTCACCGGTCGGTCGGTCGTGCTCGTCGACGACGTTCTGTTCACGGGCCGCACGATCCGTGCGGCGCTGAACGCCTTGACCGACTGGGGTCGCCCCGCTTCCGTGCAACTGGCCGTCATGGTTGACCGCGGTCATCGCGAACTACCAATCCGACCCGACTACGTGGGCAAGAACCTGCCCACGTCACGCGATGAGGACGTGAGAGCCACTCTCGATGGCGTGTGGATTGGAACGAAGTCGTGAACGCGTCGCTGCGCGGGCGCAGCCTGCTCTCGTTGGACGATCTCACTCGTGAGGCCATCGTCGAGGTCCTCGACGTGGCCGAGTCGTTCGTAGAGGTGAATCAGCGCACCATCAAGAAGGTGCCCGCCCTCAAGGGACGGGTCGTGGCGTCGCTGTTCTTTGAAGAGTCGACGCGTACGCGCCTCAGTTTCGAGACGGCCGCCAAACGCTTGAGCGCGGACGTGCTCTCACTGGCCATCGCCTCTAGCAGTGTGAAGAAGGGCGAGTCCCTGCGTGACACGATCGCCACGATCGACGCGCTGGGGATTGACGCGGTGGTGATGCGTCATCAGTCGAGCGGCGCGGCACTGCAGGTGAGCCGCTACGTGCCTCACGTGCGCGTGATCAACGGCGGCGACGGCCAGCATCAGCACCCGACCCAGGGTCTCTTGGACGCCTTCACCATTCGCCAGACGCTCGCCGAACGCCAGGGCGTGAAAGGACCGGAGACCGGAGCCGAGCTCTTTCGCGGACTCCGCATCTTGATCGTGGGCGATCTTCGTCACAGCCGCGTCGCGCGCAGTGATGTGAGTGCGTACGTGGCTCTCGGCGCGGAGGTGAAAGTGGCGGCGCCGGCCACACTGCTGCCCGATGACGTGAGCTCCTGGCCGGTGAGCGTGGCCGACGACTTCGACGAGGCTCTGGGCTGGGCGGACGTCGTGGGCCTCCTGCGACTCCAGGTGGAGCGCGGGTCGGGCTCCTTCGTACCGTCACTGCGCGAGTTCACGACCACCCACGGACTGACCATCGAACGAGCTCGCGCCCTTCGCTCCGAGACGCTCGTGATGCACCCGGGACCGATCAACCGAGGCGTGGAGATCGACTCGAGTGTGGTGGAACTTCCCTCGGTGCTGATCGATCAGCAGGTCGCCAACGGCGTACCGATCAGAATGGCGGTCTTGTACCTCAGCATTGCGGGCGCGAGAGAGGAACAGGCGTGAGTTTCATTGTGCGCGGTGGACGCGTCATCACCGAGACAACGAGTGACGTCGCTGACGTGCTGATCACCGAAGGACGGATCTCCGAGGTTGGTCGCAACCTTGCCGCGCCCAAGGGCGCGAGCGTCATCGACGCGCAGGGCTGTTGGGTCGGCCCGAGTTTCGTCGATCTTCACACTCACCTGCGCGAACCGGGTCGAGAAGAGGCCGAAACCATCGCGTCAGGCGCGCAGGCCGGCGCGCTCGGGGGATACGGGGCGCTGGTAGCGATGCCGAACACCGAACCGGCGCTCGACACGCCGGCTCTGGTTTCCTTCGTACTGGCGCGCGGCGCCCAGACGCCACTCGACATCGCCGTAGCGGGGGCGATCACCCAGGGCCGCGCGGGCGAGAAACTCGCTCCGATGGCCGAGATGGCCGCCCTCGGGGTCCGGATCTTCACCGATGACGGTACCGGTGTTCAGAACGCGGCCGTCATGCGCAAGGCCCTCACCTACGCCAAGTCGCTCGGAGTTCGCTTGGCCCAGCACTGCGAGGACGACGCTCTGGCCGCTGGCGGGTCAATGAATGAAGGCGCGCTCAGCAGTCGACTCGGTCTCATCGGGCGACCGGCGCTCTCCGAAGAGCTAATGGTCCTGCGCGACATCGAACTCGTGCGACTTACGGGCTGTCCCCTGCACTTCATGCACCTCTCCACGCGCCGTTCGCTCGATCTGGTGGCCGCCGCGCGCGCGGAGGGTCTGCCGGTCACCTGCGAAGTCACACCCCATCATCTGACCCTGGACGAGAGTGCGCTCGAGTCCTACGATCCGATCTTCAAAGTGCACCCGCCCCTGCGCTCGCGCCGTGACGTTGAGGGTCTTCGCGAGGCTCTCGTGGCCGGCGACATCGACGCCGTGGCGACCGACCACGCCCCGCACGCGAGCGAACTGAAGGACCTGCCCTTCGACGAGGCACCCCCAGGCATGCTCAATCTCGAGCACGCCGGCTCTCTTGTCTACGAGGCGCTTGGTGATCAGCCCAGCGCGCATACATTCTTTTCGGTCATGAGTCGCACCCCCGCTCGCATCGCTCAGCTTCGCCGTGAGGACAAACACCCTGATCACAGCGCACACGGAGGGGGAATGACGGCGGGCGAAGACGCCAACGTCGTTGTCTTTGATCCCGACGCGCGCTGGCGCGTCGACCGATTCGCCCTGGCCAGCCGCGCGACGAACACCCCCTACGATGAGCGCGAGATGCGCGGGCGAGTGCGCGCTCTTGTGGTGCGGGGTTCTCTGGTCGTACAGGACGGTTCGCTCACGTGAATCGACTCGAGGCACAGTTGGTGCTGGCCGACGGCACGACCTTTGAGGGGTACGCCGCGGGATACTTACCCGCGGCGGGCTTGACGGCGGGCGAGTTCGTCTTCAACACCTCGACCAGCGGGTACCAGGAGGTTGTGACCGATCCCAGCTACGCCGGTCAGATCATCACCTTCACCTATCCTCACATCGGCAACTACGGGGTCACGCACCTGGACGACGAGGCCCGCCGGCCGTGGTGCCGGGGTGTGGTGATCAGAGAACTGAGCGGACTTCCCTCTAGTTGGCGATCCGAGGAAGCACTCGAGGACTACCTCATTCGCCACCACGTCCCGGCCATCGTCGGCCTCGATACTCGACGACTTACCCGTCACCTTCGCGCACACGGCGCACTGCCCGGAGCGTTCGGCTACGGCGAGGGTCTCGTCGACGCCGCTCGAGCGGCCACCGGAACCGATGGCCGCGACTTCGTGAGCGATGTCTCCACGTCGTCCCCCTACGAACGGGGCGACGGTGACCTGCACGTCGTGGCCTTCGACTACGGGATCAAGTCGACGATGGTCAATCAACTCGCCGAGCGATTTCGCGTCACGGTCGTGCCGGCGTCCTTCGATGCGAGCGCCGTTCGCGAGCTTCACCCCGACGGGGTCTTTTTGTCGAACGGTCCCGGCGACCCCGCAGCGTTGGGTGCTCAAGTCTCGACGATCACGGGATTGCTCGGCACCACGCCCATTTTTGGGATCTGCCTAGGCCACCAACTTCTCGCCGACGCCCTGGGAGGTGCGACGTTCAAGCTGCCCTTTGGACACCACGGCAGCAACCACCCCGTCATGGACCTGGCGACCGGGCGCGTCGAGATCACCGCCCAGAACCATAACTACGCCGTTGTGCCCGACTCACTGGCGCGCGGAGTGGTGAGCCACGTCAACTTGAACGACGGCGTGATCGAGGGAATTAGCTGTGCCCAGGAGCGCTGCTTTTCAGTTCAGTATCACCCTGAAGCAGGCCCCGGGCCCCACGACGCGCGCTACCTCTTCGATCGCTTCGAGTCACTGTTGCGCACGAACACGCTCGAGGCGCTCTAGTGCCGCGCCGCGACGACATCACCTCGATCATGGTGATCGGCTCAGGGCCGATTGTGATCGGTCAGGCCTGTGAGTTCGACTACTCGGGAACTCAGGCGTGTCAGGTGCTGCGAGCCGAGGGATACCGCGTCGTGCTGGTCAACTCCAATCCGGCGACCATCATGACCGACCCGGCGACGGCCGATGCCACGTACATCGAACCCCTGGACGCTGACGTGCTGGTGGACATCATCGAGCGCGAGCGCCCCGACGCCTTGTTGCCCACGCTCGGGGGCCAGACCGCACTAAACCTCACGATGGAGCTCGTGCGCCGCGGCGATCTCGAACGCTTCGGCGTCGAGGTGATCGGCGCGCGTCCCGAGGCGATCGAGACCGCCGAGGATCGCGAACGCTTCAAAGAAGCGATGGCCGACATCGGCTTGGCGGTGCCCCAATCGGGCTTCGCGCACAGCGTGGACGAAGCGCTCGCCGTCGCCCAGGAGATCGGCTGGCCGATCATCATCCGACCGAGTTTCATCCTCGGTGGCGCGGGCACGGGCATCGCGCACTCCGATGAGGAGTTCCTTCGCTTAGCCGGCGAAGGGCTGGCCGCTTCACCGATCAGTGAGATTCTGGTGGAGAAGTCGATCGCGGGGTGGAAGGAGTTCGAGCTCGAGGTCATGCGCGACGTGGCGGACAACTGTGTGGTCGTGTGCAGCATCGAGAACTTTGATCCCATGGGGGTTCACACCGGAGACTCGATCACCGTGGCTCCTCAGCAGACTCTCTCGGACGTCGAGTATCAGGCCATGCGCGACGACGCCTTTCGCGTACTGCGCCGCGTGGGGGTAGAGACCGGGGGGTCGAACGTGCAGTTTGCGGTCAATCCCACGACCGGCGAGCGCCTCGTTATCGAGATGAATCCTCGTGTCTCGCGCTCCAGCGCACTGGCGTCGAAGGCCACGGGCTTTCCGATCGCCAAGATCGCCGCGCGACTGGCGGTGGGCTACACCCTCAACGAAATCGACAACGACATCACGCGCGTCACGCCGGCCAGCTTTGAGCCCGTGATCGACTACGTGGTTACGAAGATTCCGCGATGGGCCTTCGAGAAGCTGCCCGGATCGTCGCCGCGCCTCGGCACCCGGATGCAGTCGGTCGGTGAAGTGATGGCGATCGGCCGCACGTTCCCGGAGTCGCTCCAAAAGGCCGTCCGGTCGCTCGAGCAGGGCCGCAGCGGTTTTGCGTTGGGCAACGAGAGTGAGTTCGTCGCCTTCAGCGACGCCGAGCTCTGGGAGCGCTGCGAGGTGGCGACGCCCGAGCGTCTCTTCGCACTGCACGCGATCTTGCGTCGCGGTGTGACAGCTCACGAGGTCGCTCAACGCACCGGCATCGATCCGTGGTTCGTGCACCAACTCGCGCTCATCGTGGAGCGCGAGATCGAGCTCACGCAACTCGATCCCGAGCACTTCAGCGCGCGCGAGTGGCGCCGATATAAGCAATGGGGATTCTCGGACACTCAGATCGCTCAACTCAGCGGGACGGATCCCACGTCGGTGGCCACGTGGCGTCGGGCCCAGGGTGTGGTGACGACATTCAAGACGGTCGACACGTGTGCGGCGGAGTTCATGGCCACCACGCCGTATCACTACAGCACGTACGAAGACGAGAGCGAGGTGGCGTCGTCCTCGCGGGATCGCGTCATCATCCTGGGCTCGGGACCCAATCGAATCGGTCAGGGCATTGAGTTCGATTACTGCTGCGTGCACGCCTCCATGGCGCTGCGTGCGATGGGCTACGAGTCGGTCATGGTCAACTGCAATCCCGAAACGGTTTCGACCGACTACTCCACCTCCGATCGTTTGTACTTCGAACCGCTGACCCCCGAGGACCTGGCGGAGGTCATCGCGGCCGAGCGCGCGGCCTGCGTCGACGGCGCGCGCCTCGCCGGGGTCATCGTCGCCCTCGGAGGTCAGACCCCCCTCAAGCTCTCGCACTCCCTGGATCCCGACCTCGTGCTGGGCACCCCGGTACGTTCGATCGACGTGGCCGAGGACCGCGAGCGCTGGTCGCAGATCTGTCAGTCGCTCGGTCTCCTCCAGCCGCCGGGGGACGTCGCGCTCTCCCTCGCCGAGGCGCGCGTGATCGCCAAACGGGTGGGCTATCCGGTGTTGGTCCGACCGAGCTACGTCTTGGGTGGGCGTGCCATGGAGATCGTCTACGACGACATGGCCCTCGAACGAGTGATGAACGACCTGACCAGCGAGCACGGGTCGCTGGCGCGAGAAGGCGGCGTGTCCCAGAGCCGGCCGATTCTGCTCGACAGTTTTCTCGAAGACGCCATCGAAGTCGACGTCGACGCGGTGCGCGACTCACTGGGCGATGTGTACATCGCGGGCGTCATGGAACACGTCGAGGAGGCGGGCGTGCACTCGGGGGACTCCGCGTGTGCTCTGCCGCCCCAGTCCCTGAGCGAAGACGTCCTTGCCACACTTCGCGAGAGCACCACCAAGATCGCTCACGCCCTGGAGGTCGTGGGGCTGATCAACGTCCAGTACGCCGTGAAGAATGACGAGGTCTACGTCCTGGAGGCGAATCCTCGCGCCAGTCGCACGGTGCCCTTTGTAGCCAAGGCGACCGGCGTTCCTCTGGCCCAGGTGGCGGTGCGCGTGATGATGGGACAGACGCTGGCTCAGTTGCGCGATGAAGGAGTGGTGAGCGTGGAGACTCCCCATCCCGATTACGTCAGCGTGAAGGAGGCCGTACTGCCCTTCAGCCGCTTTCCCGACGTCGATACGGTCCTCGGCCCCGAGATGCGCTCCACCGGCGAGGTCATGGGTATTGGCGAGAGCTTCGGCATCGCCTTTGCCAAGTCGCAGTTGGCGGCCGGTACCCGGCTGCCCGATCAGGGTCAGATCTTTATGTCCTTGGCCGATCGCGACAAAGTGGCGGGCGTCGAGTTGGCCCGACTCTTTGTCGACCTCGGATTCCGCCTGGCCGCCACCGTAGGCACGGCGGGATACTTTCGCTCCCAGGGCGTGAACGTGGACATGCTGGTGGGCAAGGTGGGACTAAGCGATCTGGCCGGTAACGCCGTGGGGCTGATCGCGGCCGACGAGGTCCAGATGGTCGTGAACACCCCCTCGGGATCGAGCGCGCGCTCCGATGGCGCAGAGATTCGAAAGGCCTGCGTGGCCAACGCGGTGGCGTGCGTCACCACACTGAGCGCGGGCTTCGCTGCCGCCAAGGGCATCGCCGACACTCGCGACAAGGGTTGGCGCGTGGCGTCACTACAGTCGCTGCACTCATGAGCGCTTTTCCGACCCGAGTGGGCGACGTTGCCCTCACGTCGGCAGTTCTCACGGCCTCGGGCACCGCTGGACTGGGTGACGAACTCGCGGACTACGGCGACCTCGCTCAACTCGGTGCCGTCGTGACCAAGTCGCTTGCCTCCTTCGCCTTTGACGGCAATCCGCCGCCCCGACTCACGAGTTCGGGACCGCATATGGTCAACGCGGTCGGCCTGGCTGGCCCGGGGGTGGAGGCGTGGCGCAGTGAGCAACTTCCCGCGCTGCTGGCGCGCGGCGCGAGGGTGGTCGGATCCATCTGGGGCCGCAGCGTCGAGGAGTTCGCGAGCGCGGCCAGCGCGATGCGGGGGGCCGAGATTGTCGCGCTGGAAGTGAACGCGAGCTGTCCCAACCTCGAGAGTCGCCGCGAAATCTTCGCCCACTCACCGTCGGCGACATCCGAGATCGTGGCGGCGGCGAAGGCGGCCGGAGTTCCGCTGTGGGCAAAGCTGAGTCCGAACACGCCCCTCCTGCTCGACGTCGCCCACGCCGCCCTGGAGGCGGGTGCCGACGCCCTGGTACTCGTGAACACCGTCCTGGGCCTCGTGATCGACATTGAGTCGCGGCGCCCCACGCTCGGCAACACCGGCGGGGGAGTGAGCGGACCGGGCATTTTGCCCGTCGCGCTGCGAGCGGTGTATGAGTGTCGTGACGCGTTCCCCCACGCGCCCATCGTGGGCGTCGGCGGCGTCGCGTCGGGCCGCGACGCAGTGGCCATGGTGATGGCCGGGGCCAACGCCGTCGAGGTGGGTACCGCAACGTTTGCTGACCCCCGCGCCCCATGGAGGGTGCAGCGAGAGCTCGAGCACTGGTTGTCGTCGCACGACGTGGCGTCGCTCGACGACGTGAGAGGAGCGGCTCATGGCTGACACGTTTGGAGCGAGACTCACGGAACGTCTGAGAGAACTTGGGCCACTGTGCGCGGGTGTCGATCCGAGTCGCGAGCTACTCGCGCGCTGGGGCTACTCAGACAATGCGGACTCACTTGAGTTCTTCGCGCTGAGCGTCCTGGATGCGGTCAACGGCGTGGTGTCGGCGATCAAGCCGCAGGTGGCGTACTTCGAACGATTCGGATCGCCGGGCTATCGCGTGCTGGAACGGCTCATCGCCGACGCCCGCGACGCCGACGTTGTAGTGGTCGCGGACGTCAAGCGCGGCGATTTTGCCCCGACGAATACCGGATACGCGCAGGCGTGGCTCGAGGAGACCTCGCCACTGCGTGTGGACGCGCTGACGGTCAGTCCGTACCTCGGGGTCGGTGCCCTCGCTCCCTTCTTCGAACTCGCGGCCGCCACTGATCGCGGCGTGTTCGTCCTCGCCGCGACGTCCAATCCGGAGGGGCGCATCGTTCAACGTGCGCGCACCGACGATCAGGAACGCATCGAGGACATGGTGCTGCGCGAGGTGTCCGAGATCAACCACTCCGATGAGGGAAATGGCTCGGTCGGTGTCGTACTGGGGGCCACTCGCGACGCCCCTCACTTCGATCTCAATACTCTGGGCGGCCCGTTTTTGGTACCGGGCGTCGGCGCGCAGGGAGCCGACGCGAGTGACGTCGCTCGTCTTTTCTCCGGGTGCGACGACCCCAAGGTGCTCGCCAGCGTGTCGCGGGACATTCTCTTTGAGGGACCCGATCGCCGCGCGCTGCGCGACGCGGCCCAACGATGGCGAGACAGTCTGTGGAGTGCGCTTCGATAGGTCGATGACGCGGATCAACGATCGCTCACGCACGCGTGATCGTTAAGAATTTCTTAACGATCCCCAGAACGAGATTGTGCATTATTTAGCGAGTGTGCGGTTCTGGGAATTCTGCGGCACGCGGGTCAGGTTTTCTTAGCCCAGATTAGGAAAGACTCTCTAGCCGCCGTGACCACCTGGGACTAGTCTGACGAGCGTGACACCGACGCCGCCCACACTGTCGCAAGAACAGCGCGTGGAAGCGTCGCGCCTGGCCGTGGCGAATCGCCGCCGCCGCGCCGAGGTCAAGCGAATGGTCAAGACGGGCGAGTTGTCCCTCGAGCAGCTCTTCAATTTGGCCGCCCAGGAAGAGTGCGTTGCGCAGATGCGCGCGTATGACTTGATCAGCGCCCTTCCGGCAATTGGCGAGGTGAAGGCCGAACGCATCATGAAGAGCGCGTCGATCGCCAAGACTCGTCGCATTCGCGGGCTCGGCCCCAAGCAGCGCGCCGAACTGTTTCGAGCTCTTGTCCGCTGAGCCTCTGCTCGTCATCTTCATCGGACCGGGCGGAGTAGGCAAAGGTACGTTGGCCCAGCGCGTCGTGGACGCCGACGACCACCTATGGCTCAGTCGAAGCTGGACCACGCGCACTCCTCGACCGAGCGAGTCGGGAAACGAGTATCACTTCGTCGATCACGCCACCTTCGAAAAGGCCATTGAGGCTGATGGGTTTCTCGAGTGGGCCGAGTTCCACGGCAACCTTTACGGCACGCCGCGGCCCGAGGCGCCCGAGGGCTCCGACGTGCTGCTCGAGATCGAGGTCCAAGGCGCCGAGCAGGTCTTAGCGGTCAACCCCGACGCCGTGGTGTTCTTGATCCTGCCGCCGTCGATGGACCTGCTCGAAGAGCGCCTGCGCGCGCGTGGGGACGACGACGAGCACGTGGCCGATCGCCTGGCCAGCGCCCCCGCGGAACTGGAGCGGGGTCGAGAACTGGCAACCTACGTGGTCGTGAACGACGACGTAGAGCGGGCGTCGAGGGAAATCCTCTCTATACTGGAGGGGCTCCGCCGGCAACGGCGTGACTTCTCCTCAAAGGACTGACCGTCATGGCCGAACGCCCCACTCTCGTTGACCCACCCATCGAAGATCTGCTCACGCGCGTGGGCGAGTCCAAGTTCACCCTGGTCGCGGTAACTGCCATTCGGGCCCGCGAGATCAACGAGTACTACAACGGTCTGGGTTCAGGCCACGGGGCGCTCATTCCGCCCCAGGTGTCGTCGCTGTCGAACAAGTCGCTCTCGCTCGCCATGGAAGAGCTCTACGAAGGCAAACTGCAGTTCCACCGCCCGACCACCGAGGAGCTCGAAGACGAGCGCTTGCAGGCCGAGGCGTTGGAGCAGGCTCGCCAGGACGCCAACAGTGACCTGGACGCCTTCACCGATGCCCTCCGCGACGCCTAAAGCGGAGACCCCTCGCATTGTCCTCGGCGTGGCCGGAGGAATTGCCGCGTACAAGTCTGTTGAACTGCTGCGCCTGTTGCGCGATCGCGGCTATCACGTCGCACCGGTCCTCACCCCCGACGCCACGAGATTCGTGGGGACCGAAACCTTCTCGGCCCTAGCGAGTGAGCCCGCTCGCACGTCGCTGTACGGAGATCCCACCACGCCGATTCCGCACACGTATCTGGGCCAGCTCGCCGACGTGGTTGTCGTGGCACCCGCCACCGCCCACCTCATTGCGCGCTACGCGATCGGTCTCGCCGACGATCTGTTGACAGCGACCCTGCTCGCGACGCGCGCGCCTGTGCTTCTGTGTCCGGCGATGCACACCGAGATGTGGGAGCAGCCCTCGGTGCAAGAAAATCTCGCCACCCTGCGCCGCCGCGGCGTACTGGTGCTCGAGCCCGAGGTGGGGCCGCTTGCTGGCGGCGACGAGGGGACGGGACGACTACCTGATCCCGCCAAGGTTGCTGAGCTGGTTGGGCGCATTCTCGAGGGATACCGCGGCGACCTGAGCGGCAAGTCGGTGCTGGTCAGCGCCGGAGGCACGCGTGAAGCGATCGATCCGGTGCGCGTGGTGACGAATCGCTCGTCGGGTCGACAGGGTTACGCGCTCGCCGAAGCGGCCGCTCGCATGGGCGCGCGCGTCACGCTCGTGACCACTGTGGAGCGCGAGCTAGCCCTCGATACTCGTCGAGCTATTGATGTCGTGCGCGTCGACAGTACCGAGCAGATGCGCGAGGCAATCCTTGCGCGCAGTCCGGCGAACGACTGCGTGCTCATGGCGGCGGCCGTGTCCGACTTCACCCTCACGCCGTCGCCCGAGAAACTCAAGCGACGCGATGGGCCGCCCGAGCTGCACTTCGAGCCCGCGCCCGACATTCTCGCGGACCTCGTCGCGGCACGCCACCAGGGACAGGTCATCGTCGGCTTTGCGGCCGAGACACACGATGTCGCACAGAATGCCGCGATCAAGTGGCAGAAGAAGAACGTCGACCTGCTCGTGGTGAACGACGTCAGTGCACCGGGTGCAGGTTTTGAGCACCCGACCAACGAAGTCGTGCTGTGGAGTAGAGATGCGGAACCCGAACGCGTCTCCCAGCGCTCAAAAGAAGAGGTCTCGTGGGCGATCTTGACTAGGGTAAATACATTGTTCGCCACGGCAAAGATCAGATAGTTCAAGGAGCCCCATGAGCGACCGCACCGTCTTCACGTCGGAGTCGGTGACTGAAGGTCACCCCGACAAGATCGCCGACCAGGTCTCTGACGGAGTGCTGGACGCCATCTTGACCCAGGATCCCTTAGCGCGAGTCGCGTGCGAGACCCTGCTCACCACCGGCTTATGCGTGGTCGCCGGAGAGATCTCGACCACCGCGGTCGTGGATATCTCGGCCATCGCTCGCAAAACCATCCTCGACATTGGCTACGACGACGGCGCGAAGGGCTTCGACGGCAAAAACTGTGCGGTGCTCGTCTCGATGGACAAACAGAGTCCGGACATCGCCGCGGGCGTGGACGTTGCGTTCGAGCAGCGCAGCGGCGCGGGCGGAGAAGACGAGCTCAACGCCTTAGGTGCCGGCGACCAGGGAATGATGTTCGGCTACGCCTGCAACGACAACGACGACTACATGCCGTTGCCGATTTGGCTGGCCCATCGTCTGTCCATGCGCCTCAGCCAGGTTCGTCGCTCCGGTCAGGTGCCGTACCTGCGCCCCGACGGCAAGACCCAAGTCACGGTCGCCTACGAAGAGGGCCGACCGGTCGCCATCGACACGGTCCTCGTCTCAACCCAGCACGAAGACGGCTACGACCACGGCACGATCTACCGCGACGTCCTCGACCACGTCATTAAACCGATGTTGCCCAGCGATCTCGACACGAGCGCGATGCGCGTGTTCGTGAATCCCTCGGGAAAGTTCGTGCTCGGCGGACCTCACGCCGACACCGGGCTCACGGGACGCAAGATTATCGTCGATACCTACGGTGGCATGGCCCGTCACGGTGGCGGGGCCTTTTCGGGCAAGGACCCGAGCAAGGTCGATCGTTCGGCCGCCTACGCCGCGCGCTGGGTGGCCAAGCACGTCGTCGCCTCGGGCGCGGCCGAGCGCTGTGAGGTTCAGGTGGCCTACGCCATTGGCGTGGCGCGTCCGGTATCGGTCCTGGTGGAGACGTTCGGCACCGAGCGCGTGGATCGTCAAAAGATCGCCAAGGCCGTCGACGCACTCTTTGATCTTCGACCCGCGGCCATCATTCACGACCTCGATCTGCGCCGGCCCATCTACCAGCGCACCGCGGCCTACGGACACTTTGGGCGCACCGATCAGGGCTTCGCGTGGGAGCAGACGCCCCGGCTCGACGACCTGCGCCGGGAACTGTCGCTGACCTAGTGCCGCGCGCAGTACGCGTCATCACTGAGGTTGCCGCGGTCGATCGACCCTTTGACTACACGCTGAGCGATGCGCTTGCCCACGTCGCAGTGGGGGATCGCGTGCGCGTTGACTTCCACGGTCGCTCGGTGCGGGCCTGGGTGGTTCAGGATGTCCCCGCGAGCGATGACCTGAAGTTCGTGAAGAAGTGGCTGGGCTACGGGCCGCCCGCTTCAGAACTAGGACTGCTCCAGTGGGCGAGTTATCGCTGGTACTCCTCGTGGTCGCGCTTCCTTCTCGCGGCGTCGCCACCGCGGGTCGTGGCGTCGCTGCCCAGCCCTCCGTTCGCCGCCCCGCTATCGATCGAGGCGCCACGAGGTGTCGAACCCGGCGTCGTCCAGTTGGCGCCGACGACCGACCCTCTGGCCTTGGTTCTGAGTGCGTACGATGCGACGCGCGAGCGCGAGGGATCCTTGTTGGTGCTCGTACCCACCGAGGGGTGGGCGACGCGTCTACGCGGACGACTCGAACAGCGCGGCTGCGCGGTCGCTTCGGGAGATGACCAATGGGACCGGATGCGCGCCGGCTGGCCCGTCGTGGTGGGCGCGCGGGGGAGTGCTGTGGCCCCCGTACCCCGCGTCGCGGGTGCGGTCATCATCGACGCCGACGACGAGTCCTACCGATCCAGTGCGTCGCCGACGTGGGACTCGACGTCGATGTTGCGGGAACGATGTCGTCGCGACAATGCGCCGTTGTGGTGCACGTCGATGTTTCCCTCACCGACGCTCTTGGATCGCGCGGACTATCAGCGCGACTCCGACGAGGTGGGAGGGTGGCCCCGCGTCACGCCAGTCGATCGCCGATCGCGGGACCCACACGAAGGCGTCCTCTCCGACGTGGCAGTGCGCGCCGCGCACGCGGCACTTGAGGGCGAAGAGCCCGTCGCCGTCGTCGTCATCCTCCAGCGTCTGGGCACGGGGCGTCTGCTGGCGTGCGCGAAGTGCGGCGAGCTCGCCCGCTGTGCGCAGTGCCAACAAGCCGAAGAAGAGGTGGTCGATCAGTTGGCCTGCGCCGATCGTCACGAGTTGCGAGCGCGATTCTGTCGTCACTGCGGTTCGACGAAGTTGCGCGGGGTACGCTCCGGTGTGACGACGTTGGCCCGCGACGTGGCCGCACAGTTGAATCGAGCAGTGAGCGAGGTGACCGCGGCGTCGCGTGAGGCGCCGACAACTCGTGTGGTGGTGGGTACCGAGGCCGTGTGGCAACTCGTGCGACGATGTGGCGTTGTCATCTTCGCCGACTTTGACCAGTATCTCTTGGCGCCACGAGAGTCGGCTCGTCGAAGCGCGATTACGGCCGTGGGCAAGGCCGGTCGCCTGGTCGGCTCGCGCCGGGAGGGTCGTGGTTCGGTCATCCTCCAAACGCGACGGGGCGATGACGCGGTGATCGACGCCCTCGTGAATGCGCACTTCGACGACTTGATCCGTGAAGATGTCGAGACCGCTGAGTTGCTCGGACTACCTCCCTACGGCGCTCTGGCGCGGGTGACGGGCGAGGGTGCGCAGGACTTTGTTCTCGGACTGAGCGGGACCGAGGTCACGATCATGAGTGCACCCAGTGGGTACGTGGTGCGCGCGCACGACGTCGACACCCTCGCGAGCACGTTGCGCGACGCGCCACGGCCGACGGCGAAGTTTCGAGTGGCCGTTGACTAGGTCGAGAGCGCAATTTTGCCCACGGTAACCTTGAACCCGTGAGCATCCTCCCCATTCGCACCTACGGCGACCCCGTGCTCAACACGCCCACTACCAACGTCGAGGTGATCGACGCGAAGATCGCCGCGCTCTGCGAGTCGATGATCGAGACCATGCACGACGCCCCGGGAGTGGGTCTCGCGGCCAACCAGATCGGCGTGCAAAAGCGACTGTTCGTCTGGGACAAGGGTGAGGGTCCCCACGTCGTCATCAATCCGGTGATCATCGAGACGTCGGGGGAGTGGGTCTACGAGGAGGGATGCCTGTCGGTTCCGGGCCTGAGTTGGGACATCGTGCGGCCCAATCAGGTTCACCTCAAGGGCTTCGACCTGGACGGCAATGAGCTCGACATCGAAACCGAGGAGTACCAAGGTCGAATTTTCCAACACGAGTGCGACCACCTCGACGGGGTCTTGTTGGTGGAGCGTCTCAGCGAGGATCAGAAGCGAGACGCCAAGAAGTACCTGCGCAAGCGCCGCTTGAACCTGATCAACGACCCCGACGGGCTGCACCAACTGCTCGGAGAGTAGATGCGCCTCGTC
The DNA here is from genome assembly GCA_049511155.1 of Acidimicrobiales bacterium. GTDB lineage: Bacteria > Actinomycetota > Acidimicrobiia > Acidimicrobiales > RAAP-2 > RAAP-2. The sequence continues at coordinate 51,089 of JBEKYI010000002.1, forward strand.
TTTCTCGGCACCCCCGAGGCGGCCGTCGTGAGTCTGGAGGCTCTTCTCGCGGCGGACCACGACGTCGCGCTCGTGGTCACCCGACCCGATCGCCGGCGCGGTCGGGGTGGTCAGTTGTCGCCGAGCCCCGTGAAGAGAGCGGCTCTGGCCCACGGCCTGCGCGTCACACATCGACTAGCGGACGCCGCGGACGTTGGAGCCGAGCGCGGGGTGGTCGTCGCCTACGGAGCGATCATTCCTGCCGCACTGTTGGAGGTGCTGCCGATGTTGAACGTGCACTTCTCTCTTCTGCCGCGTTGGCGAGGAGCCGCGCCCGTGCAACGTGCCATCCTCGCCGGAGACCGAGAGACCGGCGTGTCCATCATCTCGCTCGAACCAACCCTTGACACCGGACCAGTGCACCTCGAGCGGCGAACGGTCATCGGCGAGGACACGGCCGATGAACTCACGCGCCGACTGGCCGTACTCGGCGCCGAGGCGCTGGTGGAAGTGCTCGCGAACCGCAACTTGTTGGATCATCCAACCGAGCAGAGTGGCGAATCTACCTACGCGACCAAAGTCGAACCGGACGAGTACAAACTGTCGCCCGCGATGACGAGCGTCATGGCATCGCGAACGGTGCGACTCGGCCGCGCCTATTTCGTGATGGATGACAAGCGAGTCACCGTCGAAGCGGCTCGCCTGGTGAGTGATGACAGCGCCGAGCCCGGGTGGGTCGAAGAGCGCGCCGGAGAGGTTCTCCTCGGCCTGTGCGACGGGTCACTCGCCCTGACGTTCGTGCGTCCCGAGGGCCGCGCGACGATGGCGGCTCGTTCCTGGTGGGGGGGACTGCGACCGGTCAAGGACCGGCGGCCGTGGTCCTAGGCTGGTCGACGTGACGGTCATCGACGCGGGTCCCACCGGCGAGATCCGCATCGCGCCTTCGATTCTCTCGGCTGACTTTGGTGAACTGGGTCGGTGCATCGAGCAGGTCGATGCCGAAACCGACTGGCTGCACGTGGACATCATGGATGGACACTTCGTACCCAACATCACGATCGGACCGCCGGTGGTCGCCAGCCTGCGCGAATACAGCGCACGGTTCTTCGACTGCCACCTCATGATGACCGACCCCGAGCGCTACTTAGAGGCGTTCGCGCGAGCGGGAGCCGACGGGTGCAGTATTCACGTCGAAATTGGCAACACGATCTCACTCATCGAACAGGCTCGCTCGCTCGGTCTTCGCATCGGATTGGCGGCGAATCCCGATACCCCGTTTGAGGCGGTCGCGCCCTTTCTCGGCGACATCGACCTGCTGCTGCTGATGACCGTCTTTCCCGGATTTGGGGGGCAGTCATTCATCGCCGACGTGATGGACAAGGTTACGATGGCCCGCGAAGAGGTCGACCGCTTGGATCTGGCTCTGGACATCGAAGTCGACGGTGGCATTGACGTCGAGACGGCACCGATCGCCATTCGAGCGGGCGCCAACGTGCTGGTCGCGGGTTCGGCCATCTTCAAGAAGTCCGACCCCTTGGGAGCCGCGCGAGAGTTGCGCGACGCGGCGCTGAGCGTGCGGTCATGAAGTTTTCTCTCACCGAGTTGATGCAGATGGCCATGGACGAAGGCGACAAGGCGCGACTGCACGCGCCACCGAACCCGTGGGTGGGGGCGTTGATCGTGGACGACCGCGGGGTCATCGTCGGTGAGGGGCACACCCAAGCGCCAGGGGAATCGCACGCCGAGATCGAGGCGCTGCGCCGCGCGGGCGCCGCGGCCCGTGGGGCCACGATGGTGGTGACGCTGGAGCCCTGTAGCCACATCGGGCGGACCGGCCCGTGCGCCGACGCGATCATCGAGGCCGGGATCGCCCGCGTTGTGGTGGCCACCATCGACCCTGATCCGCGCGTGGCGGGTACGGGGATTGAACGGCTCAAGGCCTCCGGGGTCGACGTCGAAGTCGGAGTGGAGGCGGACGCCGTGCGCGCTCAGCTGGCCGCCTACCTCTGGCAGCGCGTGACCGGTCGGCCGTACGTGGTGGCCAAGGTGGCCAGCACCCTGGATGGGATCGTAGCCATGGCCGACGGGACGAGTCAGTGGATCACCGGGCCTGAGGCTCGCCGCGACGCGCATCTGCTGCGCGCCCAGAGTCAGGCCATCGTCGTGGGGGCCGGGACGGTGCGCAGCGACGATCCCGTGCTGACCGCTCGACTCGACGACCTCGTGATCGAGCCGCTGCGGGTGGTGCTCGGTCGCGCGCCCGAAGGAGCCAAGGTCCGCCCGTGCCTCGAGCTGTCGGGAGACTTGGGACTGGTGCTCGACGAATTGGGCCGACACGACGTGCTCCAGGTCCTCGTCGAAGGCGGACCGACCACGACGAGTGAGTTCTTTGAAGCGGGGCTCGTGAACCACGTGGTCTGGTATCAGGCACCCTCTTTCGCCGGGGCGCTCGGTACTCTCGCGGCATTGAAAGGCCTGTCGACCCCTACGATGGAAGCCCTAAAGCGGGGTCGGCTCATGGACGTACGTAGGATTGGTGACGATATCCGCATTGACGTGGAGGTTTCATGAGTCTGGCGACGATCGACGAGGCGGTAGAGCAACTGCGCCGCGGCGGCATGGTGGTGGTCGTTGACGACGAGGATCGCGAGAACGAAGGCGACCTGATCATGGCGGCCCAGGACGTCACGGTCGAGTCCATGGCCTTCTTTCTCGAGTACACCTCGGGCATCTTCTGTGTGCCCCTGGAGAGCCAGCGGGCCGACGAACTGGACTTGCCCCTCATGGTCGTGGCCAACACCGAGGCCCAGCGCACCGCCTTTACTGTCTCGGTCGACTTTCGCCACGGCACCACCACGGGAATCTCGGCCCACGACCGCGCGGCCACGATTCGCGCCCTGATCGATCCGGCCACCTTGCCGACCGATCTCAACCGGCCGGGCCACATCTTTCCGTTGCGCTATCGCAACGGCGGGGTCCTGCGCCGCGCGGGTCACACCGAAGCCACGGTGGACTTGTGTCGCCTGGCGGGGAAGTTTCCCGCGGGCGTGCTGTGCGAGGTGGTGACGGCAGACAAGTCCGACATGGCTCGATTGCCCGAACTCATCGAGTTCGCCCAGCGCCACCAGCTGCCGATCATCACGATCGCTGACCTCATTCGCTATCGCCGACGTAACGAAAAGCTCGTCAAGCGCGTGGCCGAAGCGTCACTGCCGACCGAGTACGGCACGTTCAAGGCCCAAGTCTTCGAGAGCCTCTTGGACGGCGAGCAGCACTTGGCGATGGTCTACGGCGATGTCGAGAACACGCCGAACGTGCTGGTGCGCGTTCACTCCGAGTGCCTGACTGGGGACGCTTTGGGCTCGCTGCGCTGCGACTGTGGTCCGCAGTTGCACACGGCCCTGGCGAAAGTCGCCGCGGAAGGCGCGGGCGTTGTGGTGTACCTGAGAAACCACGAAGGACGGGGCATCGGTCTGGCCCACAAGATCCAGGCGTACGCCCTGCAGGAACAGGGACACGACACCGTGGACGCCAACTTGGTCCAAGGTCTCCCGGTCGACTCACGCGAGTACGGTATCGGTGCCCAGATCTTGGTGGAGCTCGGTGTGACGACGATGCGACTTCTCACCAACAACCCCACCAAGCGCGGTGGCCTCGAAGGATTCGGCCTGAACATCGTCGAGCGCGTGCCTCTCGAGAGTCGTCCCACCTCGTTCAATATCGAGTATCTGCGAACGAAGCGCGAGCGCATGGGACACCTGCTCGAGGGGCTCGATGAGCTCGAGTGACGACACGGCGCTCGATCCCGAAGTAGCGCGCCGACTCGGTGAGCGTGCCGGCGAAGTGATCGAACCAGTGATCTCGGGTCGGGGACTGCGCGTGGGCGTGGTCTGTGGGCAGTTCAACGGCGCCATCACCGCGCGTCTCCTCGAAGGCGCGCTGCTCGCCCTGGACGAAGCGGGCGTTGATCGGCGCGACATCTCCATCACCTGGGTGCCGGGCGCTTTCGAGATTCCTCTCGCCGCTTTGGCCTACGCGGACGGCATGAAGCCCTACGACGCCGTCCTCACCCTGGGAGCGGTGATTCGCGGCGACACCGGACACTACGAACTGGTCGCGGGTGAGTGCGCGCGCGGCGTCCAAGATGTTCAGTTGAGTACCCGCGTGCCGGTCGTCTTTGGGGTGCTCACGACCAACACAATCGAACAGGCCCTCGAGCGCTCGCAACCTGACGCATCGAACAAGGGTCGCGAGGCAGCACTGAGCGCACTGTCCATGGCGAGCGTGCTGAGCCAGGGTTCCCTCGGCGACTCATGAGAGTGACCGGCGTCGTCGAGTCATTCGACGATCGACGAGGGGATGGTGTGGTGTGTGGCGATGACGGCGAGCGTCTGTACTTTCACTGCGTGAGCATCGCCGACGGCACCCGGCGCATTGACGTGGGGACGCGAGTCGACGCGACGCGTCACGTGGGACACCGGGGTCGCGATGAAGCGCGCGACCTGAGAAAGGTGGGTGAACCGGGGCCTCGTTAGGTGGTCGGGGGAGTGGGCGGAGCGCCCAGAGTCACGAGACTTGCGCTGCGCACCGACGCCGCTTCGATGATCGCCGCCTGCATGACCTGCTGAGCGGTGCTGCGCTGGGCGGCGTTGATGGCGTTGGCGAGCGACTCTTGATAGTTCGACTGCGCGGCCGCAACGGCCTTACGGAACGTCGACTCGATGGCGGCCCGCGCCGCACGATACGACGCCAGTTCCAAACGGTAGGTCTTGAGGGTTACCGGCGTGCGGTGCGATGCCGAACCTGCGCCGGCGGTGCCGACGGCAGCGAAGCCGAGTGCGCCCACCAACGAGAGCACTACTGCGCCACGAACAACGAACTTCTTCATGCCAATAATCGTAGCCAGGGGCGGCAAAAAAATGCTGTGAAGTCACTGTCGAAACCCTTAGAACGAGGGGTTTTGGTGTCCGAAGGACCGCTCAAGAGGGGATACGCTTCGCCTATGGCGGAACGGGTATGACAACAATCCTGGTGATCGACGACGAGCCCGGGGTCCGCGACTTGCTCGAAGACGCCCTCACGGGGGCCGGCTATCGAGTCGAGACCGCGAACAACGGCGCCGAGGGGCTGGACCAACTGCGCCGGCGAAGTGCCGACCTGTGCGTGGTGGACATCAACATGCCCACGATGAATGGTTTTGAGTTCCTCGAGAAGCTCAGGGCCCACGACGCCAAGACCCCGGTGCTGATGCTGACCGCGCGGGACTCGGCGCTCGACGTCGAACAGGGCCTGCGCGAGGGGGCCGACGACTACGTGCGCAAGCCCTTCAGCGTCGAGGAGCTCTTGTTGCGAGTGGCCGCGATCCTGCGACGCACCGGTCCCGAAGAAGATGGTGATCAAGTCTTTACGTGCGGCCCACTCAGTATGAACATCGATCGGCACATCGTCACCCTCGATGAGTCCACCGTCGAACTCTCGGCCACCGAGTTTCGTCTCCTCGAGGTGCTCCTGGAGCACCAGGATCGAGTCGTGACCCGCGAGCAGCTGTTACGCGACGTGT
>JBEKYI010000003.1:0-50577 GCA_049511155.1 Acidimicrobiales bacterium
GCGCCGTCTCGCTCACCATTGGCGTGACCCAGTTCAACGTGCGCCAGTACGCGCGTGATCGGGTTCCCGGCACGAAAAAGGTTGTCGCTACTCCGGTGGTCGCGCCGGAACTCGTGGCCTGAGACTTTTGGCGCGCGGCTCGTGCGACAATGAGGCCGTGAAAGTGACCCGTGTCTAGCGGTCATCACCGCGGCGACTCGGTGACGAGTTCGCGAGCGGTCGTCATCGCTTTGTGCTTGATTGCCGGCTTCTTCGTCGCCGAGATCATCTGCGCGATCCTCGGATCGTCGCTCGTCCTCTTGGCCGACGCCGGCCACATGATCACCGATGTCCTAGGTCTCGCGATGAGTGCCTGGGCCCTGCGCCTTGCGCGTCGTCCGCCCGAGGAGCGCTGGACCTACGGCCTGCGTCGCGCGGAGATTGTGAGCGCCGCCCTCAACGGCGTCACGCTCGTCGCCGTGGCTCTCGTGATCGCCGTGGAGGCCATCCAGCGACTCGTCACTCCCCATCCGGTCAACGGGTCGCTGGTGCTCGTCGTGGCTCTGGTGGGGGCCGTCGTAAATATCGTCGCCGCCAGAGTGTTGGGGCACGCCGATCACAGCAATCTCAACGTTCGAGGGGCCTACCTCCATGTACTCACCGACCTCTACGCGTTCATCGCGTCGGGCGTTGCGGGTCTCGTGATCGTGACGACGCACTGGCAGCGCGCGGACGCCGTCGCCTCCCTCGTCGTGGTGATCCTCATGGCCGTGGCCGCACGGGGACTCTTGCGTGACGCCGGCCGGATTCTTCTCCAGGGCACGCCACATGACCTCGATCTCGTTGACGTGCGGACCCACTTGGTGCGCGTCGAGCACGTACTCGACGTGCACGATCTGCACGCGTGGAGCGTCGCGTCTGATCTCACCACGCTGTCGGCACATGTCGTGGTCGAGAGCAACTGCTTTGACGATGGCCACGCGCCCCAGATCCTGGACCAACTCCAGTCCTGTCTTACGGAGCACTTCGCTGTCGCGCACGCGACGTTTCAGCTCGAACCCGCCACCCACGAATCCCACGAAGAGGGACTGCACCCCTAAGCATCAAATCGCGGCGGGATCAGTCCTGGGGATCCGCGCACACGCTCTGGCTGTCGTGGCGGGTAGCGGTCGCTTGGTTGGTCGCGAAAAATCCCGACACCAGATGCCAGAACGAGCACGAGCGATCGTTCAAGAGGTGGGCGCTCGCGGGGTTCGTGACCCGCAGCACGCCGGGGCATTCATCAGCGATGGCGTTCCAGATCGTCTTGCCATCGTGGGTGACCCTGACGTACAACAGCGCGGAGTCCTCCATGCAGATCGGATTCCCGTTCTCGGTGCTCAAGCTTTCGATCGACGCGCGCAACTCCAGGGCCTGATAGGCCGAGAGCACCACCGTCGTCGGGTCGCTCGACCCGCGCACGAGGGAGGTAACGCCAAAGCCCGTCACACTCACGACTCCCGTCACGGGCATGACGACCGGCGTGTCAGGGCGGGAGGTCGCCCAGACGGGCAGGGCAAAGAGACCACCGGCGCCCACCACGATCGCCAGAACGGCGGCCAGGGTCTTCACTCGTTTCTTCATGCCTACGTACTGTCCCCACCGGCGACGTTCTTTCACAGGATCCCCGAACACCAAAGATATGGCCTGACTCGACTCCAGTGGGTCAAAGGACGTTGCGAAAGTCGAGCCAGAGCGACCACGGCTCGATCGAGCCGACCTCAACCAACTGCTCGTGAGCCCAAGGATCCTCAGCTAGGCGACGACGAATCTCGTCTTCGCTGTCCGCCTCCACCACGTGCATTGTTTGACGGTGGTCTCCGAGAGGGCCACCCAGCAAGATGAATCCGTCCACGACGAGCCCGTCCATGAATATCGCGTGCTCGCCCCACCCGCGCTGTTCGCGGATCCCGCGCGACTCATCCCACCCCGGGCCATGGACGATGGTCACGGCGAAGTTGGCCACTCGTGCACCTCACTGATCTCCCCCAGGAGGGGGTTGGGGACAAAGTGGAGACGATGGGGATCGAACCCACGACCTCAGGCTTGCAAAGCCCGCGCTCTACCAACTGAGCTACATCCCCGAGGGGACACTCATTTTACCAAAGCCCGACCTAGGTGGGCCGATGATGACGAATGGCCTTGGCGCGTTGACGATCGATGCGCAACAACTCGCGTTCCACATCAGCCCAGTACAGGGGGGTCTCTTCGACCGGAGTCCCCTTGCGCTCCGCGTTGAAGAAGATCACAAAGGCCACCCACCACATCGGCAAATAGGCGCCGAGCTTGGCCACGAAACCCGCCAGTTGCTGATCGAAGAGCGGAGTCATGTGCAACAGAGCATCTTGATGGTGCAGCGCGGGGTAGAGAGAGTGATGAGAGAAGATCCACACGAACGAGAGGCTCGTGACCATGAGGGCCGAAGCGAAGATGTAGCCCGCGCGAGCCGCCGGCGACAGGCGATGGGTTCCGGGCATGATCGCCAGGGCCGGCAGCCACAGCTCGATGCCCACGAGCAAGACGGCGAACAGGATGAGACCGCGCCCGAAGGTCGAGCGCGCGCCCCAATCGACGGTCGGCGTGATCAGGGTGGCCGTGCCGAGCACCGTCACGAGAACGAGGGCCAGACCGGGGTGCGTGAGTTTGCGCACCAGATAGTCCACGGGGGCGGGACTCGTGAGGCGCGCGAGCACGTTGGTAGGAATGCTCATCAAGAGCAGCGGCGCCACCAACAACATGATGACGAGTCGCTGAATCGTGGCGACCGTCAGCGAGACCGACGCCGCCAGATCGCCGATGGGCCAGACCGTCATCACCAGCAACGCCAGCAGCGCGTAGAGCGCAAGACGGCGCTGGTGCGCCGAGTTGATCAGCAGATAACAGGCGACGGCCAGCGCCGCGATGACGCACAGCACCACCGGGTGCCACTTAAATGGCAACATCGCGGCCACGTCGCCACGGTAACGGACCTCGCGCTCTCAGTAAAGGGAAACCTGCGCAGCCCTGCAACTAGGCCGCGGCGTTCAGCTCGTGACGCACCCGGGGACCGATGCGCGCCACGATGATGACGGTCAAAAAGAAGTCGGTGACGACGATGCAACCGGGAAAGAGCACGCCCGCCGTCGTCCAGTGCTTCAGAGTCAGGACCGTGATCGCGCAGTTCAAGCACCCCATGGCAAAGGCCCGCGGCGTCTCGCTCGACGGGACCAGCCACGACTTGCGAATGGTGGGCAGTGCGGCCAACTGATCGGCGCAGACGAAGATGACGAGCGCCACCGTGGGTTCTCGCACCAGCGCCCACAGAATGAGCCCGGCCACCGAGAACGAACCGCAGATGATGTCAAAGAGTCCGATCCTCCAGACGGCGTGCGAGTTGTGAAAGGAGGCGAGAACCACCGCGATCGGCATGAGTCCGAGCATCAGAGTCATCCACGCGGCGAGACCGACGTGCTGTTGAACCTCCACGCCGAACGTGAGCACGCCCTCAATTCCCCAGAGTGACCACGTCACGCGGTTGGGAGACGTCTCGCCCTTGAGCGTGTCGCGGATGTATCCGTAGCCCCCGAACACCGACAGCGCCATCGCGAGGAACACGAAGTTCGGGTTAATCACCCGTCAAGTCTGCCCGCTGCGGGTCTCGCCTCTACGTGGCGTCTTTCTGAGGGCCAGTAGCCTTCGACCCCGTGGACATGCGCGACTTTCTCGGCATCACGCGAATCGACGAGACAACGTGGCGTTTCCACGTGTCCGATCGCTTGATAACCCCGGGCAAGTATCTCTTTGGGGGCAGCGCGCTCGCGGCCGGCGTCGTCGCCCTCGAGGAGGCAAGTGCGCGCCCCACGATCTACGCCGCGGCGCACTATCTGTCCTTCGCCCCGCTCGACAGCGACGTTGACGTCGTGGTTAATCTCGCCGTCGTTGGTCGACGGGTCACCCAAGCACGCGCCACGGCCACGACGCGCGGTCGAGAGGTCGTGACGATCTACGCGGCGCTCGGAACGGGGGAACTCACCTCGCCCGCACCGTGGCTCCAGATGCCCGACGTGCCGGCACCCGAGGACTGCCCCGAACGACACCTGCCTGCGCGATACGAGACTTCCATCTTCAGTCACGTGGAGACGCGCATCGCGCTGGGCCGGCGGTACGAAGAGATCGATGGAACGACTGCATCGCCAATCTCGGCGTTATGGGTACGAGTACCTCACCATCTGGAGCCCTCCGCCGCGACCCTCGCGATCTTCGGCGACTTCGTCGCCGGCGGCAATTCCCAGCCGCTCGGACAACACGCCATGGGCCGCAGCCTCGACAACACCATCCGCGTCGCGACGCTCGCCCCGACGGAATGGGTCCTCGTCGAGATCCACATGCACGCACTGTCGGGGGGATTCAGCCAGGGCACCGGGTTCTTGTGGAGTCGCGACGGAGTGCTGTTGGGTACCGCCAGTCAGTCGATGTCAACGGTCCTGTGGGATCCGCCAGCCCCGGAAGGCGCCTAGGGCCTCATGTAGAGTGGTATTCCCTTGGGGCTATAGCTCAGTCGGTTAGAGCGCGTCACTGATAATGACGAGGTCGTAAGTTCGATTCTTACTAGCCCCACCAGGATGGCTTCGCCGACCCGCCCAACGTGCGCACCAACACGGAATCTTTCGTGGTTCCGTCACGCTCGCGCCATTAGACCGCACCTCTAGGATTCGCAAAGTGGGTTCGCCCACGCGGAAGGAGCATGATGCCAGAAGCCGTCATTGTCGATGCCCTGCGCACCGCCGGAGGTAAGCGCAACGGGAAACTCAAAAACTGGCACGCGGTCGATCTCGCGTCCGAAGCGCTCCGCGCACTCGCCGAGCGCAACGCCCTCGACCCGGCTTTGGTTGACGACGTGATTACGGGCTGCGTGTCCCAGGTCGGCGAGCAGGCCTTCAACGTCGGACGCAATGCGGTGCTCGCGGCCGGTTGGCCCGAGTCGGTACCCGCCACCACCATCGATCGCCAGTGCGGTTCGTCCCAGCAGGCATTGCACTTCGCCGCCCAAGGCGTCATGGCGGGCGCCTACGACGTCGTCGTCGCCTCCGGAGTCGAAGTGATGTCGCGAGTCGCGATGGGTTCATCGGTCGGATCCAACGCCGGGTGGCCCTTCGGTCCTCGGATCGCCGAGCGCTACGAACCGGTGGGCGGGCTCGTCAATCAGGGCATCGGTGCCGAGATGATCGCCGACCAGTGGGGCATCTCGCGCGAGGAGCTCGACGAATTCTCTGTCGAGAGCCACCGCCGCGCTGCGCGCGCGACGGCGGAAGGCCGCTTCGCACATGAGATCATTCCCGTTCACGTTCGCGACGAGAACGGACAGGACACCGACGAGCTAGTGATCAGTGACGAGGGCATTCGGGCTGACTCGACGCTCGAGACCTTGGCCAAGTTGAAGCCCGCCTTCAAGGAAGACGGCAAGGTCACCGCTGGCAACTCCTCCCAGATCACCGACGGCGCGTCGGCGGTCCTGATCATGAGCGCGGAACGAGCCAAGGAGCTTGGGTACCGCCCTCGCGCGAGGTTCCACTCCTTTGCCCTCGCCGGTGTGGACCCTGTCACCATGCTGACGGGACCGATTCCGGCGACTCGCAAGATCCTGGAGCGAGCGGGGCTCACATTGGAGGACATTGATCTCGTCGAGATCAATGAGGCCTTTGCGTCGGTGGTGCTCGCCTGGCAACGCGAGCTCAAGTCTGACCTCGAGAATGTCAACGTGAACGGCGGAGCCATCGCTCTCGGGCACCCTCTCGGAGCCTCTGGAACAAAGCTCTGCGCGACGCTCCTGCACGAACTCGAGCGAACCGATGGACGCTACGGCCTGCTCACCATGTGCGAAGGCGGCGGGCTCGCCAACGCGACCATTATCGAACGCCTCGGCTAGTCGCTCTATTTGTAGCCGGTGGCGAGGTAGAACGCGACGAAGATCGCCGCGAGCCCTCCGGCCAAGTACCACGCCGAGGTCGCGCCAGGTAGGGCGTCGAGATAGTTCAAGATGATCATCAGAATGCCCAGCAGCATGAGAGCGATGATCGTCCAGCCATACCACTTCGGGCTCTTCTTGGCGCTGGTGGGCCGTCGATTGGTAATGCGACCACGCGTCACCGGGTCGACGTAACGACCCACCGTCTTTTTCGGCGGAACTGGTTTCGCGGGAGTTTTGGCCATAGGCCAAAATGCTACAAGCGACGCCTACGGCAACGTCGTCGTGGTCGTGGTGGTCGTGGTGGTCGTGGTGGTCGTGGTGGCCTGCATCTGGCACACCGTCAGATCGACGGTCGAGCCATACTTCACGGGCGAGCCCGGACTAATGGCCTGACTGGTGACCGTCGGTGCGGCGCCGGACGCACAGACAACCGTCGGGTCAAGAGAGTAGGACGGCGTCAGTCCCTGACCCCCGAGCACGATGCCCGCTCGGAACTCGGTGTCGTTGAGCACGTTGGGCATGTACACGTTGCACGGACCCGAGGACAGCTCCAGAGTGATTGACTGGCCCTGCGAGACGAGTGAGCCAGCCACCGGATTGGTCGCCACCACATCTCCTTGGCTGATTGAATTCGAGCAGGCCTTGGTCGTCGTATTGGCAACCGAGAGGCCCTGGTTCGCGAGCGCCGCACCAGCCGCCGCTTGAGTCTCTCCTTGCACGGAGACCAGGTCGTACTTAGAGTTGGCCGCCAACAGCGTGAGCGTCACTGTCGTTCCCGAAGGAACGGTTTGGCCCGCCGAAGGCGACTGAACCAAGACCACCCCGGGCACCGGTGACACGCCGGGCGGTGCCGTGGCCACAGTGGTGACCTTGTACCCCAGGTTCTCCTTGCGCAGCGCCGCGATGGCGTTGGACAGGGACATGTTCACCACATCCTGCACGGTCTCGGGGGTGGTCTTTTTGCCCTTGCTCACGACGAGTGTGACCGCGTCGCCCTTGGAGATCTTCGAACCGGCCTTGGGTTGCATCGTGAGGACAACCCCCACCGCCTTGCTCGAGGACTTCGTCTTCACGAGACCTACGTTGATGCCCTCGTCCTTGAGCGTATGAGTTGCTGTTGTTAGCTGTTGACCCACCACGCTCGGCACCAAGAGCGAGTCGTTCTTGTTGTGCAGCAGGTACGCGGCGACACCTCCGGCCACGAGGAGAACGAGGATCGCCACGATGAGTCCGGTGTAGTTGCGACGACGGCGACGGCGCACGTCAGTGCGCGGGCCCGACATGATCGGCACCGATCGCGTGCGCTCACCCGCCACTGCCGCAACGGCCTGCGTGGCGTCTTCGCCGAAGAACGCACCATCGCGCATCGCCGCGTGCACGGGCTGACCTTCGTTGAACCTCATGAGATCAGCGCGCATCTCATCCGCCGATTGGTACCGATTCTCGGGCGACTTCGACAACGCCTCCATCACGATCGCTTCGAGATCCTTGGGCACGGTCGACGAAAACTGCGCCAACGGTGGTACCGCGGTGCGCACGTGCTGCGCGGAGACGTCCACGGGACTGTCGCCCACGAAAGGAGGTCGGCCCACCAACATCTCGTAGAGCACGACGCCGAGTGAGTACACGTCACTGCGACCATCGACCGCTGCGCCCTCGGCCTGTTCGGGCGAGAAGTACGTCGCCGTACCCATCACCGAACCGGCCTCGGCCAGATGATCTTCACTCGAGACCGCCTGAGCGATGCCAAAGTCCGTCACCTTTACTTGACCGTCGCGGGTGATCAAGATGTTGCCCGGCTTCACGTCGCGGTGAACGACGCCGGTGCGATGCGCGTAGCCGAGAGCCGACGCCACCTGTGCGCCGATCTGGGCAGTGCGTGACGCCGAGATCGTCGCGCCTCCACGCAGCATCTCAGCGAGTGACGTGCCGTTGACGAGTTCCATCACGATGAAGTACGTGCCGTCGTCTTCGCCCCAGTCAAAGACCGGCACGATATTGGGGTGTGACAGGTTGGCCGCCGCCTGGGCCTCGCGTCGGAATCTCTCCACAAACAGCGGATCCGCGCTCAGTTCGGGATAGAGGATCTTTAGCGCAACGGCGCGGTTAAGCAGCGTGTCCTGAGCCCGATAGACCATCGCCATGCCGCCGCGAGCAATGAGGTGGGTGACCTGATAGCGGCGTGAATACAAGCGCTGGTCGTGGACGGGCTCCATACTGCGCCAAGCCTACGCTCTCACCTTTGCAAAGTCCGCTCGAAAGACGTCTTCGGCGTGTTGCAAACTCGTGACGCGACGTCTCACTACGAGCAGCCCGACGGCGCCGTGGTCGTCGTGGTCGTGCCGCTCGCCGGGGTCGTCGCGCTCGAGGTGGACGTGGTGGTCGTTGACCCTCCGGGGACCGTGGTGGTGGTGGTGGTCGTGGTCGTGGTCGTCAGCATCGAGCGCTCAATCATGCATTTTGCAAAGGTCTTGGCCTCCTTGGCCGTGGGTTGGCTAACGGTGGCGTAGAGTTCGCGCCGGTCCGCCACGGACAAGTATTTGATGGGATAGTTGTCGAACTCCACCAGCACTTGAGGCTTGTACCAGAGCACACCAGCGGGCTGGCCGTGAAAGACCGCCACAGAGGCGTCGGGGCCTGAGCCGTAGATTCCCACGTAGTACGTGGAGTAGGCGTACCAGTGGATCACTCCCACCGCACCCACTCCCACCGCGATAAAGAGTACGAGCGCGGCGAAGAGGCGCCAGGTGACGATGCGGCGGCGTCGTCTCGGGCCGCCCGGAGCCGTGCTCGACGCCTCGGGTGGCGTGGAGCTCATGGTGCGACGCATCGGCGATGCGGGAACGTTGACCTCGTCGAACTCGAGCAGGATGACCGAGATGTTGTCGTGTCCACCGGCCACCTTGGCGGCGCTCACCAAACTTTCGACCGCAAACTCCAGTCCATTGGGAGCACTCGCGAGCCGCGCGATCGTGTCGGTGTCGAGCTCGTTGGACAGTCCGTCGCTACAGAGCAAGAGCCGATCTCCCGGCTCGGCCTGTATCGACATCACGTCGATGGCCACCGTGTCTTCGACGCCCACGCCTCGGGTGAGTTGATGACGCCGCGGATGGGTGGCCGCCTCTTCGGGGGTCAAGCGCCCCATGCGGACCCACTCTTCGGCGACGCTGTGATCTTCGGTCAGTTGGCGCAGCGCGCCGTCACGCAGTTGATAGGCGCGCGAGTCACCCACGTGAACCAGCGTGGGCGTGCCCACGCCGTTGATGTCGTAGGTGATGCCTACGGCAATCACGGTCGTGCCCATGCCGAAGTGTGCGGGGTTCTCGCGCGCATCCGCCACGACCGCGGTGTTGGCCTCCTGGATCGAATCGACAAGGGACTCGACATTTGGGTGCTCATGGAAGCGCACCCGAACCAGGTCGATGGACATCGCCGCCGCGACCTCTCCCGCCGCGTGACCCCCCATACCGTCGGCGATGATCGCCAGAGAGTCGTCAGCGTAGAGCGCGTCCTGATTCGTCGCACGGACTAGTCCGGTATCGGTTGCCGCAGCGTGGCGCCAACGCGTCAACGAACGACCTCGAAGAGGACGCCGCCGACCTGAACGACGTCGCCGCGTTCAAGGTGCACGCGGCCCTTCACCAACTCTTGGTTCACGTACGTACCGTTGGTCGATCCGAGATCCTCGATCGAGAGATCACCGTCGTCGTTGTCCACTCGCGCGTGACGAGACGAGAGGTACGTGTCTTGGATACTGAGGTCACAATCGTTGGCCCGACCGATAGTGAGGTTCCTCTCCACGTCCACGCGTTGGCCACTGCGCTCATCGGGTTCAATGAATTCGAGTGCCAGGTTGCCTCGTCGACGTCGGGTGGGTTTGTCGAAATCGACTGGACGCGACTGCACTGACACCACCCGAATGATGCGCAAGAAGAAGAGGACGGCCACGACCATCACCAAGATCTGTAACGGGCGAATCACCGCCGCGTAGTTGGTCGCCGCGGCGAGAGGCGTCAAACGAGCTCAATCCGAAAGTGCAGCGCTCCGATCGTGACGTCATCGCGAGGCGAGAGCGACACGGCGGAGATTCGGTGACCGTTCACAAATGTTCCATTCGTTGACTGGAGGTCGCGAATCGCCACCCCTTCGCTCGTGCGCCAGACCTCGGCGTGCTGACGCGAAACATTAGAGTCGCTCACCACAACCTCGACGTCGGGACTACGGCCGATGATCAGGGGCAACTCCCCCACGGCGAAGGATCTTCCGTCGCTCACCACCAGTCGCGGTTGGCTTTCGCCGCCGACGAAATCCGTCTTGACCTCCACCGCACCCGCCTTGAGGTCGTCGTCAATGAAGATCTCCACCTTCACCGGACCGACGAAGACGTACCCCTCGGACAGCGCGTGCTGGCGCACGGTCTCTTCTAACTCATTGACCAGTGCCTTTTGAAAACCCTCGAAGCGCTGGGCGTCGGCTGGTCCGAGCCACACGCGAACGATATTGGGAGAGATCGGGCCCTGGCTCGACAGACGGCGCGTAAGGTCGACCTCGCGCACGATGCGCGACGCGATTTCGATCGGCTGCAGGGACGTCTTGAACGGCCGCGAGAGCGTGCGCTCAAAGATCCGCTCGAGGCGGTTTTCCACGTTTTTTAGAACCATATGCCAATACTTACTGTACCGGTCACCGCCAACGCAACGCGGGCGCAGAGAGTACTACAGAGCGAGTCGACTAATGTTTCAGGGTCTTCGGGCGAGTGGCGAAATTGGCAGACGCGCAGGCTTCAGGTGCCTGTATCCGAAAGGATGTGGGGGTTCAAGTCCCCCCTCGCCCACCATTTATGGCAGAGAGATGCTGGGACGAATTCACGGACGCCTCCGTGGATCGAAGTGTCCCGGAAACTCTGATAGTTGGTGACCTAAGAACTCTGGAACCTCAGACCCCCTCGACCACCACTGAGGTGACCGACTTAGTTCGATGGGTCAGCGACTGGGTGGAACACCCGATAGAGCAGTGCCCCGACTGCTCCGCCGACCAGGGGCGCCACAATGAACAACCAGACCTGGCGGAGCGCGGTACCACCGACCACGAGAGCCGGCCCCAGGGCGCGCGCGGGGTTGACCGAAGTTCCCGTGATCGGTATTCCCATCAGGTGAACGGCCGCGAGAGTGAGCCCAATGACCATGGCCGCCGTTGGCACGTGGGCTGACTGGCTAGTCACGCTCAAGATCACGAAGACGAACAGCGCGGTCAGAATCGCCTCCGCGACGAAGGCGCCACCAGCGCCAATGTGGATGTGACTGGCCGCCCCCCAGCCATCCGTGCCAAGACCGGTTGTCGTGCGTTGATACAGCGGTGAGGTGGAAAACACTCCCCACAGAGCCAGCGCTCCCACGATGCCCCCCGCGAACTGCGCCACCCAGTAGCCACAGGCATCCTTGAGCGAGAGACGTCCGGCCACCAACGCGCCGATCGTGACCGCCGGATTGACGTGGCAACCCGATATCGGCCCGAAAGAGTAGGCCAGGGCCATTAGCGTCAGACCAAAGGCGAGTGCGGTCGCCACGACACCGGCGACAAAGCTGGAACCCGCCGCACCAAAGCCGAAGCTGAGCGTCGCTACCCCAACACCGAAAAACACCAGAATCGCCGTTCCCAGGAACTCGGCGAACAACTTGCGCAACACGTGCCCTCCTCGAAAGCGCACCCTCGAGACCAGGCGCAGCCGCCCACAACCTAGATGCACGGCACTCGCCACAATGACATTTTCTTTACAAAATTCTCCGCCCGGAGACGAGGCTGATAGTTTCAAACTCTGCGTTTTTTGGTTGGACGAGTCGTCTGACCCCGTCGCCGACGTAACAACGTCGAGTTACTGTGCGGCGACGAATCAGCACGCGTGGCGTAGCGTGAGTGGCTTTTCGACGACCGACGGCTCAGGGAGTGCCGCCCAGTGACAATGACATCCGGCCCCATACTCGAGGCTCACGATCTCGTCAAGAACTTCGGCGACTTCGTAGCGGTCAAGGGAATCAGCTTCGCCATTGATCGTGGCGAAAGCTTCGGCTTCCTCGGGCCCAACGGCGCTGGCAAGACCAGCACCATGCGCATGATCTCAGCGGTCTCGCAGCCTACGTCGGGCACTCTGTCCATTCTGGGCCTCGACCCACGAGACCACGGTCCCAATATCCGGGGGCGAATCGGCGTGGTGCCCCAGGAAGACACGCTCGAGCTCGAGTTGTCGGTGCGCTTGAACCTCGAAATGTTCGGTCGCTACTTTGATATCCCTCGTCGCACGTTGCGCGAAAGGACCGATGAGCTGCTGGAGTTCGCCCAACTGTCCGAGCGCGCCAATGACAAAGTCGATGACCTCTCAGGTGGGATGAAGCGCCGGCTCACGATCGCTCGTGCGCTCATCAATCAGCCCGAACTCTTGATTCTCGACGAGCCCACCACGGGTCTTGATCCCCAGGCCCGCCACCTTCTCTGGGAACGGCTGTATCGCCTCAAGCGCGAAGGGGTCACCCTCGTCATTACGACGCACTACATGGATGAAGCCGAGCAACTCTGCGACCGGCTGGTGGTGATGGACCACGGTGACATCGTCGCCGAGGGTCCGCCACGCGAACTGATCGCTCGACACTCCACGCGAGAAGTGGTCGAGTTGCGCTTCGACGTGGAGACTCACGACGAGATCGGCCTGCCGTTGTCGAACTTCGCCCAACGCATCGAGGTCTTGCCCGACCGGATCCTCCTCTACGTCGATCAAGGTGATGACACCTTGCGTGATCTTCACGCCGCCGGCATCGTTCCGGCGAGTGCGCTGGTACGACGCAGTTCGCTCGAAGACGTGTTCTTGCGACTAACCGGACGGACGTTGGTGGATTAAATGGCATCGGGCACCGACGTCCACTCGCCCGCGTGGCTGCGCAGTTGGCACTATCACGCGACCTTCTACGCGCAGACGTGGCGAGGATCTGTGGCGAGCAACGTCCTCTTTCCAATCTTCTTTCTGGCGTCCTTCGGCGTGGGCGTGGGACATCTCGTCGCACACCACACCGGTATGGTCCAGGGTCAGACGTACCTGCACTTCATCGCGCCCAGCCTGCTCGCGACGACCACCATGCAACTGGGCGAGGGCGAGTCCCTGTGGCCAGTGCTCGCGGCCCTGAAGTGGATTCGCTCCTACCACGCGGCTGCGGCCACTCCTCTCGAGCCCGAAGACATTTTCTACGGCAAATTGACCTGGGTGGTCTCACGAGCATTCGTGACCGGAATCTTCTACACCATCGTCATCGGCGCCTTTGGTGCCCTGCAGTCCTGGTGGGCGTTGACGCTCCCCTTCGTGGGAGCCCTGGTCGCCCTCGCCTTTTCCGCCCCCCTCGTCGCCTACGCGGCCCGTTGTCAGTCGGACGGATCGTTCATCGCAATCTACCGTTTCGCCTTCGTGCCGATGTTTCTGTTCTCGGCGACCTTCTTTCCCGTGTCGGCCTATCCCGGCTACCTGCGCCCCATCGTCCAGGTGATGCCCTTGTATCACGGCGTCGCTCTGGCGCGCGCCGCGGCCTTTGGACACGTGGCCCCGGATGCACTGTTCGGACACGTCGCGGTCCTTGCGGGGCTCGCGGCCGTTGGCATCTACCTCGGCCGGCGCACGATGCGCCGACGGCTGGTGGACTGATGCTGACGCGCGCACTCCCCCACTTCGGCTCGCGCCGGTCTGTTCACGTCTTCGAGCGTAATTTCATGGTCTATCGCTCGCAGTGGTTGATGCTGGTGTCGGGCTTCTTTGAACCGCTCTTCTACCTCTTGAGCATCGGTATCGGGCTCAATCACCTCGTGGGTCCCGTCCACGTCAACGGTGAATGGGTGAGCTACGCCACGTTCGTCGCACCCGGCATGCTGGCCACCTCCGCGATGAACGGCGCAGTGATCGACTCGATCTTCAACACGTTTTTTCGCCTCAAGATCTCCCACGCCTACGACGCGATTCTCTCCACTCCCCTCGATGTCACCGACGTTGCCCTAGGCGAAGTGTGGTGGGCGCTGGCGCGCGCCGCCCTCTACGGCGCCTCGTTCCTCGTGTGCATGGCGCTGCTCGGCGACGCGTCCACGCCCTGGGTCATTCTGTGCTGGCCCGCGGCGATTCTCACGAGTTTCGCTTTTAGTTGCGCGGGGCTCGCCGGGTGTACTTTCTTGCGCTCGTGGCAGGACTTCGACCTCGTCGCCCTCGTGCAACTGCCACTGTTTTTGTTCTCCGCCACGTTCTTTCCCATCACGCTGTATCCCGCGTGGCTCGGCGCGATCGTCTCATTCTCGCCGCTCTACCAGGCGGCCGCGCTACTGCGGGGACTGGACCTGGGCCAGTTTCAGTGGATCATGCTGATGCGCGCCGGCTATCTCGTCGTCATCGCGCTCGCCGGCCTCACCTTCGCCGCGCGGCGATTCCAACGCATCCTGGTTCCCTAGTCCCTCGCTACTCGAAGGCGGTGTGGGAGATCCAATACTCGAGCAGCGAGCGATCACCCGATATCGCGATAGCGACCTCGGCGAGTTCGCGTCGACGAAGAAGCACGTTCACTAGGTCACCCGGCGTACCAGAGAGTTCGACGTCAGGCACGCCCCCTGAATCGATGAACTCATATCCACTCTCGTAAAGACGGACGCTCCACTGACCCTCGGGGTGGATCGAGCGAAACCGAAGGAACTCACTACCGTGACCGCTTCGCGCAGCCAGCGCAATGTCGGCGTCACAGACCATGTTGGAGAGAAACTCATCGATCGCGTCAAGCGCGACGTCTCCGTCGACCGATGACGGTGTTCTCGTCGCTAGTTCCAGGTCAAGGCGGTGAACAAACGTCTCGTGCAACTGGCGACGCGACCAAAACCGTACGTGCTGGTCGACTCCCCACGCCCACATCGACTCCTCTGGGTCCGCAGCCCGGAGCACCTCAACGAGAGCCTCTCCGCCCTCGCGAATCCATTGAGCGTCGACGACGTCGTCATCGAACAACATGTGCGCGCGTGAGATCCGAGCGGGAGCGCGCTCTTCCACGAGCCTGGTGGCCCACCTGTGGATCGTTCCTAAGTGCCGGGCCAAGTCCTGCACGGACCAGTCGGGACACGAAGGCACGCGGGCTGATCGATCGGCCGACGCGTAGCCGTTTGCAAAGCGATCTACTTCGATGGTGATGCCGTCGCAGTATTCCTGATGGTTCACGCCACGATGCTACGGGGCCTCACTCACGCGCCCTAGGGTCGGGTATCGCAAGCCAACTAGGAGAGTCGAGGTCGTCACATGTCGCTTTGGTCGCCCCACGTAGATGTCATTACCCTCTTCGTCGAGGACGTCGATCGAGCGAAGGGTTTTTATCACGACGTCTTTGAGCTCGACACCGTGTACGAGGATGCGAACTCCGCCGTGGTGAAGTTCGACAACTTGGTTATCAACCTGCTCGACGTCACCCAGGCGCCGGAGCTCATCTCACCCGCCACGGTCGCTCCCATGGCGTCGGGCTCGCGGTTTGAGTTCACCGTACCCGTCGACGACGTGGATGCCGCGTGCGCGGAACTCGCGAGGCGTGGGATCACTCTGCTCAATGGACCGATGGATCGCCCCTGGGGCATCCGCACCGCCAGCTTCGCGGATCCCGATGGCCACATCTGGGAGTTCGCTCAGGGCTAAGCGGTCCGCGGCCACCACAAACGTTGCGACCGAGGACTCTCAACGTCGCCAACTACTGTTGAACAAGTGTCTCTTCCCCCGACCACCTCTGAAGTCGAAGAGGCGCCCGTAGCACCCGAAGCCAAGAAGCGCTCGATCCGGCGCTCGTTGAGCGAGTGGGGCATCGTCGTCGTCATCGCCGTCGTGGTCTCGATCCTCATTCGCACCTTCGTCTTTCAGACTTTCTTCATCCCCTCGGGTTCGATGGAGCCGACCCTGCAGGTCGGTGATCGCATCGTCGTTTCGAAGTTGAGCGTCGAGTTCGGCACGATCCACACTGGCGACATCTTGGTCTTCAAGGCACCAAAGGCGGTCGCGACCGACTGTGGTGACGACGTGGCCGACCTCGTCAAGCGCGTGATCGGCTTACCGGGCCAGACCATCTGGTCCCAGGGCAACACCATCTACGTCGACGGCAAGGTTCTCCCGCAGCCCTGGACCCACGTTTCTCAGATCGGACCAAAACCGATCGCAAAGACCCACATCGCGAAGAACCACTACTTCATGATGGGCGACAACGAGCCCAACTCCTGTGACAGCCGCTACTGGGGAACGATCCCGCGGTCCTCGATCATCGGCAAGGCCTTCTTTCGCCTGTGGCCGCTGTCACACCTGGGATTCCTCTAACTCGATAGCGGGTGAGCTTCGAAGAACGCCCACATGAGGTCGTTCGCGCTGATGGCCTGCGACTGAGGACCCAGCACTGAGGTCAGCGCCGCGGGCAGCGTGGGTCCGCCCGGCCACTCGTGTCCTTCGCCCATCACTTCGTACAGTTCGACGCTCGCCCCGTTCGCGCACTTGTCATAGATCGTCAGCGTGACGCTCTTCGCGGGGGTCGTCGATGAGGGCAACGTCGAACAGCCGTCCTGTTTCGCCCACTTTTTCTCCGCGCTCGGTACCGAGTACGTCCAGTACGCCTGGCCGTGACCGTTAAAGGGATCAACCGGATCGGCGGAACCGTGAAACGAAATGATGGGAACCGCCCGCGTCGTCGGACACGGAACGGCCCGGCGCAGGCCGCTCACCGGCGCCACGGCCGCGAAGATCCCCGAGTCGTCACACGCCAACTGACTCGCTTCACGCGCACCACCGGAAAAGCCCGTCGCGTACACCCGGTCCTTGTTGACGCAGTACCGGGCCTCGAGAATACCGACGAGCTTGGTGAGAAATCTGACGTCATTCGGCGAGCCCTTCGGCACCGCCCGACCTCCGATCAGTGGCACGCCGGGAACGTTCCAGTCAAAGCCCGTACCGTCGGCAATGAAACCTTGCGGGTAGGCCACGATGAAGTCGTCGTGGTTCGATGTCTTATTCATCCCGGTAAAAAGCATCTGGTCGTACGCCGTCGTTCCACTGCCGTGCAGGTTGAGCACGAGCGCGAGTGGCGTCGTGTCCGAGGAGCCCGTGGGCAGATGCACGATGACGCTGCGGGTGAATCCATTCACTTTCAGACTCAGCGTCGTTGAACTGCCCGGTGCCGAACATCCGGTTGTCGTGGCCGCTGCGCTCGGTGGAGTCATCGAGGCACCCACACCCACCATGGCTACGCTCACCAGTGCCACCGAGGTCGCCAGCGTCATCAGCCGAGACCAACAGCTGGACATGCCGTCTCCTTTTCACCCTCCGGTGCCACCGGCGGGGTTTTATGCAACCTTGTTGCCTAAATGATACCCTGGTACGTGGATCGAAGTGAACCGATGCTCTTCGGAGACGTCTTGGCCCTCGCACGCCGCACCTGGGTACGCGCCCTGCGCGACAGTCTCGCCAAAGAGGGATACAACGACTATCGACGCAGCGACGGGCTCGCGCTTCGTTTCTTCTCGTTGGGGCCCGACTCGCTCGGGGCATTCGCCGATCTCACCGACACCTCGCGCCAGGCCGCCCGCAAGGTCGTGACCGGGCTGATCGATCGAGGGTACGCGACTCTCATCATTGATCCCGATGACGCGCGACGTCGGCTGGTCAATCTGACCAACGAGGGCGACGCGTATGCCGAGGCGGTCATCCGATGTCTGAAGAAGCTCAATCGTGACGTCCAGGCCAAGGTCGCCCACGATGAGCTGCAGGTGGCTATCAACGTTCTCAGGTTCGTGCGCGACAATATCGGCCGCTAGGGTGAGCCCCGAAAGGGGGGCGCATGAAGATCCTCATCATCGGTGGAACGTCGTTCGTTGGTCGCTCGATCGCGTGGTCGGCGTGGCACCACGGCCACGAGGTCAGCGTCTTTAATCGCGGGATCACCCCCAGCGACTTACCGGAGTCCGTGACGCGGCTCATCGGCGATCGCGAGAGCGATCTCGCCGCCCTGGCGGGACACTCCTTCGACGCCACGATCGACGTCACGGCCTATCGTCCGAGCGACGTGGAGCGTCTCGCCAACGCGCTCGAGAGTCGCGGGGGTCACTATCTGCAGATTTCGTCGATCTCGGCCTACCGCGAGCCGAGCGAACCGGGCATGACCGAAGACCGCCTCGAACTCGAGGACGACCCCGAAGACCTCCAGGCAGAGATCGCCGTGGCCTACGGTCCGCTCAAGGCAGCCAGCGAGCGCGCCGGATGGGCGTACTTCGGCGACCACTCCACCATGGTGCGCCCGACGTACGTCGTGGGGGCCTTCGACGCGACACTGCGCTTTCCCTACTGGGTCGAGCGTGTGCGTCGTGGCGGAGTGGTCGCGGTGCCAGGACCAGGCGACTCATACTTTCAGTGGATCGACGCGCGCGACCTCGCGAACTTCGTCGTCCGCCTGATCGAAGAGCGGCGATCGGGAGCCTTTCACACCGCCGGACCGATGGTCGGTCAGCGCTTTCTCGAGACCCTCGAAGAGATCGCCGCACAGATCGCTCCCCCGAACACCGTCCTGCGAGAAGTGAGTGCCGAAAAGGTCAAAGAAGCCAAGGTGGGGCGCCGATTCCCACTCTGGTCAGCGCAGTCCGAGAACGTAATGGCCCTGGACTCCTCGTTGGCCTTGAGCGAGGGCCTCTCCCTGCGTCCGCTCGCCGACACCGTGGAGGACGTCGTCGAGTGGTGGGCTGATCGGCCGTGGCCGGAACACTGGCTGAGTGGGGAGAAAGAAAGCCGACTCCTCGCGCTCTGAGAAACCTGATAAGAAGCGGGCTCGGGCGGACAGAGGGGAGTCATGGGCGCTGAAGAGGAGGCTCGATTCGCCCGACTCGTCCACGAGCACTCAGCGGCCGTGGGCAACTACATCCGTCGGCGCCTCTATCCCTTGAGCGCGAGCGACCTCGACGACCTGGTGGAAGAGACCATGATCGTCGTGTGGCGTCGCCTCGATCGGGTGCCCGACGACGCCGAACTGCCCTGGATGCTGGGTGTCGCGCGCAACGTGCTGCGCAACGCGCGGCGCGCCAAGACCCGCCGTAGTGCCGTCGAGGCCCGCCTGGTGCCGACCAAAGATGACGCGTCCGCCGAAGAGAACGTCATCGCTGACGAGAGCGTGCGCCATGCGCTTGCTTCGCTCTCCGAGGAGGACCGCGAGATTCTCCTGCTCAACGCCTGGGATGGACTCGACACGCATGCGCTGGGCGCCTACTTCACGATCAGTACCAACGCGGCCGCCGTGCGGCTTTCGCGCGCCCAGCATCGATTCCGCGAGCTACTCCACGAGGCGCAGGTCTGATGAAAGTTTTGTTCGTCTGCGACAGAGATCACATAGGGAAGGAGGACGAATGAGCAGTATCGACGAACGCCTCGCCGCGCTCGATCCCGCCGCTCGCGACCCGTATCAGCCGCGGGGCCTCGACGAGATGATCAGTCGCATCGTCTCGACCTCCCCGGCCCCCGCGCGCGTGCCGTGGTGGCGACGACTGCAAGTACGACTGGCTGGCGGAGTCGTGGTGGCCGGTGCCCTTGCGGCGGGCGCCATCGCCCTCGTGGCGGGCAGTCCCACCCTGCCCGTACTCGCCGTCCAGGGCGCCTTTCACTCCGTTCCCTCGGCGCAGGGCTCGACGTTCGCCTCGGCAGCCAGCGTGCGGGTCAGTTTCGTCGCCAGTGCGTCGCTGAGCGCTCAACCAGGTGCGACTCGCTCGTACGAGCTCGGAGTCGTGAAGCCGAACGCCAGAGCCGCTCGCCGAGTGGCCTCGGTCTTCGGGGTCACCGGGGCGCTTCGCCACACCGGTGACAACTGGTTGGTCACGAACCGCGCGGGCGCGTCGCTGGACTATCAGGCGACGGCCGTTCCCCAGTGGTTCTACTCATCCACGACGTATCCCGTCGCACCCGCCACGAAGTCCGACTCGGCCTCAGTGCCGATGCCGAGTCACGCCACGCTCATCGCGGACGCCGCGGGGTACGTGAAGAAGCTGGGCTACAACTACGGGCTCGCCTCGCCGCACTTCTCATCCTCAACGGTGTCCGTGACGAACTCGAACGGGGGGCCCGCCGAGCAAAGTCAAGAACAACTCACCGATGTCGTCACCGTCGGGTCGCGGGCGACGGACCAGACGTTGAGCATTACCGTGGGCTCGAAGAACCAGTTGATCTTCGCCCAGGGCCCGGCCTTTGGTGTGAGCGCGAGTCGCGACTATCCCCTTGTAAGCGCTCAAGGCGGCGTAAGGGATCTTGAGTCGACCGAGCGCTCTCTCTCTGCAGCCGGATCGTCTCTGCCCCTCGATCGCGTGGTGTTGCGTCACGCCACGTTGTCGCTCAGCGCGTTTCGCCTACGCGACGGCTCCACGTGGCTGCTCCCCGTCTACACGTACTCAAGCGAAGCGAAGGAGGCCACGACGTGGAGCGAAATCGCCGTCGAGCCCTCGTATCTACGCCTCGGCCCTGGGGTCGCCGAGGGCGTGCTCCACGGCTAGGTCAGTTGTAGGAGTTGTAGATGTGGAAAGAGTCGTTGACGTGGCACACCTGGATCTGGCCGATGCCCACTTGCAGGTTCATCACGAGCACCGCGCCCGAGGGTTCCTTGGGGGGCACCGAAGTCGGCGCAATCTGTTCATTGAGGACGTTGCCGAGGCCCGCATGGGTTTTGAGATACACGGTGACGCCCTGGGGCACATCGACGATCAGCGCCCCCACGCCCTGAGTCGCCGTCACGTAGGTCGTGCCCGAGAACGACACGCGCGAGAGGTCGATGGTCGATGACCCGATAGCTCCGCGATAGGTCCGTTGCACTTCGGACTGGGTCGTGGGCGACCAAATCTTCACGCCACTGCCGCCGCGCACCGGCACGCCGATTTCGTGAACGGTGATGATGAACACACCCGAGAGCAGGATCAAGAAGCTCACTCCCGCAAGAAAGAGCAGGCCGAGGAGTCGGCGGAAAGTAAGGCGACGCGCGGGCGTGAAGAGAGCCAGCACCGCGACGACGACCAGAAAGAACAGCCACAGCAACGCAAAGGGGAGCCCGAGCGCGGTCATGTTGTGCACGGCCGCGAAGACAACGACTGCGAGCACCACGACCCCCAGCGGTATGGCGTAGCGCAGCCACTTCACGCGAGGCTCGTCCTCTATTTGGATGCTCTCGCCTTCGGGGGTGTCGGAGCGTGGAATGAGCGCCCACATCGCGAGGTAGATCGCGATGCCCAGTCCGTACACGACGGCCAAAACGACGAAGACGACGCGCACGATGTTGGCGTCCACGTCGAATCGCTCCGCGATGCCGCCAGCGACGCCACCGAAGACCTTCTTGGTCGCACTGCGGTGCAGAGTCGCCGCGCCGCGCTCGGGCTTGCTCGGCTCCTCGTCGGCGTTGATCGGGGTACTTTCCAAAGGCTCGTCCATGGTCCCAATGTAAGTTCTCGCGCTTCGCACTCTCATCAGGGCGAACCCCGACGACACCCCTGGGGCAACCGTGCGCTTCAGGGTTTCCCCCGACGACACTCACGACGGCACGGTGCGAGACTGGATGGGACGACTGCACAGGAGTGACGTGAGTACCCAGACGCCTACGCGCGCGACGATCGGAGTGCCGGTCCGCCCTCTCCAGCGAGGTGTGGATAACGCGATCCTCGGCGGCGTCTGTGGTGGTCTCGCCATTCGACTCGGCGTGCGCGAACGCGTCGTGCGAATCGTGTTCTGCTTGCTCGCTCTGGTGTCGGGCATCGGCCTGCTTCTCTACATGCTCCTGTGGCTGGGTGTGCGTCGGGCCGATGAGAACCGATCGATCGCTCAGCGCCTGGTCGGACGTCGCCACAAAGTGGTCAACGTCGTCATCGGGGCCGCCGCCATCGTGGCTATCTTCTTGGTTTTGAATCGCCTCGGCATGCCCGACCTCGGGATCTACGCGTGGCCGTTCTTTCTCACCGTGATCGGCGCGATTGGGGTGTGGCGGGGCGCCTCACCCGAGGAGTTGGCTCACCTGCACGAACTCGCCAAGTCGGCCCCGGTCGTGGGTGTGGCCGCTTCGCGCACCCGCTGGAGCTTCTGGTTGCGTCTAGCGCTGGGCGTGATCTTCATCATTTTTGGCCTGCAAATTCTGCACCACCTCGGCAGCCCCTGGAGCCATGACACAACGTCGGCACTCTTCGGCACTCTTATTCTGATCGGCGGCGCCGCGATCCTGCTCGCCCCGTGGTGGCTCGCCACGTTGAACGACCTCACCGGCGAACGGCGTCAGCGGGTGCGCATGGAGGAGCGCGCAGACGTCGCCACCCACCTTCACGACTCGGTCCTCCAGACCCTCACGCTGATCGAACGTTCGGCCGCTGATGAGGCCGCCGTCAAGCGCTTGGCGCGCACCCAAGAGCGCGAGTTGCGCGAATGGCTGTTCAACCCGGAAGGGTCGGGCGACTCCGGAACGTTTCTCAGCGACCTGCGCGCCCTGGAGAACGAGATCGAGAACGACTACGGCGTGCGAGTCGACCTCGTGGTGGTGGGCGACTGCGAAAGCAACGAGCGCGTTACGGCACTTGTTGCCGCCGGTCGCGAAGCCGCGATCAATGCGGCGCGCTGGTCGGGGACGGACCTGGTCTCGGTCTACGCCGAGGTGGAGGAGTCGACGATCAGTCTGTTCGTGCGAGACCAGGGATCGGGCTTCGATCCCGAGCAGGTCGTGAATGACCGGCAAGGAATCGCGCTGTCCATTCGCCAGCGCATCGCCCAGCGCGGCGGTGAAGTCACCATCAAGAGCACGATCGGCGAGGGCACCGAAGTGCAGCTGACGTTGCCGCGAATCGCCTAGATGCAACCGCGCGTCTTTCTCGTCGACGACCACGAGCTCATCCGCAAGGGCATTCGTAGCGAGCTGCAGGGCTCGGTCGACGTCGTTGGCGAAGCCGACGAAGTCGAAGCCGCGATCGAGATCATCCTCGAGCGACGACCCGACGTGGTTCTGCTCGACGTGCACATGCCCAACGGCGGCGGCGTCGCGGTGTTGCGCGGCGTGGTCGAACTAGCGCCCGAGGTTCGCTTTCTCGCCCTGTCGGTCTCGGACGCCGCCGAAGATGTGATCAGCACCATTCGCGCCGGAGCACGAGGGTACGTCACCAAGAACATCTCCGGGCCGGAACTCCTCGACGCGATCTATCGGGTCGCGGCGGGCGACGCGGTGTTCTCGCCTCGCCTCGCGGGATTCGTCCTCGACGCCTTCTCCCTGGAAGGTCGACACCTTGAGGCAGGCGACATCGACCCGGACCTGGACCTGCTCACGCCACGCGAGCGCCAGGTCCTTCGCCTCATCGCGAGGGGCTACTCGTATCGCGACATCGCGACCGAACTGTCGATTTCGGTGAAGACGGTCGAGAGCCACGTCTCGTCGGTCTTGCGCAAGCTCCAACTCTCGAACCGCCACCAGCTCTCAAACTGGGCCTCGCAGCGCCACCTGAATTGAGCTAGCGCTGCTCGATGAGGTCCATGTACTCCTCGTCCCAGATGTCGAAGTACTCCTCGGGCAGCAACACGGCGTGAGTGGGCTCAAGCGCCTCCACGAAACCGCGTTCGTGACTCACCGCAACGATCGTGCCCTTCCACTGACGCATCATCTCGCCCAGTGCATCGACGCTCGCGGGATCCAAGTTGTTGGTCGGCTCGTCGAGCAAGAGCAGGTTCGCCTTCGAGGACGCCAGGATCGCCAGGGCTAACTTCGCGCGCTCGCCACCCGAGAGCGTGGCGGGCATCTGGTGGGCGGCCGTTCCCTTGAGACCAAAGGCGCCCAGCATCGAGCGACGCTGCACGTCGGACTCCACGGTTGAGTTATCAAGATTGCCCAGCACGGTCTTGTCGAAGTCGAGTTGCTCGTTCTCCTGGGCGAAGTAACCCACGGTCACGTTGGCCCCGAACTTCACGACGCCGTCGTTCTGTTCTTGGGTGCCGGCCAAGCAGCGCAAGAGCGACGACTTGCCAGCCCCGTTGCGCCCCACGATCACGATTCGATCCCCGCGCCGGGTGATGAAATTCACGTCGCGCAGCACGTGGTTACTGCCGTAGGCCACCGCCACCGACTCCACGGTCATGGGCACGTCACCGCTGCGCGGTGGCACCGGCAGGCGAAAGACGACCTTCTTTTCCTTCTTGGTCACTTCGATGCGAGAGTCCTTGAGCTTCTCGACACGACGGTCGAGCACTTTGGCGAGGCGCGCGCGCTTTTCGGTCTGACCGCGCATCGAATCGGCCAGTTTGGTGAACTGGTCAATCTTGGCGTCCTGATGGGCGGCGATCTTCTCTTCCGAGAGTCGGCGCTCTTCTTCGAGTTGCAGGAACTTCGAGTAGTTCCCCTTGTACTCGCGCAGCTGCCCGTCGCGCAGCGCCAGTACCCGATCGATCGAGCGATCCAGCAGCGGCAGGTCGTGGCTGATCACGAGCACCGCGCCACGGAACTGCTCGAGTTCATCGAACAGCCAGCGCTTGGCTGCCTTGTCCAGGTGGTTGGTCGGCTCGTCGAGCACCATCGTCTCGGGCTGCTCATAGAGCACGCGCATGAGATCGACACGTCGACGTTGACCCCCGGAGAGGGAATTGAGGTCTTCGAGCAGGAGGTCCTGGTCGAGACCGAGCCCGTCGGCCAGGCGCGCGACTTCGGACTCGGCCTCGTACCCGCCACGTTCGCGAAACTCCTCCTCGAGGGAGGTGAAGCGCGCGATGGTCTCATCGGTGGGGTCCGCCGCCAATGCGTGACGCGCGTGCTGCATGTCGGCGTCCAATTGGTCGATGCCCCGCGCGCTCAGCACGTGGCTGAGCCCGATCGGCTCGACGCCGAGTCCCCCGGGCACCGGTTCTTGGGGCAGGTGCGCGAGAGAGCCCTGGGCCGCAACGGAGCCGGTGATGCGCAGATGCTCGGGGTGCTCGCCCAGGAGCACGTGCAGCAGCGTTGACTTGCCCGCGCCATTGCGACCGACGAGCCCCACCTTTTCGCCGTTGCCGATGACGAAGGACACCGGCTCCAGGAGTCGGCGGGGGCCAATCTCAATACCCAGGTCTCGCACGATTAACACGGGCTGTCCCTGCAGAGTCGGGGGCCATGACCCCGTGACCAGTCCCGGCCGGGGGCCGTGAGGATCTCGTCGATGGCGTTGGGCATCTCGAGCAGAAAGAGGGTGATGGCGGTAATACGGAGTCCTTCGTGGGCGATTTTCTCGCGGTCGATCATTTTAGTTGTCGTGCCGAGGTGGCAGCGTGCGGCACCTACGCTCGCTCCATGACCACTCCCCTTGCGATCGACGTCTGGAGCGACGTCGTGTGCCCGTTTTGTTACATCGGATCGGTCCAGTTAGACCAGGCGATCGAGCTCTTTGACCACGACGTCGAGGTCACTTATCACGCCTTTGAGCTCGACCCCGAGGCCCCCGCCTCGAGCGATGAAGCCCTCGACGAGATTCTGGCGGCGAAGTACCAGATGCCGGTCGAGCGGGCCCGCACGATGAATGCTCGCCTCGCCGATCAGGCGGCGCAACTGGGCTTGGCACTCTCCTTTGAGACGGTGCGGCGCGCCAACTCTCTGGACGCCCACCGCTTGATCGACCTCGCGACGTCCCAGGGACGCGGTGCAGCAATGAGGCAGCGACTGTTTCGCGCCTACTTCAGCGATGGACTACTTATCTCGGACCATGACACGTTGAACGCGCTCGCCGACGAGGTGGGCGTGAGTGGGGCGGCGACTCTCTGGGAGAGCGACGCGCTGGTGTCCGACGTGCGAGCAGACGAGCGAGAGGCCCGTCACCTGGGACTCAACGGTGTGCCCGCCTTCGTCCTGGACAGGCGGCTCTTGGTTTCTGGCGCCCAGGGTGCGGACGCGATCGGCCGTGCCCTCCACGAGGCGTGGGAGTCGCGCGAGGGCTAGTCCTCGTCGTCCTCGCTCGGCACGAGCGCGACGGCCGCCACCGAGTGGCCTTCGTCCAGGTTCATCACGCGCACCCCGGTGGCGTCTCGACCTTGCGAGGACACTTCACGAACGCTCGTGCGAATGAGCACTCCCCCGTCCGAGGCCAACAAGACGTCGTCGTCGAGGCGCACCATGAACGCCGCCACGACAAAACCTCGCGCGGCGGTCAACTTAATTGCGCGCACCCCTTGGCCGCCACGACCTTGGCGATTGAAGCGCTCGGTCTTGACTCGCTTGCCAAAGCCCGTATCGGTCACCACGAAAAGGTCCGCGTCGTCGCGCACCACGTCGAGCGAGATCGCCTTGTCGTCCGCGCGCAACTTGATGCCACGAACACCTGTGGCGTCACGGCCCATCTCGCGCACTTCGCCCTCCGAGAAGCGAATGGCCATGCCGCGGTACGTCAGCATCATCAGGTCGTCGTCCCCGCCCGTAGTCACCACGCGCACTACCTCGTCGCCCTCGCGCAGGTTGATGGCGATCCAACCTTCGCGGCGCGACTTGTCGTACTCGCTGAAGGCAGTCTTCTTCACCGTGCCGTTCGACGTGGCAAAGACCAGGAACTTGTCATCGGGGAAGTCGGCCGTCGCGATGATGGCCTGAATCGACTCATTGGGCTGCAGGTTCAGCAAGTTGACGATCGCGGTGCCTTTGGCGGTGCGGTCCTTCATCGGTATCTCGTGCCCGCGCAGGCGAAACACTCGCCCACGGTTCGAAAACAAGAGCAGGTACGCGTGGGTGTTGGTGTGGATGATCTGATCGACGAAGTCCTCGTCGCGCAACTTGGCTCCCTGCACTCCCCGTCCCCCTCGCCCCTGGGTGCGAAAGGCATCGGCTGCGACGGACTTCACGTAGCCCGCTCGCGTCACCGTGAGAACGATCTCCTCGTCGTCGATCAGATCCTCGACGCCGAGCTCGCCCGGGTCGTTCACGATCTGGGTGAGACGCGCGTCGGCGTACTTGTCGCGCACGGCCGTCAGCTCCTCGCTGATCACACCGCGCAGCTTGGCGTCGCTCGAGAGGATCGACTGCAGCCCCGCGATCGTCTCGCGCAGCTTGGCCATCTCGTCGTCCAATTCCGTGCGACCCAGGCGCGTTAGGCGGCCGAGCGTCATGTCCAAGATGTGGTTGGCCTGCTCTTCGGTGAAGTCAAAGGGGGTCCCCATCAGGGCCGTACGTGCCGCCGCGCGATCGTCCGATCCACGAATCGCGGCGATGACTTGATCCAGCATGTCGATGGCCCGCAACAGTCCTTCGACGATGTGTGCGCGCGCTTCGGCCTTGCGCAGGCGAAACTGCGAACGCCGGGTGACGACGTCAATCTGGTGAGCGACGTAGTGCGAGAGGGCCTGGGCCAGATTCAAGGTGCGCGGCACCTCATCAACCAGGGCGAGCATGTTCACCGCGAAGGTGGTCTGCAGCGACGTGTTCTTGTAGAGCTTGTTCAAGATCACGTTCGCGTTGGCGTCGCGCTTCAGGCGAATGACGAGGCGGGCCTGTCGACCGGCCGAGTCGTTCTGCACCGCGGAGATGCCATCGAGCTCGCCGTTCTTCACGAGGTCGTAGATCTTCTCTTCGATCGACTCCACGGATACTTCGTACGGGAACTCCGTCACCACGATGCGAGTGTCGCGATTCGTCTCTTCGATCTCGGCGACCGCGCGTAGCTTGATCGAACCGCGTCCCGTGCGGTACGCGTCGAGGATGCCCTGGCGTCCCAGGATCTGGGCCTTGGTGGGAAAGTCCGGGCCCTTGACGAACTTCATGAGGTCGTCGGACGTCGCGTCGGGATTCGCAATCAGGTGCAGCGTCGCGTCGATGACCTCGCCGAGGTTGTGCGGGGGAATCTTGGTCGCCATGCCCACGGCAATGCCCTGGGAGCCGTTCACTAACAGGTTCGGAAAACGCGAGGGCAAAACGGCGGGCTGTTGGGTCGAGTTGTCGTAGTTCGCGTAGAAGTCGACAGTCTCTTCGTCAATCGAGTCAAGCATCTCGAGGGCCAGCGGTGCGAGCCGGCACTCGGTGTAACGCATCGCGGCCGCACCTTCGTCGGGACCCGTGCCACCGAAGTTGCCGTGCCCACTGATGAGCGGGTGGCGCATGGAGAAGTCGACCACCATGCGCACCATGGCGTCGTAGATCGCGGTGTCGCCATGGGGGTGGTACGTGCCCATGACGTCGCCCACCACCTTGGCGCACTTGGCGAAGGGCCGATCCG
Organism: Acidimicrobiales bacterium; assembly: GCA_049511155.1. Taxonomy (GTDB): domain Bacteria; phylum Actinomycetota; class Acidimicrobiia; order Acidimicrobiales; family RAAP-2; genus RAAP-2. The sequence goes on from JBEKYI010000003.1 coordinate 28,190, forward strand.
GTCGCAGACCCTGGTCGAACATCGAGTACAGGACGCGACGATGAACGGGCTTCAACCCGTCGCGAACGTCGGGCAGCGCACGTTGGACGATGACCGACATCGAGTACTCGAGGAAGGAGCGCTCCATCTCGAGGTTGATCTCGATGGGCTCGATGTAACCGAGCACGACCTCGTCGCTGGGTGGCGTCGTTCCTGATCCGGAGCCCTTGGTAGAACGTGGCATAGACCCTCTCTAGATGTCGAGGAAGCGAACGTCTTTGGCGTTCGTCTGAATGAAGTGGCGACGCTGGGGCACATCGTCGCCCATGAGAATCGAGCAGACCTCATCGGCCAGCGCGGCCTGTTCCACGGTGATCTGCAGCAGAGCGCGCTTCGTGGAGTCCATTGTGGTCTCACGTAACTCGTCGAAGTCCATCTCGCCCAAACCCTTCAAGCGCTGGAACTCGTTCTTGTGATCCGGGTGTTCGGCCAAGAACTTGTTCTTCTCCGTGTCGTCGTGCAGATACACCTTCTCCTTGCCCACCAGCGTGGAGTAGAGGGGTGGCTGAGCCACGTAGACGTGCCCGTTGTTCACGAGCTCGGTCATTTGACGGTAGAAGAACGTGAGAAGCAGCGTGCGGATGTGACTGCCATCGACATCCGCATCGGCCAACAGGATGATCTTGTGATAGCGAATCTTGTCGAGGTCGAACTCGGCTTCGACGCCGGCGCCGATCGCCGAGACCAGGGCCTGGATCTCCGTGTTCTTCAAGATTTTGTCCGTGCGCGCCTTTTCGACGTTGAGGATCTTGCCGCGAATTGGCAGGATCGCCTGCACGCGCGGGTCGCGTGCGTCCTTGGCCGAACCGCCCGCGGAGTTGCCCTCCACGATGAAGAGTTCACACTCGCGGGGCTCGTTGGACGAGCAGTCCACGAGCTTGCCCGGCAGGCCTGCCCCGTCGAGCGCGTTCTTTCGACGCGTCAGGTCGCGCGCTCCTTGGGCGGCCATGCGCGCTCGGGACGCCGAGATCGCCTTGGCTACGATCTGACCCCCTTCGCGCGGGTTCTCTTCGAGCCAGTCCGCCAACTTCTCGTTCGTCGCGCGCTCGACCATGGAGCGAATCGACACGTTGCCCAACTTGCCCTTGGTCTGACCTTCGAACTGGGGACTGTGCAGGCGTACCGACACGATGGCGGTCAAGCCTTCGCGGATGTCTTCACCCTTGAGGTTCTCGTCCTTCTCTTTGAGCAAGTTGCGCTTGCGCGCGTATCGGTTGACCACGTTGGTGAGGGCCTTGCGGAAACCTTCTTCGTGCATGCCGCCCTCTATGGTCGATATGCCGTTGGCGAACGAGTAAATTCCCTCGTAGTAGCCCGTATTCCACTGGAAGGCGAGCTCGAGTTCCTGGTCCTCTTCGGACTGCTCGAGGTAACCGACCTTGCGAAAGAGGGACTCCTTGGAGTTGTTCAGGTGCCGGACGTAGTCGACAATGCCGCCGTTGTACTTGAAGGTTTCCTTGGCTTCGCTTCCCGGGCGTTCATCGGTGAAGCGGATCTCTAGACCCTTGTTCAAGAACGCGTAGATCTGCAGGCGTTCGGTGACTGTTTGGGCGCGGAACTCGACCTCTTCAAAGATCGTGGGGTCGGGTTTGAAGGTGATGGTGGTGCCGGTGCGTCCGCGCGGCGCGGGTCCGGTCACGATCAGTTTTCCTTGCGGCTTGCCGCCGTCGCGAAACGTCATTTCGTAGTGATGGTTGTCGTGGTCGACCTCAAGATGAAGTTCGGTCGACAGCGCGTTCACCACCGAAACGCCCACACCGTGGAGTCCGCCCGAGATCTTGTAGCCCGCACCACCGAACTTGCCCCCGGCGTGCAGCACCGTCAGGGCCACTTCGGCGGCTGACTTTCCCTTGTAGCGAGGGTGTTCGTCGACGGGAATTCCCCGCCCGTCATCAGCGACCCGACAGCTCCCGTTTTTGGTCAGCGTGACGTCAATGTGGGTGCAGTACCCGGCCATGGCCTCGTCGACCGAGTTGTCAACAACTTCCCAGATCAGGTGGTGGAGCCCGGCGGGACCGGTCGAGCCGATGTACATCCCCGGGCGAACCCTGACTGGTTCCAGGCCTTCCAGAACGGTGATATCCCTAGCGCTGTAGCTAGGCGACCCTTTGGTCTTTTCGGCCACGCAGGAGTCCTTTCACATCAATTTTTGGGGGGCGCCAAAGGCGCCGCCGCGATCAGCGATTTAACGCTTTTATCCTACCCGACAGCGTGTCACGTTCGAACGGAATCGGGACGCGAAAGCGCTTATTTTTCTTGGGCTTTCGCGTTATTTGAGAACCGTTTTGAGCGAGTTCGGCGCGCTCTTGCCCAGCGAGGAAAATCCGCTCAAAATTGTCGTCTCTTGGAGACGAATCTGTTGGGCGAAAGCACCCGAGGGAACGCTCACAATGAGCACACCGTCCTTGATCATCTCCACCCGACAGTGCTCGGCAAACACGGGGTCCACAACGGTCGGCCAGATCCGTCGAGCCTCATCGATGACGCGTAAATCAACACGCCGAAGACGTCCCGCCAGAGCGTTCAGGAGCTCGCTGAGTTGCGTGGGTGGGTCGTCGCGAGCCATCAGGTTGATTCCGTGAGGTCAATGATCGCTGCCGGACTCATGGCCTCTGGCAGGGGCGAGGCTGTCGTTACCAGGGTTTGACCCCGTGGCAAAAGGGTCAGGAGTCGGGCGCTCCGGACAGGATCCAGTTCACTAAACACGTCGTCTAACAGGAGTAATGGTTCCACGGAGCGCTCGCGACGTATCAGTTCGTGACCGGCCAGTCGAAGAGCCAGGGCGAGCGAGCGCTGCTCGCCCTGGGACGCTTGACGCCTGGCGTCTCGACCTTCGAGTAAGAGTTGAATGTCGTCGCGGTGCGGGCCGATGGTTGTGTAGCCGCGGAATCGATCGTCGCCGCTTGCAGTCTCCAGCGCGGCGGCCAGCTCGCCTCGCCACGAGCGCTCGTAGTGAACAGCGACGTCGTTGCTCGCCTGGGCCAATTCGCGATAGAACTCCGCCACCAGTGGTTCGAGGTCTCCGAGTAGTTTTTCTCGGCGCGCCACCACCACCTCACTGATCGCACAGAAGTCACGCGACCATTGTTCAAGCTCGCTCTGTTGTGTGTTGGAGGGCCGGGACCCCTCGAGGGACCGGAGCAACGCGTTGCGCTGTGTGAGAACCCGGGAGAACCTCTCCATCATTTCGGCATCGTGGGGCTCCACGTCGGTGAGCAGGGTGGTGAGAAACGCCCGACGATGCTCGGGTCCACCGCGAACAACATCGACGCCCTCGGGAGTAAAGACGGTCAGTGGTAGGGCTGCGGAAAGCTCGGCGCGTGAGTTCGGTCGTTGCCCGTTCACCAACATTCGCTTCGTGGTATTGCGTACTCCACGAGCCAGGGTGAGATCTACTTGGACCCGACGCTCGCTCGTCACGATTACCCCATGCACCTCGGCGAGCGACTCGCCGTTGCGAATCATGTCACTCGCGACACTCGTGCGAAACGACGCGGCCGTCGCGAGCGCGTACACGGCTTCCAGGACGGATGTCTTGCCTGTTCCGTTGGGGGAAAGCAGGACCGTCGTGGCATCAGGATCGGGGCTAAAGGAGAACTCCCCAAACAACCGAAAGTTTCGAACGGTGAGTTCGTGGAGACCCACGATTCACTCGACCTATTGGACGCGCACGGGCATCAAGAGATATCGGAATCGCTCGTCCTCCACGCCGTGGACCATCGCCGCACGGACCGAATCGGACATCTCGAGAACGACTTCGTCGCCGGTCACCGCCTCCACGCCATCGATCAAAAACCCCGGGTTAAACGCGATGGTGATCTCGTCCCCGTTGTAGTCAGCGTCAACGTTGTCCTCCACATCGCCGGCGTCATGACTCTGGGTGCGCACCTCGAGGTTGCGATCCTTCATCGTGAGGCGAACCGACGACGTCGAGTCCTTTGCCAGGAGCTTTGCTCGTTTGAGCGACGTCAACAGTGTGTCCTTTGCGATGCGGAGATGGTTCGGGAAGCTCGCGGGTATGAGTTGGAGAACCGAGGGATAGTTGCCATCGATCAATCGTGAGGCGATCGAGGTGTTGCCCACAATGAAGCAGATTTCGGCGTCGCTCTTGGTCACGCCAATTTCGGCGTCAGCAGCCAGCGACGACGCGGCGCGCTGTAGTTCCTGCAGGGCGCGGGCGGGTACCAACAGGTCTTCGGTATCGCTAATTCCCTTCACTCCCGGAACGTCGCGAACGGCCAGACGATACGAGTCTGTCGCGAAGAGCCGCAGCGTTCCGTTGTCGCTCGTGAACAACACACCTGTGAGCAGGGGTCGCGCATCGTCGCTCGCCGCCGCTCGAACCACCTGGTTGAGCCCCTGGATCAGATCTAGGGCCGCAATTGCAGTTACGGCACCCGTAATCGGCGGAAGCTTCGGGTAGTCGGTAACCGGAAACGTCCGTAGCGAGAACTTTGCCCGCCCCAGGGAAATCTCGACGTTGTCATCCCCACTCGAGACGGTGACCGCGCCCGGTTCCAGCGATCGCACCGCGTCGACAACGAGGCGCGCCGGCACGACCGTCGAGCCGTCTTCTAAGCCAATGACATCGACCGTCGTTCTGGCGGTGATGTCGAGGTCGGTACCGGTCACCACTAGCTCGTTGCCCTTGAGAGTCAGTAGAACGCCGGACGCAGCGCCGATGAGACGTGTGGCGGCCACGCGGCTCGCCGCGGTGAGCGCTTCTACGAGGATGTCGCGCTCGGATCTGAACTTCATAGAACTACCTTTCGTTTGCTACTGAGGTTACGTGTGTCTTTTTAATGTAAGAGAGTCTTGTAGTAGTAGGTCTGTGGATATGTGCTTGTTGGTGAAAGAGCCCTGATAGCGAGTTCATTCGCCAGGACCACCCGAGACACAAGACTGTCGGTAACTCTCTCAACTCTCATCACTCAACTCTGAGGTGATGTGGAGTACTGAGTTCTTACCAACGTGTAGTCAACAACTCTGACCGAAAGTTGCCCACAGGTTTATCGGTTCTAATTCTCTCCTTGAAGACGTCGCTTAAGTTGGTTGATTTGGGACAGCATTTCAGGATCGGACGTAAGTTGCTCGCGTATCTTCTCGACCCCGCTGATGACGGTGGTGTGGTTACGGCCATCGAAGATTCGAGCGATCATCGGGTACGAGTAGTTGTTAAGCATGTCGCGAATGAGATACATCGCCACGTGGCGGGCGTGAACGAGCGGCCGCAATCGCTTCGCTCCACGCACCTCCTCGACGGAAAGACCGTAGAACTCAGCCACAACCGATAACACAGTTTCCGGTTTGAGGACGACCTGCTCTGCGCCAAGGTTGGTGAGATGAGCTTTGGCGAGTTCCAGACTGATGGGCTCTTGGCGGAGGTTGGCAAAGGCTCTCAGCATCGTGATGGAGCCCTCGAGCTCGCGAATGTTGTCACGAACCCGCTGGGCGATCCATTCGGCGACGTCGTCGGGCAGGGAAATACCCTCGCGTTCGGACTTGGAACGGAGAATTGCGATTCGCGTTTCGAGGTCCGGTTGATCAATCTCGGTGACCAGTCCTTGGAGCAGTCGGCTACGAAAGCGGTCTTGTAGTCCGGCCAAGTCTCGCGGAGAGCGGTCCGAGGTGAGAACAATTTGCTTCCCCTCGCCATGCAACGCGTTGTACGTGTGGAAGATCTCTTCGTGAAACGTTTCGCCGCGTGTTTCCATGAACTGAATGTCGTCGATTAACAACACATCGTTCTCGCGGTAGCGCTCATGCAGCGCGAGTTGCGTGCGCGTTTGAATGGCGCGGATGAAGTCGTTCAAGAACGTCTCAGTCGACACGTAAAGAACCTTGCGGCCGGGATAGTTCTCCTGGACGAAGTTGCCAATGGCGTGCAGAAGGTGGGTCTTACCGAGACCGGAATTACCGTAGATCATGAGTGGGTTATAGGCCCGACCAGGGTTTTCGGCCACGGAGACCGCCGCGGCGAATGCCAAGCGGTTCGACGAGCCGGGCACGAAGGAGTCAAAGGTCATTCGCGGGTCGAGGCGGGTGGGTTGATCCACGCTTGGGGCGTACGAAAGCACCGGGGCAGCCGCTTCGATGGGGTCGTGGGTCTCGTCGATCACCGGCGCACCCGTTACGTCACTCACCGTTATCGAAACCTGCACGGGCGCACCAACGAGTCGCTCGGCTTGTTCGGTGATGAAGGGCAAGTAGCGCTGCTGAACGCGCAAAAGCTGGATCTGATTCGGCGCGCCGATAACAAGCTCGTTATCGTGGTAATCCACAAGGTGAAGGGTGTTGAGTCCAGCCGCCCAGACTGCCTCAGAAGCGTTACCACGTAAGGAGTCTCGAAGGGCTGACCAGATTTCTTCGCCACTCTGCACAATCTTCCTCCACAGACCTCTTGCGAGACTATCCACAGGCGCTCCAGCGCTGGGGAGAGTCACGTTACACCCAATTTGGCGCCCCCGCCGGGGCCACACAACCCGTGGGGTAAGATTGCAGGCCTGGCGTGCCAGCGACCCCCAGGGGGTACCGCGAAGCGCAGAGCATATTTTGAGAAGAGGTTTTCGTGAAGCGTACGTATCAGCCAAATAGGCGAAAGCGGGCCAAGACCCACGGCTTTCGCGCCCGGATGCGCACCCGCGCCGGTCGCGCAGTCCTGCGGTCCCGTCGCGCCAAGGGTCGTAGCAAGCTGACGGTCTAGTTGCCATGCCCGGCCGGGTCCGAACCCGCCGGCAGTTCGCGCTCCTGTCCACACCCACTGGTCGCGGTCAGAGCGGGCCTCTGCGAATCAGTTTCGTGGCGACACCGGATGATGACGGTGTTGATGTGGCCTACGCGATCAGTCGGAAGGTTGGAAACGCGGTGGTTCGAAATCGAACCAGGCGTCGACTCCGGATGGCAATGGATGACCTTAGGCCTCCGCCCCAGGCAGGTTTGTACCTGATCAAGTGCGGAATCCAGACGGGGAACCTTTCATATGCAGAACTCTTACTCCACCTCAACAGAGCCATCGAGCGAGCCAACGACGCTTAAGTCGTCGGCTACCCGACTCGTGCTCGGTGCGATTCGCATCTATCAGCGAGTGACGGCTGGCCGGGTAGCCCCGTGCCGCTTCTACCCCTCGTGTTCCCAGTACGCACTTGAGGCGGTGTCGTCCCACGGTGCGCTGCGCGGCATGGGGCTCGCCCTGCGTCGTGTATCGAAGTGTCGGCCACTGGGGCCTCACGGCATCGACCTCGTTCCCGAACCACGGACCAGGAGTTCCCACTAATGCACTCAGTCACCAAGTTCTTCGGGACAATCTTCCAGCCAATCTTCCACGCCATTGCGTGGTTGATGGCGGCCTTCTACTCGCTGGTGCCGAACTACCTCTTTGCGATCGTGATGCTGACGATCGTCATCATGGCGGTGTTGACCCCTCTCACGGTCAAAAGCACCAGGTCGATGGTCGCGATGCAGAAGCTTCAACCTGAACTAAAGAAGCTTCAACAGAAGTACAAGGGTCCCGAAAACCGTCAGATCCTCAATGAAGAGATGATGAAGCTGTACCGCGAAGAGGGTGTGAACCCACTGGGCGGCTGTCTTCCCATGCTGCTGCAGGCGCCGTTTCTCTTCATTTTGTACAACGTGATCAAGGGAATGTCGTATCAAGTGAAGAACAAGGCCGGCGTGCTCGTCTCTCAGCCCCGGTATCTCCCGCACAACACGACCATGTACAAACACCTCATCGCCACAGGGGGTCAGGTGAAGGTATGGGGCATGGACTTGAGCCTGAGGGTCTTTCCGATCTCGGCCCACGGGACCTTTGCCGCCGCGCTACCCTTCTTTGCCTTCGTGGCTTTGGCCGTCGGGCTCCAGTACTTCCAAATGGCGCAGATCAACAATCGCAGCAGAAAGTCCGGCCAGGCAATGCCCAGCCAGCAACTCATGATGCAGCGCGTCTTGCCCATCATTTTCGTGTTCTTCTACATTGCGATTCCAGCCGCCGTGGTCATCTATATGATTATTAGTACAGGGATCCGCATAATTACTCAAGACATCATGTTCCGCGCAGGAGTCTCGGACCCGACCAGGAACGGCCTCGCCGCCAGCCGGGACAAAGTAAAAGAGATTGAGCGCGAGATTCCCGGGGCGAAAGAGATCTCGGCCGAGAGTTCGGTAGTCGAAGATTCCAAGAAACCCACGCCGAGGCCCAACGGGAACCGGCCACAGCCAAGAAACCGCCCGCAGTCCAAACCAGCGCCGAAACCGGTGCAGCCACGATCACGGGCCAAGAAAAAAAGAAAGGCGCGTTAACCCATGGAGTGGGTAGAAACTACTGGTAAGACCGTCGACGAGGCGACAGATCGAGCACTGGCCCATCTAGGCGTGCATCGCGACGATGCGGAAGTCGAAGTGATTGAAGAGCCCAAAGTGGGGTTCCTCGGTCGAGTTCGCGGTGAAGCTCGGGTGCGGGCTCGGGTGCGGCCGAGTGGTCCTCGCCCGAAGCGTTCACGTCGCTCGGGCGAGAGGCCACGTGCGAGTGGTGGGCGAGACGAGCGGGTGCGTAGCGAGAAGAAGCCGGGGACCGCGCGGCGCGAAAGCGCGAAGGGTGGACCCCGATCCACTCCCCCCGCGACGAAGTCGACAAAAGTCGAAAAGAGTTCCGTGAAGGAGGAACGTATGGCAGAAGGCATATCGCTTGCCGAGCAAGGAGCCATCGCGAAGGAGTTCCTCGAAGGACTCTTGTCGTCAATGGAGATTAAGGCTGAAGTTTCAGTTAAGGAGTTAGACGAGGAGACGGTTGAGCTGTCGGTTAATGCCAATCCACCCACGGAATTGGGGATTCTGGTGGGACCTCGTGGCACGACGCTCCAAGCGCTGCAGGAAGTGACCCGCACGGTTGTTCAGTCCAAGAGCCCCAGCCGAACGGACCGGATCCTGGTTGACGTTGCCCAGTACCGCGAACGTCGGGTCGCAGCACTCGGTCGCTTCGCCCAGCAGGTGGCGACGGAGGTGCTAGAGACGGGCGAAGAGCGAGCTTTGGAGCCGATGTCGGCCGCTGATCGTAAGGCCGTCCATGACGCGTTGTCCGACAATGATCGGGTTGCGACCCGCTCAGAAGGCGAAGACCCTCGACGTTTCGTGGTGGTTTCTCCTGCATAATGGCCTCGTGCCCAGTGATTGGTTGCCCCGCGCTCTCGAGGAATCGAGAGCGCGGGGTTTTTTAGGTCCCCAGCCTCTAGATCCCCAGATCCTGCATGCCGAGGGGTTTGGCCTTTGTTGGGACGCGATTAGACCTTCTCCCCCAAATTCGTTCCTTGACCTGGGTAGTGGCGGAGGATTGCCCGGACTCGTCTTGTTGGAGAGATGGCGTTGCAGTGCGGTGTTCTTGGATTCAATGATCAAGCGAGGTCATTTCCTGGCGGAGGTGTTGGATTGGCCCGACTCCCCAGAAGGGGTAGTTGTGACCGCTCGAGCCGAGCAAGCAGCACGGTGGCCAGAGTTCGACGAGGCGTTTGACCTTGTGACTGCACGATCGTTCGGGCCGCCGGCGGTGACTGCAGAGTGCGCAGTCCGGTTCCTCAAGATTGGGGGAGTTCTGGTCGTTTCCGAACCCCCTGACGACTCCGAAACGGGTAGATGGAGCCCTTCAGGACTTGGTCAATTGGGTCTGAGGGACCTGGGACGGACGCGGCATGGATCCGCCTTTCGCGTCTTGGTGAAGGAGAAGGCGACTGCCCCTCGGTTTCCTCGAGAATCGGGCGTGCCAAAGAAAAAGCCCCTCTTCTGAACGTTTCACGTGAAACATGGCGTTGCGCAGTCAGATAAATAGTGTGAGGGCGGGGCCGCAGTGTTTCACGTGAAACGTATGGCGAGAGCCAGGCTCGCGGAAACGCGGCAATGCCCAGCCGAAAACGTCAGGCTCGTCGTCGTCATTGGTGGGCCGCCACGAGGTGCACTTTCAACTCGTCGCAGTATGGGAGTCGGCTCCCTGATCGAGCGAAGACCGACTCTACAGTGGCTGCCCTGACGATGTTTCACGTGAAACATTGCGACGCCGCCATCGCAATTCCTCAACCCAGTATCCGCAAAACCCCAATGGTTGAGGGTTTTTGGTCTCAGCGGTCGCTCGTGAAACATTCCTAGCGGAAGAAACCACCACCGTGTTTCACGTGAAACATTGGTACTTGACGACGCCCCAAAAAGTGAGTTGAATGGAAGCAGTTCATCGACGCGGTGTCGGGCGACTTCTACGGTCGGGAAGATAAGAGGCTCATGGCAGACGCCAGCACAGTGAGGATTTTTGCCGTAGCCAATCAAAAGGGCGGGGTCGGCAAAACCACCACAACTATTTCACTGGGTGCAGCGCTGGCGGAGCAAGGAAAACGGGTCCTCATCGTGGATCTCGATCCCCAAGGTAACGCCACCACAGGATTAGGAGTAGATGGTCGTCAGTTTGAGCGTTCCGTGTACGACGTTCTTCTCAATGATGTTCCCATGGTGGACATCGTCGAGCCCACCGGTTACAACAACCTGTTTGTGGCACCCGCCACGCTTGATCTCGCCGGGGTGGAGCAAGAGCTCACCTCGGTGATTTCCCGGGAATTGAGGTTGAAGAAGGCGATCGCCTCGGTGATGGATGATTTTGACTTCATTTTCATCGACTGCCCACCCTCGCTAGGTTTGATCACGATCAACGCGTTCGCGGCCGCGACCGAGATCATGGTTCCGGTTCAGGCTGAGTTCTACGCACTTGAGGGGCTTACTCAACTGCAACGGATTGTCGATCTGGTTCAACGAAACCTCAACCCTGACTTGAAAATCACCAAAGTGGTACTGACCATGTACGACTCGCGAAACACTCTGTCGGGCGACGTCGCAAAGGAAGTCAAGAAGCACTTTGCCGAAGAGCTATGCGAGACCGTCATTCCTCGCACGGTCCGACTGGCCGAGGCGCCGTCTTTTGGCCAACCGATCACTGTTTTCGACCCGATATCCAAAGGCGCCATTGCCTATCGCGCCTTAGCAGAGGAGATTGCGAATGCCTAGACGACCTGGATTAGGGAAGGGGCTCGGAGCCCTCATTCCCGACGGGGCTGTGACACCCACCGACACACCTGAGGAGGCCGTTTCCTCGAGTCCACTGCGAATGGTCTCGATCGACTCCATTCGGCCCAACCAGTTTCAGCCCCGAAAGACCTTTAACAACGACAGTCTCAAGACACTGGCGGCTTCCATTGCGGAGCTCGGTGTTCTCCAACCCATCATCGTTCGGCCCGTGGACGGCGAACCCGACAAGTTCGAACTCATCGCAGGCGAGAGGAGGTGGCGCGCAGCGAGCATTGCCGAATTGAAACTCGTTCCCGTCCTCCTGCAAGACGATGTCAACGATCGTCTCTCACTCGAGCAAGCAGTGGTGGAGAACCTGCACCGCGTTGACCTCCACGCCCTTGAGGAGGCCGCTGCCTATCAACAGCTCGTAGACGAGTTCGACCTCACCCACGATCAAGTGGCTCAGCGCGTGGGCAAGAGTCGAGCTTATGTTACGAATACGTTACGACTTTTGCAGCTCGGCGAGGCGGCCCAAAGCGCCCTGGCGACGTCGCAGATCACCGCCGGCCACGCGCGCGCCCTGCTCGGCGTGAGTGACCCCAATGCCCAAGCGACCCTGGTGGCGAAGGTAATTAAGAACGAACTCTCGGTACGCGCGACGGAGGAGGCCGTCAAAGCCTTCCTCGAACCGCGGCCCTTGCCGACGGCGGAGGCCGTCACGCGAACGAACGAGAGCGGAGCTCCACGCTTGAGACCGGTCCCCGACGCCAGCGTCGCGGAGTTAGAAGAGTTGCTCGAAAGTTATCTCAACACTCGCGTCCACGTCGACCTCAAAGGCCGCAATGGCCGTATAATCATTGACTTTGCGGACCTCGATGACCTCGAACGGCTCTATAGCGCGATCGCAAAGGCGAAGTGACCTTCAACCTTCAACTTAACCCTCTTGTTGAAGTTTTCCCCAAGTTGTGGATGAAGTTGTGGGTTACTCGGATTTACGGGATTTTCCTGGCTTTTTGTGGTTCAAACACGTGGTTTTGGTCGACTAACGATTGCGCGAACTGTGGATAACCTGGCCTACGACACCCTCAAACGCGGTGATTGACTCGTGAAATACCTGTTCAGACAGTTCTCCATGCTCAATGTGAACCGTCGTCATCTTGGTTTCGCGCAGGATGGGTAGCGCCATGCCGGTCACTTCGACGCGAGGCACGCCACTTTGACGAGCGAACTCGGCGGCCAGCGCGCTGGCCAGGACTTCTCCGCGGCGCGAGTGACTGCGATAGCTCGCCCAATAGTGCAGGTGAATGCCGTCGATCTGGTTGAGGGTTTGAAACGAGAGGACCAAGGCCACGTCGTGGACGTTGGCGTAGTGGGCGGCCTCTTCAGGTGAAGTTCCGATCGACACGAGAATGGACTCGGTGTCCTCGAAGAGTCGGGCGAGTTCCTCGACGAGGGGACCTCGGCCGCAGAGCAAAACCGAGCCGCTCGTTAAGGGGTCGATGCCGGCGAGGTCGCGCGCGTCGGTGACCAGACTCTTGACGGCGTTGGTGGCGCGAACACGCCGCAGGGTCAAGAGGGTCTCTTTGGTGAGCGCCGCGCTTTCGTCGAGGGCGCAGTTACGCTGGAACTCGCCGAGGGCGGCCTGGGTGTTCGCACCGAAGATGCCGTCGATTCTTCCCGGGTTGAATCCCAGTTGGGCGAGTAGTACTTGAAGTTCGGCGACGTCATCGCCGCGCAACATCGGACGCGTTAGATACAACAGACGTTGGCCTAACTGCCAACTGGCCTCACCCAAGCGTTCGTAGGTGAGTGCGTCAACCACACCGGTGAGCGGGAGTCCCCGCGAGCGCTGGAAAGACTCGACCAGTGCGGTGGTCTCATCGTCAAAGACGTCGCCGTCATTGGTCGAGTTCAACGAGATCGCGCTCAGGCGTTCCTTGAGCTCGCGAACCCGCGGACCGGCGTCGCCGTTGCGAAGGGACTGGAAACTCAGGTGAACCTACAGGTTCGAGGTGATTTCCTGGAGTAGCGCGCCCTTGGGCTTGGCCCCCACCAGGCGTGCGGCAACCTCACCGTTCTTGAACAGCAAGAGCGTGGGAATGCTCATCACGGAGAACTTGGTGGCGGTCGCAACGTTGGCGTCCACGTCCAACTTGGCGATTGCGAACTTGTCGGCCTGCTCGGTGGCGAACTCTTCGAGGATCGGGGCGATCATCTTGCACGGTCCGCACCAGTCGGCCCAGAAGTCCACGAGAATTGGCTTGTCCGCGGCCCCGATGACTTCGTCAAAGGTCGCGTCCGTCAGGGTTGTGATGTTCTCGCTCATGCCAAACCTTTCGAGGGGGGTGTTCTCGTGTCGGACAACCACTGTAGCGACCGAGGCTAAATTCCCTGCGCTTCGAGCCAGCGCTCGGCGTCGATGGCGGCAATACAGCCTGAGCCGGCTGAAGTCACCGCTTGGCGATAGATGTCGTCTTGAACATCGCCCGCCGCAAAGAGGCCGTCGATGTTGGTGAACGAGCCCCGGGACGTTCGCACGTACCCGTTGTCCTCCAGGTCGACCTGGCCGGTGACGAGCGTGGTGTTGGGAATATGGCCAATCGCCACGAAGACTCCCGTCACGAGCAGGACGCGCTCCTCGTCGGTGAGAGTGTCGCGAACCTTGACGCCCATGACCTTGTCCTCACCGATGATCTCGGTGACCTGAGTGTTCCACTCGAATCGGATCTTCTCGTGCGCGAAGGCCCGCTCCTGCATGATCTTGGAGGCCCGCAGGGAGTCGCGACGGTGAATGACTGTGACTGTCTTGGCGAAGCGCGTAAGGAAAAGGGCTTCTTCGAGGGCCGAGTCTCCGCCGCCCACCACGACGATGTCCTGGTCACGGAAGAAGAAGCCGTCACAGGTCGCACACGTTGAGAGCCCGTGGCTCATGAGCCGCTCTTCGCCGGGCACATTCAACATCAAAGAGCGCGCCCCGGTGGCCAGGATGACCGCGTCGGCGGTGATGCTGGGCTCTACGTCGCCGCCGAGCCACGCCCGAAAGGGTCGTTGCGTGGTGTCAAGTTTGTGGACCTTCTCGACACGCAGATCCGCACCGAAGCGCTCCGCCTGTTCGCGCATGCGCATCATCAACTCCGGGCCACTCAACGCTTCGGGAAACCCCGGGAAGTTCTCGATGTCGGTCGTGAGCATCAGCTGGCCGCCGGGCTGGTCGGTGGTCGAGGAGGGCTCGCCTTCGATCACGATGGGCTGGAGCATTGCTCGCGCCGCGTAGATCGCCGCCGTTAGGCCAGCCGGTCCCGAGCCCACGATCAACACTCTGGTGTGTTCGGCCATTACTTCCTTAGTGTGAGCGGCCTGCGCTTACGCCAGATGACCCAACCCGCGATGATCGACAGCCCGCCGATGACCACGTACGTGATCCACTCGTGACCGGAAAATGCGTAGACGTTGAGCAAGCGTACGAGAGCGATGAGCAGCACGACCACGAACACCAAGGCGGCCAGTGCGACGATCAGCCCAAAGGCGATCGCTCGGCCGGCGAGGATGACGGGGCGCAGTACCTTGTCGTGCACGATGTCGAGCACGTGATCGACACCCGCGAGGAGTCGATCAACCAGATCCGGATCGGGTGCGGTGCTCTCAGCCACGTTCGACAGACTACCGGAGGACTCTCATTACTCTTCGATCCACGTGAGCCCAATGATGCCCGGGCCCGCGTGGGTGCCCACGACCGGACCGATGTCGGCCACGATGAGAGGAAACTCCGTGGGGATGTCGCTCACGAGCGAAACGAGGGTGGCGACGTCGGCGTCGCTACACGCGCCCTGGATGAGGGCGAGGCGTCGCAACGGCGCGCGCGCCTTGGCGAGATTGGCCACGGCCGCGAGGGCTTTAGCCCGGGTGCGCTGGCGCCCCGCCTCCGCGACGACACCGGCCTTCACGTCGATCATCGGTTTGATTGCGAGCACCTGGCCCAAGAGCGCTTTGGCCCCGCCGATTCGACCACCCTTGATCAGGTGTTCGAGCGTGTCGAGCGTGGCCACGACGCCGATCTTGCCCATGGCCTCGCTGCTCTTGGCGACGAGCGCGTCGAGATCGGCGCCCTGGGAAGCCGCTTCGGCCACGTCGATTGCGATCAGGCCCTGGCCCATCGAGACGTTGAGCGTGTCGATGACTCGCACGGGGAACGCCGGGTCCATTGCCTCGGCGCCGAGGGTAGCGCTCTGGTGGGTGGCCGAGAGCAGAGACGAAAGGGTGAGCACGATGACGCCGTCGTACCCTGCGTCGCGGGCTCGTTCGTACGCGGCCTGGAATGCGCCGGGTGAGGGTGCGGACGTTTCGGGCAGCGACTTGTAGAGCTTGCACTTGGCCCAGAACTCGGCGGGGGAGAGGTCGCTGAACTCGTCCTGATCGAAGCGAATCGTGAGCGGCACGACGTCGATGTCGAGCCTCGCGACAATGTTGGCTGGCAGGTCGCTTGCGCTATCGGTGACGACTCGGATTCGGGCCACGTGTTCCCCCTTTAGAACCGTTCAAGCCTTGCACCTTTTACCTGAGCCTGTCGAACCCGACGCCGCAAGAGAACGACCGTCGCGAGGTAGGCAAGCGCACCCGCCACGACCGCGAGCGAGAATCGCGCAACGAGTAGGAGGCCCTTGGTCCAGTCCGGCGCGTCGTAGACGACGGCAATGACGACCGTCGCGGCCAGCGAAGCGAGCAAGCTGCGACGAACGTGCACGCTCCACACGCCGGTAGTGATGTTGACCTGGTAGTAGGCGAGGACCGCGAGCGCAGCGACGGCCGCGGCCGCGTAGCCGATCGAGATCGCTGCCATGAGACCGACTTCGGAGTGACGCCCAAGCACGATGCACAAGACGATGGTGAGCCCGTTGTTCAGGACATAGAGCAAGAAGACGTCGCGGGCCCGTTGCATGGACTGCAGCCCACGCACACACAGCTGAAAGATCGTGAAACCGGGCAGTCCGGCCGTGAGAACCGCGAGCACCGTGCCCACCGACCACGTGTGGCTCGCGTTGACGTGCTTGAGCAGGATGCCCACGAGCGGTTGGGCAAGCACGATGATGACCAGGGTGCACGGAACGATGATGACCAGGGACTGTCGCAAGGCAAAGCGCAGCCGCTCGGTGAGTCCGGCGAAGTCGCGTTCGGTGGCGAAGCCGGCCAGTTGCGGCGTGAGAGCTCCCAGGACCGAGACGACCACGACGGCGTAGGGCATCTGCATGAACGCCCAGCCGTACGTGTAGTCGCTGACGGGTCCGCCGCCGCCGATGCCAAAGGCAAACGCGAGCACCACGTAGAGCGAGAGTTGGTTGGTCAACACCACGAGCAGCGTCCAACTGCCGAGTCGGCCGATCGCCTTGACCGCCGGATCCTTCAGGTCCAGTCGGAAACTGAGGCGCCACAGGTTGCTGCGCGCGAGGGAGGGCACCAGACACAGGAACTGGACGGCCACGCCGGCCGTCGTGCCCAGGCCGAGCCAGAGCAGGTCGCGTGAGCCCGCGAGGTGCGAGAGCACCGGGGTGGGGTCCACCAGGTGGAACCACACGAGTACCGCGATGCACACCGCGTTGTTGGCCACCGGGACCCAGGTCGCGATGCCGAAGCGGTGTCGGATGTTAAGGAGCGCCGTGGCGATGCCGATCGCCCCGTAGAAGAAGATCTGGGGAACGAAGAAGCGCAGCAGGTCGGTCGCCACCACGCGCTGCTGACTCGCCACGAGTCGTTGGTGCGCGACGGCGGCCGCACTCTCGTGCACGCTCGACGTGCGAGAGAGAAAGGTGAAGCCGTCGATGATGTAGGGAGCGACGAACCACGCGATGATTGACGCGGCGGCGAGGACGAGAAGCGCGCCGGTCACCACGCTCGAGATTGACTTCCAGGCGCGGCGCTCGCCGTCGAGTGTCAGGCGCTCGACGAAGACCGGGATGAACGTCGCGGTCGCGATGCCCCCGAGCACGAGGTCAAAGAGCATGTTGGGCACGGTGTTCGAGAGGTTGAAGGCGTCAGCGATCGCCGAGAAGCCGAGCACCCAGGCGAGCACCAGCACGCGGGCAAAGCCCGTTACGCGCGAGACGAGTGTGCCACTCGCCATGGAAAGCACACGCGAGGAGTGACTCGAGGTAACGGTCATCGGACGTGACGACCTTTGGGTCGGCGTCGGATCGTGCGCCACCACCACAGCCCTAGCACGAAGAGGGACGCAAAAGTGAGGAGATAGCCCACCACCGACGTGCCGGCGATACGGACCTGGATGGCTGTGCGCGCCAAGACGACCTGACCGTTTGGCGTGGTGAGGATCACCTGGAGGGTGAGCGAACTTCCCTGGGCGTTCGACACCGGAACCCGGATCGACTCCGTCGGAGAGTTCATCACGAGGTCCACCGTGTTGCCCTTGGGAAACGAGGCGCGGTCAGTCACGAGGTGCACGACGGTGTCGACGGTGTAGTGCAGATGCGAGAGGACGGTGATCGGCAGGTCGGTGCCCGAACCCGCCAACGTGATGGTGCTCTGGTCGATCGAAAACTGAGCGAGCTGCTCATCGAGCAAGTGCGTGGCGGCGTTGATGTCGCTTTGCCGAGGGCTCGGCCCCCCGCGGATCTCGGACGAGGCGACCGCGACGCGCAGGACCGTGGCGATGTTGCTCGATCGCACACTTTGGGCGAACGAGTTGACCTGTCCGATGAGGGTCAACAGCGACGTCACGTTGTGCGACGACCAGGTTGAGGGCTGGCTCGCCGACAGCGTGCGATCAACGGGCGCGCCGTTGGCCCCGACTTGGGTGGCGCCGAAGGACGGCGACAGTGAGACGAGTTGGCTGAAGGGGTTGCCGTGCAGCCCGCTCAGCAGGTCGTCGAGGAACGAGTCCGACGTGTTGTTGACGGAGGTCTCGATCACGACCGATCGCGGGCTCTGGGCGAAGGGCTCCTCGAAGTGCAAGAACGCGAGGGTGGCGAGCACCATCGCCGCGCGTCGGCCCGGTTCGATGGCCTTGTCGTGCGTGAGGTGGCTGAGGGCGCTTCGGTGAGGTCGTTTTCGGGCACGACGACCTCGTTGAACCCAGAGCGCTCGAGCGCAGCCAGGCTCGCGGGCGACTGAGATCCGCTTAACAACACGGGATCGTCCATGTAATGACTGGTCATCTTGGCGAGCAACTGGCTGGTCAAGGTGAACTGCTCGCCGACCTGGCTGGCCAGGTGGTTCGCGTCGAGACCTGCGAAGTCGATGGTGCTCGAGGGAGCGTCGATCACACGGTGCAGCGGGCTCAATATGGCGTTGTCGAGTGCGCTGACCCAGGCGGGTCCGCGTGGCGCGTTGAGTTGGATGTCGGCCAGCACGGAGTAGTTGAGACCTAAGGTGACCGCCGAGTCCGGGAAGCGCCCGAGTGTGTCGAGGACGTCGATGAAGTGAGTAGGGCGACCCAGGGCGCGTGGCGTGACCGGCATCACGAGGGTGACCTGGAGGGGCTTGTCCACCGAGGTCGACTGCACGCTGAGCAAGGACCACTTGGTGACCGTGGTGTTACCTGCGCTCAGCTCGTAGCGGATCGGATACACCCCGCCACAGCCGTTGCTCGAGCACGCGAGGCGTAGCCGCGGAGCCGCGCCGTCGCACGAGCGTGGGGGCGAGGGCAAGGTGGCCGTATACAAGGTGACGATGAAGTTGGCCTGACCGTCCTTGAGGCACTTGAGATCGAAGGTGCCGGTCGTCGCGATCGCGCCCACTCCTGGGCCCTGACCGTCAACGATCGGCGCCAGTTCGCTGCGCGCGGTGATGACCGGATAGAGAGCGACGCTCATCTGGGCCACTGACTGGTCCGGCGAGACGGTGATCGTGGTGCCAAAGCGCGCCGTTCCGCTCGAGGACAGTGTGGCCACCGCACCCTGATGCAGAACGGAAAAGGAGGGCGTTCCTGCCGCCCACGAGGCCGAGGGCCACGTCGCCATGGCGAGGCCGAGGAGTACGACGCTGAGCACCCGCCACCAGGTCGTCAGTCGGTGGGACATTGCTCCCTAAGGCTACCTTCGAGCGAGTGCGGACCCCGGCGCCACTACCCTTCTTTCGCAGTGACTTCCTTCACCAACGCCCACGACGCGCTGCGCGATCTTGCGCATCTCGCTCGACCGCTCGCGGACGCCTTTGACGACGCGGGCTTCTCGCTCTATGCGGTGGGCGGCTCGGTGCGCGACGCGTTGCTGGGTCTCGAGCGCAGCGAGGACTTCGAGATCGACTTCACGACGAACGCCCGGCCCGAGGACATCGAGCGACTGATGAAGCCCCTATCGAGCGCTCTCTGGCAGCAGGGACGAGCGTTTGGCACCATCGGTGGCACGTTGCGTGAGAGCGGGATCAAGGCCGAAGTCACCACATTTCGTTCCGAGGCCTACGTCGATCACTCGCGTAAACCGTCGGTGGAGTGGGGCGATTCCCTCGAGGCGGATCTCTCGCGACGCGATTTCACCATCAACGCCCTCGCGCTGGACGTCATTGCCCTCAACCGCGATACCCCGGGCGTTCAGACCCTCTTCGACTACTTCGGGGGATTCCAGGACCTGAGCGATCGCGTGCTGAAGACACCGATTGATCCGGAGATCCTCTTTCGCGACGATCCGCTGCGCATGCTTCGCGCCGCGCGATTCGCCGCGCGATTCTCTTTGGCCATTGATCCCGGAGTGGAAGCAGCCGCCACGTCGATGGCCGAGCAACTCCAGAAGGTCTCGGCTGAGCGGGTGCGCGGCGAACTCGACCTGCTGTTACTGAGCCCCCAACCGTCGGTGGGTCTGGACTTCATCGTGCGCACCGGCCTGGCGGAGTATTTCTTCCCCGAACTCCCCAAACTCCAGCTGGAACAGGACCCCGTCCATCAGCACAAGGACGTGCTCAAGCACACCTGGGCGGTGGTCGATAAGACCTCGCCAGATCTCACGCTGCGCCTGGCCGCGCTCTTTCACGACATCGCCAAGCCCAACACGCGCGCGATCACCGAGGACGGGGTGACCTTTCGCTTTCACGACGTCGTAGGAGCGCGGATGACGCGCACGCGCATGGGCGAGCTGAAGTACTCCCAGGACCTGATCGACGACGTGGCGACCCTTGTCGAGTTGCACATGCGCTTTCACACCTACAAGCTGGGCTGGAGCGACCGTGCGGTGCGCCGCTACGTGCGCGACGCCGGTCCCCTGCTCGATCGGCTCAATGAGCTCACGCGCAGCGACTGCACCACGCGCAACGCGAGGCGCGCCGAGATGCTGGCGACGCGCATGGATGAACTCGAAGCGCGAATCGCCGAGCTGCGTGAAGAAGAGGACCTCAGTCGACTTCGCCCGGCCCTCGATGGAGACCAGGTCATGGCGATCCTGGGTATCGGTCCGAGCCGCGTGGTGGGCGAGGCGCTCGATTTCCTAATGGAGATCCGTCTGGATGAGGGCGAGATCGGTTCGGATGAGGCGGCCGCACGACTGCGGGCCTGGTGGGCCGAGCGCGAGCACTAACGAAGAACGCCCCCGCAACGGCGGGGGCGTTCTCCTAAGAAGGGCTGACGGCTAGGGCCAGACGGGGTTCTCGGCCCCCTCGGCGAAGGCGCCGATCATGTCATGGGCGACGTCGTCGTGGAACTGCACGGGCGGCGACTTCATGAAGTAGGCCGACGGTCCGAGTAGGGGTCCACCGATGCCCCGGTCCAGGGCCAATTTCGCACAGCGCACCGCGTCGATGATGACGCCGGCCGAGTTGGGCGAGTCCCACACTTCGAGTTTGAGCTCGATGTTGAGCGGCGCGTCACCAAAGTTGCGGCCCTCCATGCGGATATAGGCCCACTTGCGATCCTCGAGCCACGGCACGTGGTCGCTCGGTCCGATGTGCACGTTGTCCGAGTCGAGGTCGTTGAACTCGATCTGGCTCGTCACGGCCTGGGTCTTGGAGAGCTTCTTGGACTCGAGACGCTCGCGGTCGAGCATGTTCTTAAAGTCCATGTTTCCACCGACATTGAGCTGGTAGGTGCGGTCCAGGGTGAGTCCGCGGTCCTCGAAGAGACGCGTGAGCACGCGGTGCACAATCGTCGCACCCACCTGGCTCTTGATGTCGTCCCCGATGATGGGCACGCCCGCATCGCGGAACTTCTTCGCCCACACGGGGTCCGAGGCGATAAAGACCGGAATGGCGTTCACGAACGCGACGCCGGCGTCGATGGCCGCCTGGGCGTAGTAGCGCTGGGCCTCTTCCGAGCCCACCGGCAAGTACGACACCAGAACGTCCGCCTTCGCTTCGCGCAAGGCGCGGGCCACGTCGACGGGCTCAAAGGGTGACTCTTCAATGACGGCGCGGTAGTACTTGTTCAAGCCGTCCAGGGTCGGACCGCGCTGAACCATGACGCCCAGTGTGGCCACGTCGGCGAACTTGAGCGTGTTGTTCATCCCGCCGTCGATCGCCTTGCCCAGGTCGTTGCCAACCTTGGAGGCGTCCACGTCGAAGGCCGCGACGAACTCCAAGTCGCTCACGTGATAGCCGCCAAGCTCGACGTTCATCAGTCCCGGGACGTGGTCTTCCTTCTTGGCGTCGCGGTAGTACGTCACGCCCTGGATCAGCGAGCTGGCACAGTTGCCCACGCCCGCGATCGCTACTCGAATCTTGTTCATGACTTCCTTTCCTACTTCGCTTCGGTCGCGAAGGTTTCCTTACTGCGTTCGCTGGACAACATGTCGTCGATCCATGCGAGATCTAGTTCGACGCCCCGGGCGGCGTGTTCCATGACGCCGCGGGCGTAGTCGTCGAGTTCGGCGTTGCGCTCACCGGTTCTCACTTCGGCCAGGCGCTCGAGCAGGTCGGCGCGGCGACGCTCCAAGAGGCTCACGCGCCTCGTCGAGGAGAGGTGCTTAGCGAGGGCCATGCGCAGCGAGAAGTTCTTGGCCGAGTCGAGGGTCGAAGGGTCACTCAAGAGCGAGACGAACTCCTCGCGGCCGGCTGGTGTGATGCGATAGACCTTGCGACCGCGTCGCCCGAGACCCGAGCTCGCGCGCAAGGAGCGCAATGACGCGCGCTCACCCGAGAGCGAGCCGGTCGATAGCGAGGTCAAACGCGGCGCGACAGGTAAGACCGCCTCGACGAGGCCGTGGCGTTCGAGTCGCGCGAGTGCGGGATAGATCGATCCAAACGAGACATTCGCCCACATTCCCAGGCGGTCACGCAATTGGGTGCGGATCTCGTAGCCGTGGTGATCACGCTCCATCAGCAGCCCCAAGATGGCGATGTCTAACACGCGAACCATCATATCACATCGATATATCGAGCGTGAC
>JBEKYI010000004.1:0-43326 GCA_049511155.1 Acidimicrobiales bacterium
CAGCCAGCGAGGAATGTCGGTGTCCACTGAGGCGGTGCACAGGACGCGAGTGCGACCGAAACTCACGAGCACCGAGCCGGCCGCCATATCGGTGAAGTCTCGTTCGAAGGCGAGCGGTCGGGCTTCGTCGAGTGCACGACCATCAACTCGTACTGGGGGCATCAGTCTCCTCGTCCTGCATCGCGGCGCCGCTCCACGGTACTGGAAATCGCTCGCGCGTTAAAAGTAGATCGTGGACTTCGCTCGTTCGACCACGACGTCGAGATCATCGCTCCACGCCCCGGTTGAGAGGTACTTCCACCCATCGTCGGCCATGATGACCAGGATGGCGGCGTCTTCGTCGTCGGGAACGGTGGCGGCACACTTCACCGCTCCCGCCATGGCCGCCCCCGACGAGAGTCCCACGAACAGTCCGAGTTCGCTGAGGCGCCGGGTCCACTCCACTGATTCGCGCGGTCGCACGATCACCTTGCGGTCGAGGAGCTCTTCGCCGTGATTGTCCGTGAAGATCGGCGGCACGTATCCGTCGTCGAGACTGCGCAGTCCGTCGACGATTTCGCCGCTGGGCGGCTCCACGGCCCAAACCTGAATCCCCGGTCGTTGTTCCTTGAGGTAGCGGCCCACCCCCATCAGCGTCCCCGAGGTGCCGAGTCCCGCGACAAAGTGCGTGATCTCGGGCACGTCCTTGAGTATCTCGGGTCCGGTCGAGTGATAGTGCGCGAGCGGATTGGCCGGGTTGGCGTACTGGTACAAGAAGACCCATTCGGGATTCGACGCCGAGAGCGACTGGGCGAGTCGAACCGCGCCGTTTGATCCCTCGGTACCGGGAGAGTCGATGATCTCGGCGCCAAAGACCTCGAGTAGTTGGCGTCGTTCGGGCGAGACGTTGGTGGGCAACACGACCTTGAGGTGGTAGCCGCGCAGTCGACACACCAGCGCCAGGGCGATGCCCGTATTGCCCGAGGAGGGCTCGATCAGGATCTGACCCGCTCGACCTGGTATCAGGCGACCATCACGCTCCGCCGCCTCCACCAAGGACAGGGCGACGCGATCCTTGACCGAACCGGCTGGATTGCGGCCCTCGAGTTTCGCCCAAATGGCGACGCGTGGGCTAGGAGAGAGTGCGCCGACGTCCAGGACGGGCGTCGAACCGATGAGATCGAGAACCGACGCGTAGCGCGTCACTACCAGGCGCCACCAGCGACCGCGGGCAGCAACGTGATCTCGTCGTTGTGCTCCACTGACGCTTGCACGCCCCCGATGTAGCGCACGTCATCGTCGTTGACGTAGACGTTGAGGAACCGGTGCAGGGTGCCGTCCTCGTTGAGAATCTGGCCCTTGATCTCCGGATAGAGGTTGGTCAGTCGCAAGAACACCTCACCCACGGTGTCGCCTTCCACAGCGATCACGCTCTCGCCGCCCATGGCGGGACGAAGCACGGTAGGTATCCGCAGTACAGCCGACATAGCGCCCACTTTCGACTTTTCGATGTATATATGACCTGCGAAGTCAACAATAGCGGGTGGCTGTCACGCTGTGTCCAAAAAAGTTCGAGCCGCCCCGGTACCGAAGAATTCAGCCGTCGGTCACGTCGAGGACTTCTGAGGCGACCTCGCCGCTCACGATGCGATAGCTCTTGACCTCGGCCGGCGACGGCACCAGGGAGATCAGGACGTAGTGCCACGACGGGTCGGGGGCCTGGGACACGTCGGTCGGACTCGGGTAGGCCTCAGAGTGGGTGTGGGAGTGAAAGACGCCGATCACCTCGAGGCCCTCGGCGTCCGCGCGACGAGCCGCGCCGAGCACGACGGCGGGATCTATCTCGTAGATCCTGGCCGAGTCGGCGACGTTTGGGCTCGCGATCACGTCGTGCACGAAGCCCTCGAGCGTACCCACGAGTAGCCCGCATCCTTCGTTCGGCAGCGCGCGTATGCAGGTGGCGACCATCGCGTCGCGTTGGTCCACGCTCATCGTCAGCACGAGGCCACCCTAACCAGTACCACTTGTTCACGGTCACGTCACTACGCTGTCGTCGTGGCTCGGGCCAAGCAAATGCAGCAGCGTCGCGCGAAAAGTCGCGAAGACGTCGTGGGCGACCGCGTGGTCGCCTCGAATCGTCGCGCTCGTCACGACTACGAGATCCTTGACTCCATCGAGTGTGGCATCGTGCTCGTGGGCTCCGAGGTTAAGTCCCTCC
This sequence comes from Acidimicrobiales bacterium, assembly GCA_049511155.1. GTDB lineage: Bacteria > Actinomycetota > Acidimicrobiia > Acidimicrobiales > RAAP-2 > RAAP-2. The sequence continues at coordinate 2,198 of JBEKYI010000004.1, forward strand.
GCGAAGGTCGGGCCCAGATCGCTGAGAGCTACGCCCGGGTCGACAACGACGAACTGTGGCTGTACCAGATGCACATTCCGCCCTGGGCCTACGCCGTGGGCTTTGGGAGTCACGACCCGGATCGCAAGCGCAAGCTCCTGGTTCACCGCTTCGAACTGGAACGCCTCCAAAAGGAAGCGGCCACCCAGTCGCTGACAATCGTGCCCTTGAAGCTCTACTTCAAAGATGGGCGGGCCAAGGTCGAACTGGCCCTGGCGCGCGGGCGCCAGAAGCAGGATCGCCGCCAGGCCATCGCCAAACGCGACGCCGAGCGCGACATGGCCCGTGCCGCGCGCCAGCGCGAGAAGTACGCGGACGGCTAAGTACAGCGCATCGCCCCTGCCGGTAGGCTTGATCTGCGGTCACAACGACCGTGCAGTACCACTGGGGGTGAATTGATTCGACGTGAGTCGTCTTGGTGAAAGAAGCGAGCCGTGGTCTCCGGAGCCACGTTAAAGAGCCGGAAACACAAAATAAACGCCAAGCCTCAGCTTGCGTTTGCTGCTTAGGTAGCAACATCCGCCTAGACCCTGCCTTACGGTTTAGATAACGGGTGTCATAAAAGTAAGGCTTACCCGCGAGGTTCGTTGGTGATCGCGCGGGGACACTTCAGCCATCTACGGAACGCCACCGGCGCTGACACTGGTGACGCTCCCGACAATCAACTGCCAGCTGCGCTCGGAGAAGGTTCACCCGGAAACTGACGGACGGGGGTTCGTTACCCCCCACCTCCACCAGGCTGGAACGCGCCGGTCCCCCGGGATCGGCGCGTTCCGTGCGAAAGATTGGAGCTCACGTGACCTCGCGGATACTCGCCATCACGTTGCTCGCCCGCGATCCCGCAAAACTAGCCTCGTTTTGGTCCACGGCTTTGGGCTGGGAACTGCGCACCGAAGAGCTTGGGAACGTTCTGGTGCCCACAGACGAGACGACGTTTCCAATCATGTTTGTCGCGACGGAGAACGAAAAGCGAGCACGAAACCGCAATCACCTGGACCTCACGACAACCTCGCGGGAGGACCAGACCGCGACTGTCCTTGAGTTACTGGAGCTGGGTGCGAGTCACTGCGACGTCGGACAAGGTCCGGAGGAATCGCACGTGGTGCTCGCCGACCCGGAAGGCAACGAGTTCTGCGTCATTGATCCGGCCAACGCCTTCCTCGCCGACTGCCCGCGACTCGGCGCGATCAACTGTGACGGCACCAAAGAGACGGGCTACTTCTGGAGCGAAGTGCTGGGGTGGCCTCTCATCTGGGACCAAAATGAGGAGACCGTGATTCGCGACCCCAGCGACACCGGACCGATGATCACCTGGAGTGGTCCCCCGCTCCTACCCAAGCACGGGAACAATCGGCTTCAGCTCTCCATTACGCCGAATGAGAAGTCGGCCGCGCCCGACGAGGTGGAGCGTCTGATCGGCCTGGGCGCATCGCGCGCGAGAAGTCTTGAGAACGGCATCCTCGAGATGCTCGACCCTGACGGCAACGAGTTTCGAGTGGTCCCTTCTCAGTAGACCATGTGACTCACATCGACCAACTAGGGCTGGGTCAGCGCACTCACGTAGTCGGCGGGATCGTCAACGGTGACAAAGAACTTCCGGCCCCGCGTGAGATCGACTTCGAGCGCGTCGCCTCGTCGCGTTGAGAGCGCGGCGCGCCGGAGCAGACGCAGGCTTCCGCGATATCCAAAGCCACCCATCTGAGTGAACGAGAGATCTCGTACCCGCGCGGACTCAATCTCGAATGGCTCGAAGACTTGGCGAATATGTCCACCCGGACCGTACGCCACGACGAGGGACCGACCGGACTCGACCTGTACGACTCGTACCACCACCCGCAGGAATATCGCAATCGCGAAGAGTTGAAGGGTGAAGGCGCATAGCACCAAGACGACCGCCACCACGGGAGTGGAGGAGGCGCTCTCCAGAAAGATGGTGGCCAGGACGACGTAGAGGAACGCGATACCGCCGATGACCGCCGAGATCCACGCCGAACGCAACTGCTGTTCGAGGACGACCGTTCCTTCTTCCATCGCTACAACTTAGGACGTCACTCCTATCTCGCGAGTGAGCGGTGCGCGCGCGATCACGACGTCGCCGCGCCGTTCAACTGTCCAGCCCAGACGCCTCTCCACGTCAAAGGCCGCAAGCCCGTCACGCAGGACGGCACCGGCCAACTCTCCCTTGATGGCTTTGGCGTCGTGGCCCACTGCTCGCGACTCATCGGCCGCCACAAAGCGGACGCTGAGCACGCGACGCTCCTTGTCTACGCTTGTCCAGTCGATGCTCGCCGCGTGTTCGTGGGGCAGGAAATTGACGATGGTGGCCCGCGGCGACGCGGCGAGCAGGGCGGCCGTAACGTGCGGCCGCCAGTACCGAGCGAGCACTCCCACACCGGGCAGACTCACGTTCATCTTCAGGCGATAGTCGGCGACGAGATCCTCACCGGTGACGAGTCCATAGAGGCCGGAAGGAACAAGAATCCGACGACGCAACGCCGGAGTGAGAGTTTCCGGGTTCAAGTAGTTCCAGACGACTCCCTGGTAGCGGCGCCACGCGGGAAGTAAGGGCACGCCGCCCTCGACAAATGATCGTGCCGAAGATACCGTTCGCTCCAGCAGCGGTCCACGTGCGCCAAACGTGGCCTCCAGTTCACTCGGCACGGCGTCGCTCAGCAGGGCCTTCAGTGCGATCTTCACCGCGTCGCGCTCTTGAGCGAGCGTGTCGTCAAACTGACCATGCCCCAAACGCCGCCGACCGCCCGCCGCCTTGCCCTGTGACGGCGGAAGCAACACAACGAGGCGCGCGGACATCGCGCCAGAGTAGTGCTCAGGCTGCGCTCAAAGCGTCTTTCGTAAGTCCGAAGGATCGAAGAAAGTTTCGAACTCTCACCACCTGGTCTTCGGTGAGCTCGCGCGTGCGAGTCGATCCGAACGAGACGGTTTCGCCTTCAACCGTGATCGCCCAGTTGCCGCGATGAGTCTCGTGGACTTCGCCGAAACGGGCCAACAGAGAACAGACGTCGTGCCATTGAATGTTGTGGTTCAACGGGTGACAGAACAGTTTCTGTGCGGTGACGCGGTGGTGATGATCTAACTTGATCGACATACTCAGCCCCCTTAAGGGTCTAGGTTATTTGTCCCTCCACCAGCACTATCTACCCTTTAGGTCGGGCTGTCAAGGTTCGCCACGATCTCGACGTGTTCGGTCATCGGGAAGAGGTCAAATACTCGCAGGTCACTCAGGACAAACCCGTGACCTAAGAAGTTTTTAAGGTCGCGCGCGAACGTGGCCGCGTCGCACGATACGTACACCACCTGGCGCGGGCGTCGTGCGGCGAGCGCATCAACGACTCCTCGGGCGAGACCCTGTCGCGGCGGGTCGAGAACCACCACCGAATTTTCGCGCACGGTGTCGTTCACGGATCGCGGCGTCACCGACCACTCGCGCACTTTGACTTGCCGAAGACCGGTCGCGTTCTCGCGCGCGTCGCGCACGGCGTACGGCGACGACTCCACGGCGGTGACCCGACCATGATCGCCCACTCGCCGGGCCAGAGGAACGCTGAAGAGTCCTACCCCGCTATAGAGATCCACGGCGTCGTCACCGCTCTCAAGTCGCACCAACTCCATGACCGCCTCGCTCAAGGTCGTGGGCGCGTCTCGGTGCGACTGCCAAAACGACCGCGGCCCCACGCGAAAGACATGCGCAGCCACGCCTACGCGAGAGTGGGTCGAGGGATCGAGCGGCGCCCCGGCGAGCGAGCGCACCTCAACGGAGGCGTACGCGTCGCGGCCACTGCGCGTCACGGCGAAGGGCTCACCGTCACCGATCGCTCGAAGTTCCACTTCTTGCACGCCGGGCCACGGGTGCGAGAACGCCTCGTCAAAGGCGCGTTGCGCCACCCAACAGGACTCGATGGGCACGAGGTCGTTGCTGCGCGCCTTTCGCAGGCAAAGCCGACTTTGCTCGTCGACCCCACAGCGAAGTCGCGTCCTGGTGGCTTCCCCCAACGATCCCGAAACAACATCGATGTCCCACTCGAGACCGGCGATGCGTCGCAAGTGCTCAGCGACCAGCGCGCTTTTCCACTCGTTCTGCGCGCTCGCGTCCGCGTGTTGGAGTTCACAGCCCCCACAACCGAACGGATGGGCGTAGGGACAGGGCGGCGACACGCGCTCCGGACTGGGTTCAAGAATCTCGATCGCCTCGCCACGGTAGAACTTCGATGTCGCCTCGGTCACCTGTACTCGCACGAGTTCATTCACCAGTGAGTTGCGCACAAAGCTGACGCGACCATCGGGCGCGCGCCCGACCCCTCCCCCCGTGGCGGGTCGCTCGATGCGAATCGTTAGAAGTTCGTCGTCGGAAGGCACCGTCTAGCCAGCGCGGCTCAAGAACAGATCGACCAGTTCCTGGGCGCGTACTCGCGCGGCCGGTGTCTCGCTGGCCGTGCGAGCAATGAAGTCGTCAACGTCGATACGAAAGTCCCGCACGTCGTCTTCATCGGCCGACAGCCAGTCCTTGAGTTGCACGTCGTCTACCTCAGGGTGAAACTGCACCGCGAGGTGTGGGCCGACCACGAAGGCCTGAACTGCGCGGGGGGTCGTCGCCCAGACTTCGGTCCCTTCGGGCAACACGCACTCGTCGAAGTGGAACTCCAGCCACGGGCCCCTGGGCAACCCAACGCCATCTCGCACGTCAATCTCGAACCACCCCAGCTCTTCTTGGTCGGCCCGGCGCACCGTACCTCCGAAGAAGTGGCACAACGCCTGTGCTCCGAAGCAGATTCCCAAGATTGGCAGTCCCCGAGCGTCGGCCTCGGCGATGAGGGCGAGCTCGTGGCGAAACCACGCCGCCTCATGCTCCACGTCGTAGACCGCGCTCTTCGAACCCAGGATGATGAGAGTGTCGTAGCCCTCGAGCGAAGGGGCGCGCTGGGACTCATCGATCATCGCGACATCTACGTCGTAGCCGCGGGCCTCGAACGCCTCACCCACCAGTCCGGGATGATCTTCCACGTGATGACGGAGAGCCAGGGCGCGTTTCATCGTGACATCGACTCTAACGGCGCACTGGCGCAGGCGAGTTTCGAACAGCGACCTATGTACCCGGCAACGACCAGCCCAGACCGAGCGCGATCTCCTTGCACGTCGGACAGAGCGGGAATTTCGCGGGGTCCCGGCCCGGAACCCAGACCTTGCCGCACAGCGCCATCACGGGCGTCGCGTTAATCATGCCGTCAACGACGGAGTTACCCAGCGCCACGAACTCGCCGTCCTTGGGCGTGTAGCCCTCCAGGACCAAATGGGTGAAGCGCTCGTGGTCGCCCTCGTCGGTTTCGACCGTCGACTCGACAACGACGTCGGGTTGCGCCTGGATCGTCACGATGTCAATTTAACGAGATCACGTTACGTTGGGTAGCCATGAAGTCCCGACGCCGACGCCCGCGCACCCCCACCCACTCCAGCGGTCGGGTCTCCTCGCACGTCACGCGTGAAGGCTCGCCCAAGAAGTCCTATCGCACGGAACGCGAAGCGAAAAGTGCGGCACAACTCGCGTGGACGCTCAACGGCGCCGAACTCGGGGTCTATCGCTGCGAGTTTTGTCATCAGTGGCATATGGGTAGCTCACGCCGCCCGGATTAGCGCATCGGGCCAAAACCGGGCAGTATGGGAGCAAGCGAAGAGAAAGGCTTCTCATGTCGGTACAGGCGTACATCCTGATTCAGTCGGAAATTGGTTCGAGCGAAAAGGTCGTACTTGCCACCCGCGCCGTACCGGGCGTGCTGGAGTCCTTTGAGGTGACCGGCCCCTACGACGTCATCGTGCGCTGTGAGGCCGGCAGCGTCGACGATCTGGGCAAGTTCATCGTTGGGGCCATCCAAAAGGTTCCGGGGATCACGCGCACCCTGACCTGCCCTGTCGTCAATATCGAGTAGCTCGCCCTAGTCCCACCACAGGTCGTGGTTCACCACGCCCTGACCAATCAGGTTCAGTTGCACCTGGCTCGTTCCTTCGACAATCGTGAGTTGTTTCGCGTCCCGGTAGTACTGCTCGACCGGATGATCGTGCATGTAGCCGGCCGCTCCGAGCAGCTGGACCGCCAGGCCTGATGTCCGCACGGCCACTTCGGTCGCGTAGTACTTCGCCATCGAGAGCAGTGGTACGTGTTCTTTCGAGTAGAGGCCGTGGTCGGCCAGCCAGGCGGCGCGATACGTCAAGAGACGGGCGGCCTCGATGTCGGTGGCGCACTTGGCGATCTCCCAGCGGATCCCCTGAAAGTCCGCGATGGTCTGTCCGAAGGCCTCTCGCTCCTTTACGTAGTCGGTGGCGTACATCAGTGCACCCTCGGCGAGACCGAGACCCCGGGCCGCCACGATCGGGCGCATCGCGTTGAGTGACTGCATGGCCAACAGAAAACCTCCGCCGATGACGTCGCGAGGACCGACCTTGACGTTCTCAAAGACAATCTCGGTGGTATCGATTCCCTTCACGCCCATTTTCTCATCGACCCGCGGACGCGTTACCCCAGGCGATCCGGCCGCCACGATGAATCCGAAGATATTGCGATGCTGACGCAGCGACGGGTCACCAATCTTGGCGAAGACGACGAACCAGTCGGCCTGCATCCCCCCGGAAATCCAGCACTTCGTGCCGTTCAGGATGAAGCCATCTTCCACGTCGGGATCGGGTGACGCGTGGGAGCGCATACCGGCCACGTCCGATCCCGCACCCGGTTCGCTCAAACAGAACGCCGCTCGCTGAGTGCCGTTTGCGATGCCGGGCAGATACTTCTGCTTTTGCTCCTCGTTGCCGGCAATCATGATGGGGCCCGTGGGCAGTCGCGTGAGCAACAGCATCAGTCCGATCACGTTGGAGTACTTGGTGACTTCCTCAATGGCGATCGCCAGGCCGGTGATGCCCGCACCCGAACCCCCGTACTCCTCGGGAATGCACAGACCCAGCAGGTCAGCGCGCTGCAACTCCTCGAAGATGTCCTGGGGGTACTCGCCGGTCGTATCGATCTCCCGGGCGCGCGGCTGGATCTTGGTCTGAGCGAGGCGGCGCACGCTGCGACGCAGTTCTTCCATCTCGGGTGACAAGTCAAAGTCCATACCCAGCAAGTTACTGCGGAGCCCTGTGCCAACATTGCGGGGTGACCACGTTCGAGCGCGCCGCTTCCTTGCGCGCGATGGCCAGTTCCACCTTCGATGTCGTCGTCATCGGCGCGGGCATGACGGGCGCCGGTGTCGCGCTGGACGCGGCGTCGCGCGGACTGCGCGTCGCGCTGATCGATCGCGGCGATATCGCCTCGGGCACGAGTTCCAAGTCGTCCAAGATGGTCCACGGTGGCCTGCGCTATCTCCAGCAAAAAGAGTTCCGCCTGGTCTACGAGAACCTTCGCGAACGTCAACGACTTCTGCGCAATGCGCCGTATCTTGTCGAACCGCTCCCGTTTCTCATCCCGCTCTTTGGCACGAACGGCGTGGCGTCCCGGGCGCTCGTCAAGGGCTACGCCACCGCCCTGCGCATCTACGACCTGAGCGGCGGATGGCGGATCGGACACCGGTATCGGCGCATCACGGCGGACGAAGCCCTGGCCCATCTGCCGACGTTGCGCACCGATCGCCTCGTAGCCGGCTTCCTCTACTACGACGCGCGCGGTGACGACGCGCGCGTCGCGCTCGTGCTCGCCAAGACCGCCGCGATCTCCTACGGTGCCGAAGTCGCCACGTACGTTCGCGCTCTTGACGTAGCGATGAACGACGCGGGCCGCGTCCAGGCGCTGCGCGTTCGTGACGAACTTTCGCGCGAGGAGTTCGAGATTGCGACGCTCTCGGTGATCAACGCGACGGGGGTATGGGCTGACGACGTGTTCACGATGGCCGAGCACCGCACCTCTCACCGCATCACGCCGGCCAAGGGGGTACACGTCAGCGTCTCGTCGTCTCGACTGCCCGCCGATGTCGCGGCCGTGTTCAACGTGCCCAACGATCGACGCAGTGTCTTTGTGGTGCCCTTCGTGGACGCGCCCTACACCTACGTGGGCACGACGGACACCGCCTACGAGGGCTCGCTGGACGAGCCGCTGTGCGCGCCCGACGACGTCGCGTACTTGCTGAGTGCGGTGAATGCGTCGACGTCATCTGGTCTTGGCGTCGACGATGTGACGGGCGTGTGGGCCGGACTTCGTCCGCTCCTCGCCCCCGAAACCGGGCGCACGATCAGCGAGCGCACGGCCGACCTATCACGCCGGCATCGCGTGAGCGACTCGGGCGACGGAGTCATACACGTCACTGGCGGGAAGTGGACGACATATCGCCAGATGGCCCAAGATGCCGTCGACGCGCTCTCTCCGTATGTCTCTCCTGTCGGACGAGTGCGCACGAAAACTCTGGCCCTCTTCGGCGTGGGAGAGTGGCGGCCCGACAACGAACTCGAGATGCACTTGTATCGGCGTTTCGGCGAGCAGGCCCAAGAGATCCTGGCGCTGATCGACGACAATCCCTCGCTCGCGGACGCTCCCCTGGCTGATCAGCCCTACGTCGGGGCCGAGTTCGTCTACAGCGCGCGCCACGAGATGGTGTGCTCGCTCCTCGACCTGCTCACGCGACGCAGTCGCGCCCACCTGCAGAACGCGCGCACCACCACCCAGGGGGCTGAGTCAGTAGCGCGGCTCGTCGCGCCGGTGCTCGGCTGGAACGAGGACGACATTCGTCGCGAGGTCGACGCGTATCTCTCGCTCGCGAAGGTCGAGTTCGCCGCGGCCGGACTGCAGCTCGCGTGAGCGAGCCCACGATGCCCAACGCCTACCCCGTCGATCTCGACGCACCGGACGCTCTCTCGAGCGCCCTCGTCAAGGAGTTGTCGATGGCCGGACTCGAGGTCGACACCTCGACCATCGAACGCGCGAACCACTCGAGGGACTGGTGGCCCCGGCTCATCCCCGAGGTAGCGGCCGGTCGCGTGGAGAACTGGCCGGCGGCGGTCGTGAGAGTCACCACTACGACCGAGGTCCAAGCGACCCTGCGCATCGCGAGCGCACATCGTCTCGCCGTCACCCCTCAGGGCGGTCGCTCCAGCGTGGTCGGTGGCGCCGCGCCGGCAACGGGCGCTCTCGCCCTCGACCTCACCGCTATGAATCGGATACTTGACCTCGACGAGATCTCGGGCACGGTGCGCGTCGAGGTGGGCGTCTTTGGTCCGGACCTCGAAGAGTTCCTCAACGCGCACGACTTCACTGTGGGCCACTTTCCACAGTCCTTCGATCTCGCCACCGTGGGCGGTTGGATCGCGAGCCGCGGAGCCGGTCAGTTCTCGAATAGATATGGCACAATCGACGATCTGGTGCGCGCCCTCAGCGTGGTCCTCGCCGATGGCGAAGTCGTGCATCTGGGCGGGCGAGGACCGCGCGAGGCCGTGGGACCAGAGCTCACGCGCCTCTTCATCGGTTCCGAGGGAACCCTGGGGGTCATCACCGAGGCGTCTCTCGTGGTGCGACGTCGCGCTCACTACGACCAGCGTCGCGCCTACTCCTTTTCCAACTTCGCCGAAGGCCTGGACGCATGCCGACGCATTCTCCAGCGCGGCGCGCGACCCGCCGTCCTGCGGCTCTACGACGAATCGGAGTCGACGCGACACTTCGATCTGGCCGACTGCGCGCTGATCGTGCTCGACCAAGGCGATCCGCACATGGTGGACGCCACGCTGGCCGTAGTGGACGAAGAGTGCGCGTCGGGCGAGGCCCGCGAGTCGACCCTCGTCGACCGATGGCTGGAGCGACGCAATGACGTCGGTGCCCTCGCCGCGCTTTGGGAGCGCGGCGTCGCGGTGGACACGATCGAGGTCGCGGGACCCTGGTCGATACTGCCCATACTCCACCAGCGAGTCAGCGACTCGCTGCGCGCCATCGAGGGGATGTACGTCGTGTCGGTTCATCAGTCGCACGCCTACGACGATGGTGCGTGTCTCTACTTCACCATCGCCGGTCAGTCGAAGGACGTCGATTCGTTCTACCGGCGCGTGTGGGACGTGGCGATAGCCGAGGTGATGGCGCTTGGAGGCGCGATCAGTCACCACCACGGGATTGGTCGTAACCGGGCTCGCTTCGTCGAGAGCGCACTGGGCGATTCCTTTGGCCTCTTGGTTGACGTCAAGAATCTGCTCGACCCCGAGGGCATCATGAATCCCGGAGTCCTGGGTCTGGGAGCCGACCCGTGGTGAAAGCGCTCGCCATCGACGTCGGCTCCTCGTCCCTGCGCACTGCGTTGGTCGACGAGAGTGGCCTGGTCAGTAACGTCCACCAGCGAGCGCTGCACGTCGCGAGTCCCCATCCGGGTGAGGTCGAGTTGGACCCCGCAGCGATCGCCGCCACGGCCCTCGAACTGGCTCACCGCACACTGCAAGACGGTGGAGGCTGCGACTGCGTGGGGATCACCAATCAGCGTGCGACCACGGTGGTCTTCGATCCCCGCAGCGCAACGCCAGTGGGACCGGCCCTCAGTTGGCAGGACTTGCGCACCGTCGTGGACTGCCTCGTCCTCCAGGGCCAAGGCCTCGCCCTGGCACCCAATCAGTCTGCGACCAAGATCAAGTGGCTCGTGGGTCAGTCCGGTCGCTCCGCGCGCGACCTACGATTCGCGACCTTAGAGACGTGGCTCGCCTGGCACCTGAGTACGGGTGAGGTCTACGTCTCGGATCGCTCGAATGCCTGCGTCAGTGGACTAATCGACCCAACCGTCGCGCGATGGGACGAACGCGCCCTCGACCTGCTGGGCATCACGGGGGTCGGCCTGCCGGATCTTGTCGACACCATCGGCACCGTGGGAGCGGCGCGCGCCCTGCCCGGCTCTCCCCCGCTCACGGCGCTGGTGGGTGATCAGTCCGCTTCACTCTTTGGCCAGTCGTGTGGCCACTCCCAGGCGAAGATCACCTTCGGCACGGGCGGCATCCTCGACATGATTCACCCGTCGAGCGCGCCCAGCTCGCTGGGGCGAAACCACTCGGGCTGCTACCCCATGGTGATGCGCAGCCAGAACAGCGTCATCACGTGGGGGGTCGAGGGCATCGTCTTCAGCGCCGGATCGTGCGTGCAGTGGCTCGCCGACCTTGGGATTATCAGTGACGTCGCGGCGAGCGACGAACTCGCGACCTCGGTCGAGTCCACTGACGGCGTCGATTTCGTGCCCGCCTTCGCGGGCCTCGGCACGCCGTGGTGGGACTTTGGAGCCCGCGGCGGCTTCTTTGGCCTCACGCGAGGATCGAGTAGCGCTCACCTGGCGCGCGCAGTCCTCGAGGGAGTGGCCCAGCGCGGAGCGGACCTGATCGCTTCGGCCGAGGCCGATGTGGGATCACCGCTCACCGAGGTCCGTCTCGACGGCGGCATGAGTGCGAATCGATTCTTCGTCCAGCGCCTCGCGGACTTCTCCGGCCGCGTCTGCGCGGTCTCCTCGGAGCGCGAAGCGACCACGCGCGGCGCCGGTCTCATGGCTCTCGTCGGGGCCGGTCACCTCAGCGTCAAAGACGTGGAGACACTGTGGTCGCCGGGTTTCGTCGCGTCTCCCGCGCTCGACGAGGCAACGCGCGAGTCACTGCGCTCTCACTGGCTCGAAAGTGTCGAGCGGGCCGCGCGAACGATTCCCGAACTCTCGGCGGTGTCGTTCTAGCCGGCCCAAGGGGCCCTCGAAAGGGCCTCGTCGATCGTCGTGACCTCGTCGAGGAGAACCTTGGACGTCGCCAGACCCCTCGGATTGTTCAGAGCGAGAATGCCGGAGACGAGTCCATTGCGCGCGTACAGGGCCAACCACTTACGTTCTTCGTCGCTGCCCGAGACCCGCACGACCTCGTCCTCGGCGCGGGGGTGACCGAGCATCTGAATCTTTTTGCCGTACTGATCGGACCAGAAGTACGGCACGGCGGGTTTGGCTGCTTCACCCATCCAGTAGTGCGCGAGATGCCAGGCGTGATCGGCCGCGACCTGCCAGTGCTCGACGCGGATGTGCTCGAGCTCACCTCCCCCGTGGTACGCGAATCGCGCGACGTCGCCGATCGCCGCGACGTGAGGAACCGCTTGGAGGTTCTCGTCGACCCGTATGCCCTCCTCGAGGTGAAGCCCCGAGTCTTCGAGCCACCCGAGGTCAAGAGCGGAACCGACGGCCGCGATCACCGCTCCCACCTCCAGTGCCGGTCCCTCGTCGAACTCAACAAAGAAAGATCGCTCGACCGCGAGGACATCGCGTATGTGCTGGTGGGTACGCAGTTCGATACCGGCCGCCGGGGCGAGGTGTGCAAGCCACTCCGATGCCTCGTCACCCACCACGCCCACCAGCGGGCGCCCAGCCGCTTCGAGAACCACGGGGCGAAGTCCCCGTGCCGCGAGCGACGTCGCCACTTCGGCTCCCACGAATCCGCCGCCAATCACCGCGAACGCGGTTTCGGGTTCGAGGCGAGAGATTGTCTCCGTGAGTCGCGTGACGTCATCAGCGGTGCGCAACGTTGGCAGCGGCCCGGTGCCAGCGAAGCTCAGCGCGCGTGCGCGTGTGCCGGTCGCTACAACGACATGTGTGCCCGAGATAGACGTCCCGTCGTCGAGTTCGACGCGAGTGGCCGCCGCATCCAAGCCCACGACGCGACGACCGAGACGCAGATCCACTCCCGCCGTCTCGAGCTTGATCGGCGTGGCGAGGGTTGCCTTGTCCAGGTCCCACTTGCCCGAGAGAATCTGCTTGGACAGTGGAGGTCGGTCGTAAGGCGCGTGTGACTCGTCCCCCACGATGGTCACAGCCCCCCGGTACCCCAGTTGGCGCAGGATCTCGGCGAAGCGCCAGCCGGCTAAGCCTGCACCCACGACGACGACGTGGTCGTCAGGGCCAAGCGGGTTCACGACGAGCCGAAGATCGTGAGCCACTGCTCACGAGTGGCCGGCGCAAAGACTCGGTTGCGCCTCCGTATCGCGCCAAGCGACAGTGATGCCTCGGGCGAGTACTTGTGGCCAGGAAACACCAGCGTCTCGTCCGCCATCGGCGCGAGACGCTCGGTCAGCGTGCGATACATCTCGTCGGCGTCGCCTCCGGGAAAGTCCACCCGTCCACAGCCGTCAACGAACAGCGTGTCACCGCTCAGCAGTCGACCATCTACCAGCACACACTGACTACCCGGCGTGTGTCCGGGCGTGTGGATCAGTGTGAGGTCGATCTCGCCGACGCGCACCTGATCGCCACTCTCATGCGCCACGAGCACACTTGGCTTGATGTCCGTACGTTCGGTGATCCACCAGACCTCCTCGGCCTGCACGTGCACCGGAACGTCATTGAGCTCCGTCAACTCCGCCACGCCGGCAATGCGCTGGTTGCCGATGAAGGTGCCTCCGATGTGATCAGGGTGGGAGTGCGTCGCGATGACACCCACCAGACTCATACCGTCCTCGCTGAGGGCGTCTATGAGTTCCTGGGGACGGTAGGCCGGGTCGACCAAGATGGCCTCGCCGCTACGCCGATCACCGATCGCGTACGTGAAGTTGCGCATCGAGAGCGCGACCGCGTCGCCCACCGCAAACTCGCTGCCCGACAGAAACTGACGAAAGTACAGGTGTTCGTTCATTCGTCCTCGACAATTCGACTAATACGAGGGGTCAACTCTTCCACCCTGGCCTTCGTCAGGGCCAGGCGCTCCTCGAGGGCCTCGATAATCGCCGTCGCACGCTCGAGCTTGGCGAAGAGCTCGTCGACCGACACCTCGCCCTCATCGAATGACGCAACGATCGCGTTGAGCTCATCAGCCGCATCGTTCCACTCATTCACGCTCACGTCGTCTCCTTTTGTGTCACGCGCGCGCCGAAGGTTCCGTCGCTCACCCGAACGTCCACGTCGTCGCCGACCCCGATATCCCCCAGAGACCTTACGACCGCGCCCTGGGCGTTGGTAACGACCGACCATCCCTGGGCCAGACGACGAGCCGGGTCATAGGCCACCAGGAGCTGGCGATTCGATTGGAGCATCAGTTCCGCCGAGCGCAGGACGGCCCGACTCTGAACGACGAGGCGCTCTCGGGTTGTCGCCAAGTGCCGCTCCTCGGCGCGCAGCCGGTCGCGCACGGCAAACATCACGGTGCGACGTCGCTCGGCCACGTAGGCCGAGGCCTCGTCCAGTACGTCGCGCGAGTAGTCGAGCAGTCTGCGCGAGGGCTCCTGGACGTTCGACTCATACCAGCGCGCCACGAGGGCGACAACTTCTTCACCAAGTTTGGTGGGCGTAATCGCGCGCGTGTGTGCCACCAGGTCAGCCACCGACTCATCTCCCGTGTGGCCGATCCCGGTAAACACCGGCGTCGTGCAGTTGGCGATCGCCCGGGCGACTCGTTCGTCGTCGAAGCACGCGAGGTCGCCTTTGGATCCCCCGCCGCGCACCACACAGATGATGTCGACGCCGTGATCGTCGAGGACCCCGAGAGCGGCCGCGATCTGGGGCGGGGCTCCCTCTCCTTGGACCAAGGTCTTGACCAGCGTGACCTCAAAGCTAAAGGGTGAGTTCAGCAACTGACCAGTGAAGTCGTTATAGCCCTCGGTTCCGGGGCTCGCCACCAGACCAACGCGCAGGGGAACGGCCGAGAGCGCGGTGTGCTTGTTCTTGTCGACGAGACCCTCACTCAGCAGTCGGGCGATGAGCTCCTGGCGTCGTCGAGCCACGTCGCCCAAGAGGCCCTCGACGTCAATGTCGGTGACGGTAAAGCCGATTCGCCCCTGGGGGGCGTAGAGGTCCACGTAGCCATAGACATTCACGACCATCCCGGCCTGGAGTACCACGCCCTCGGCGGCGAGGCGCTTCTTCAGGGGTCCCCACGGCGTCGCCCAGCAGTGGGCGTTGAGCACGGGTCGCTTGGTGTCGCTGTGGGTCCCCGCGTCCACCATGTCGAGGTAGACGTGCCCCTTCTCGTAGACCTTGGCGATCTCACCACGCACCCAGCGGGGGCGGCGGCGCCCGAATCCCTCTTCGAGGTGAGCGGTCAGCAGCTGGTAGAACTGGGCGACTTCGAGGACTTCGTCACTCGTCTCGACGTCCATCGCCATTGTGCGAGGCTACCAACCGCTTTGTAACATAACTGTCGCTTGTCGCCGGTGGGTCAATGTGCCAAAATTATTGAGGATGGTGAGTCGACTGGGTGGTCGCACCGGGCGGTGACGCTCGGTGAGGAAAGTCGGGGCTCCACAGGGCAGGGTGCTCACGAAATGTGAGTCGCGGCGACGTGCAGGAAAGTGCCACAGAAAACAGACCGCCGATGGCTCGGGTAACCGAGTACAGGTAAGGGTGAAACGGTGCGGTAAAAGCGCACCAGCGCCGTGGGTGACCACAGCGGCTTGGCAAACCCCACCCGGAGCAAGATCAAACATGGGAGGCGGCCCGCGCGCCTCGTAACAGAGGCACTCCCGAGGTAGATCGCTGAGATGGATGGCCGCCCAGCCTTCGCAAGAAGGTGGACAGAACCCCGCTTACAGGTCGACTCACCATCCTTTGACCACTCACCACACGAATCAGAGAGGACATGACGTGCCGCATCTGCCTTACCGCGAACTGCCGGTAGCGGACCCCGGCACGCCCAATACCGACTCGCCCGGGAGTTACTTGCGTTGGCTGGCCGGACACCAGCGTTGGCTGTTGAGCCTCAACGCGCTCTTTGGCATCACGTGGATGGTGGCCCAGGCCCTCGTGTGGTTCGCGGTCGGAGCGGCCATCGACCAAGGTGTCGAACACCACGATTCCGCCCAACTATGGAAATGGGTCCTCGTCGTCGTGGTCCTGGGCGCCATCCAGGCGGTCAGTGGATCGCTGCGCCACCAACTCGCCGTGACCAACTGGATGCAGGCCACGTATCGCACGATTCAGGTCGTAGGGCGCCACATCACCACTACCGGCACTGCCCTCACCGACGAGATCCCCTCGGGTGACGTCGTGAACACGGTGGCGGCCGACGCCGTGCGCGTGGGCAGCACCTTTGACAGCTTCGCTCGTTTTGCGGGCGCCATCGTGGCCTGGATCGTCGTGTCCTTCATCCTGCTGTCGACCTCGGTCGAACTCGGCCTCGTGGTGCTCGTCGGAGTTCCAGTACTCGGCTCGCTCACCGTGCCACTTATGCGACCGCTGCATCGCACCCAGGCCGCTCAACGCGAGTCCGCCGGTCGGCTGGCGGCCTTGGGGGCTGACACCGTGGCCGGACTGCGAATTTTGCGGGGCGTGGGCGGTGAGGACGTCTTCTTCGAGAACTACCGCCGTCAGAGTCAGCACGTACGCGCGGCGGGCGTTCGCGTCTCCTCACCCCAGGCGGGACTCGAGTCGGGACAGGTCCTACTGCCGGCCATCTTGACCGGCATCGTGACGTTCCTAGGGGCGCGCGACGTCATGAATGGCACCCTGCAGGCCGGTCAGCTCGTGGCGTTCTTCGGGTACTCGATGTTCCTCACCACTCCGCTGCGCACCGCCATCGATTACGTCATTCAAGCGACGCGCGCTTACGTCGGCGCGGGCAAGGTGCTGCGCGTGCTCGCGATCGTGCCCACCGTGACCAGCCCCGAGAATCCCCTCGCCTGGCCCGCGCGAATTACGCGACTCGAGGATCGACGCAGCGGGCTCGTGCTCGAGCGTGGGCAGCTCTGCGCCATGGTGACTGACCTCCCCGAGGACGCCGCCTACCAGGCCGATCGCCTGGGACGCTTCAACGCCGACGACAACGACGTCTTTCTCAATGGACTGCCGATCGCGAACTACGCCCTCGACGACGTGCGCTCTCACGTGGTCGTGAGTGAGATCGAGCCCCGGCTGTTCTCGGGCGAGCTGCGCTACGAGCTGATGCCGCACGAGGCGATCAATGACGAGCGCATCTTCGCGGTGCTGCACGCCACGAGCTCGCTCGACGTCCTAGACGCACTCGACGAGGGTCTCTCGACCACCGTCGAAGAGCGAGGCAGAGGTTTTTCGGGTGGTCAGCGCCAGCGCTTGAGTCTGGCGCGCGCCATCCTCACCGACGCGGAGGTGTTGGTATTAGTTGAACCCACGTCGGCCGTCGATACCCACACCGAGGGCCGCATCGCCGCGCGACTGCGAGAAATCCGTGGCGTCCATACGACCCTGCTCGCCACCACCAGTCCCTTGTTGCTCGAGCGAGTGGACCTCGTCTATCTCCTGGAGAAGGGCCGCGTTGCTGACCAGGGCACCCACGACGAACTCGTGGGGCGTTCGTCGCGCTATCGCCAGATCGTTCTGCGCGAGGACAACTGATGAGTGACGCCACCCGAGCCCGGACTAATCAACTACCCACCGCGAACTCCGCGGTCGTGAGGGCCTACGCGCGCGTGCTCATGCGCCAGCACCGTCGCCCGCTCGTGCGCATGCTCTCGCTGTACTCCCTGGCCGCCGTCATGGGCTTGATCCCGGCTTGGGTGATCGGCGAGATCACCGACTTCGCCTCCGACCACCAGCTCACCGGACACAAGATCTCGCTGTACGTGGGCGTGCTCGTCGTGTCGTCTCTCGCCTACGCGGTCCTGACGTACTTCGCGCGCCGACGCAGTTACGTGCTCGGCGAGATCGTCTTTGCCCAACTGCGCGAGGAGTTCCTCGCGAGCGTGTTGGGCCTACCCCTCATGGAGGTCGAGCGGGCCGGCACCGGCGACCTGCTGAGTCGCACCACCAACGACATGGAGGCCCTCTCGCGCACCGTACGCTTCGCGGTGCCGGAGTGGCTGGTGGCGATCCTCCAGGCGATCCTCACCCTGGGCGCGATGCTGCTCGTGAGCCCCCTCGCCAGTGTGGCGAGTCTGGTGTCCCTGCCCGTGCTCTTCTTTTCGACGCGCTGGTACCTGCGATACGCCACCCCGGGGTACCGTCGCGAGCGCATCAGCTACGCCACCTTGTCGGGCACCGTGGCGGAGACCGCCGAAGGGGCTCGCACGATCGACGCGCACCGCCTGGGCGCGCGCCAGTCCACCCGCATTGAAGACAACGTGCGCGAGTCCTTCTATTCCGAGATGTACACCCTGCTGATGCGCATGGTCTGGTTCCCCGCGGTCGAAGGCGCCTTTGCGGTCGCGGTCGCGGTGACCCTGGCGTGGAGCGGCTGGCTGGCCATCCACCACGTCGTCGCCATCGGCGCGGCCACGACGGTCACGCTCTACGTCGTGCAGATCAACGACCCGCTCGATCGCATCGTGTCCTGGCTAGACGAAATTCAGATCGGCCAGACATCGCTCGCCCGCTTGGTGGGCGTGTCGGTCGTGCGGGACGATCGTCCCCTCGAAGGTCCCGAACCGGTCGATGAGGCCATCGTGCTTGACGACGTGCACTACGCGTATCGCGAAGGTCACGACGTACTGCGAGGCATCTCGCTGACGGTGCGCCCGGGCGAGCGCTTGGCCATCGTGGGGCCCTCGGGGGCGGGCAAGTCGACCATCGGTCGACTGATCGCGGGCATCGACGCGCCTCGCGCGGGCACCATTCGCGTCGGTGGGGTGAACGTCGCCGAGATGCCCCTCGCCAACCTGCGCCGTCACATCTCTCTGGTCACCCAAGAGCACCACATCTTCATCGGCTCGGTGCGCGACAACCTCGCGCTGGCCCGACCTGAGTCGAGCGACGACGAGATCAAAGCCGCCCTGGCGGCGGTGGACGCCCTGGAGTGGGTGGAGAAACTGCCCGAGGGGATGGCGACCGAGCTCGGCACGACGGGCTATCTCATCTCACCGGCCCAAGCCCAGCAACTAGCCCTGGCCCGACTGGTCCTGAGTGACCCCCACACCCTCATCCTTGACGAAGCCACCGCGCTACTGGACCCTCGTGCGGCACGTCACCTGGAGCGCTCGCTCAGCGCGGTCCTGCGAGGTCGCACCGTCATCGCCATCGCGCACCGCCTGCACACCGCGCACGATGCCGACCGGGTGTGCGTGGTCGTGGACGGCCAAATCGCCGAGCTCGGCACTCACGACGAACTCGTCTCGTTGGGCGGAGAGTACGCAGCGCTGTGGAGCAGCTGGCGAAACGAGAAGCCGACCGCCTCGTAGGATTTGCCGGTGGCCGGGTACCTGCGGAGCGATGAGGTATCCGCGTGCGTACATCGCGTGGCACTCTCGCGCGGGGCACCCTTTGACATCGACCTTCTTCCTCCCACGCCCGAGATGGAGCGTCGACGCCGTAGTGCCGCCGAGCATCGCCGCGAGGTGCTCGACGCTCTCGGCTTACTGCATCCCGACGCACGACGTCCCCGGGGTGAGAACGAGACGATGTCCATGCTCGACGAGGGCGTGCCGTTGCTCTTGCAACCGCGCCTCTCGCCCGATGAGCGCGGTCAGCGCTCCGCGTCGATTCACGCACTTGTTCGCGTAGGTCGTGTCGGCGAACGCTTCGCCTACGCCCCTTTGCTGGTGAAGAACCACGAAGTGGTCGAAGCGGCCAGTACGCGGCGCACTCTGTTGGGCAGCCTGGAACTCCCCCGGCCCACCGAGGCCACGTTCGTCGATGGAGTCGGAACGCGTCCCGGTGCGCCCATGACGCGTAGCGGACTCTCGCTCACGCACGCCTCGCGCGTACTCGAGGCACTCGGACACGCCGACCCCAATTCGCGTGGCGCGATTGTCGACCGCCAGAGCCGGCTGTGGTGGTTCGATCTGGCCGGACACAGCTATCCCCGATTCAATCTGTCGACCTACGACCATCTCTACGAGGAGCGACTCGGGGTGCTTCGAGCACACGACGCCTGGGCGTCGTCGCTCGGCCCGTTTCCCACCACTCCCTACTGGCACCGCGACTGCCCCGAGTGCCCGTACGCGGGGTACTGCGAGGACCAGCTCGAGGCGATCGACGACGTGTCCCTCGTGCGTTTTACGTCCTTCGATCAACAACTTCTCTTGCGCGAACATGGCGTCGAGACGAGGGCCCAACTCGCTCGTCTCGATCCCAATATCGCCCGCAAAGCTCGCCATACGACCATTAATCCCCTGGAGCCTCACCGAGCGGAAGAGATTCTGGGACGCAGCATCGACAAACTGGATGATCTCATCTACCGCGCTCGCGCCCGCGAACGAGGAAGTTCATTGCGCATCGTGGATCGAAGCGAGATCGGATGCCCGACGGCCGACGTCGAAGTCGACGTCGACATGGAGAGCTACGAAGATACGACCTACCTGTGGGGAGCATTCGTCACGCTCAATCGGCCCGTCGAAGGGGTGAGCGCGGGCTACCGCTCCTTCGTCGAGTGGGCCGACTTGACCCCCGACACCGAGACGCGGATCTTCGCCGAGTTCTGGTCGTGGCTGAGAGAAGTGCGTGACCTTTGCCGAGCCCAGGGCCGCACCTTCAGCGCCTACTGCTTCTGGGCGGCGGCCGAAGACGGGGCAATGAACCGGGCCGTGGCGAACCCCACGGCGGACGCTCCGCCCATCGACGAACTCCTCGCGTTTCGCCGGGCCGAGCCGCCCGCCTGGATTGACCTGCACGAGCTCGCCAAGCGACAGATCCAGACCGAGGGTCCCCTCGGGCTCAAGCAGTTGGCCATGGCAGCCGGCTTTCACTGGCGCGACCCCAACCCCAGCGGCGAAGCGTCCATGGTCTGGTACGAGGTGGCCTCGCGCGACGAGTCGGCGGCGGCGCTCGCCTCGCGTGAGCGAATCGTGACCTACAACGAAGACGACTGCCGCGCGACCAAGGCCCTGCGCGATTGGCTCAACGGACCCGCTCGCTCACTCCCCCACCGCGACGACGAACTTTGAGTTTTCTGCGAGATCATTAGCATTACACGGTGGCTTCCGCTGGTTCTGATCCGATATCGGAGCCGTCGCCCCTCGTCGCTCGTCTCCTCGGGTTCCTCTCGAGCGTCCTGTCGCTAGTCCTCGCGGGGGCGGTCGCACTCTTTCTCAACGACCTCGCCCACCGCCACGTGACTGAGGGCGTGGTGGGCCTCATGACCGTCGTCGTCCTTCGTTGGCTGAGCACGAGCTCACTGGACGACTGGGCGGAAATCGCTGCGGCCCGGCTGCGTCATCGCTGGCGCTCGATCATCGTCACCCAACTCGACGTCCCGCGCCGCGAAGGCGAGCGGGCTCGTGGGGATCTCACCGTCGCAATCGAACACTCCGCGCAGGCCCCGGAGCTTGAGCGACTTCGATCGAGCGCCGCCACGTCGCTGCTCGGGATTGTCGTCGTCTTCTGGGCGGCCGGTTGGCTCGGGCTTCTCATCACGCTCGGCCTTCTCGCACTCGCCGCACCCCTCTACCGGCGCGCCGGTGCACGCAGTGACGCCATGGCCCAGCAGTATCGGGCCCGTCGCGCCACCCTGGAGGCACGCCAACTCGAGATCCTTCAGCACGCGCCCGAGTTGCGCGGCCTCGGCGCGGTGACCTACGGCGCCAACGAGATCGCCGCGATTTCGGACAGTGAGCACTCCCTCGCCTTGCGCGCAATCCGAGTTGCGCTCGGCTCGTCTCTGGTCACTGAGTTCCTGGGCGGCGTGAGCGTCGGGCTCGTCGCGATGGTCGTGGGTTTCGGACTCCTCAATGGACATCTCAGCCTGGTGCGCGCTCTGGTGGCCGTTCTCGTTACCGCCGACCTCTTTAGCCAAGTGCGGCGCTACGGCGTGGAGTTTCATCGTCGCGAGGACGCTCAGCGCGCGCTCGATGTGCTGAGGTTCCCCACGGGAAGCCTGTCGATGACGTCGGAGGAACTGCTCGTCGCCGAGGGCGTCGTGACCGACACGCACCCCGACGCCGTCTCTCTCGTGATACGCGCGGGCGATCACGTCATTGTCACGGGACCATCGGGCGCGGGCAAGACCAGCCTGTTGCACACACTGGTCGGATGGCGCTCGGCGCGAGCGGGCACGTCTCGTCTCGGCGAGGCGCCCGTGGGATTCGTAAGTCCCGAGAGCACCGTTCTCTCGGGATCGCTGCGCGAGAACCTGTCACTCGGCGACGCCATCGATGACGACGAGCTTCGAGAGGTCTTGGACGCGCTGGCGCTACGTGGACCCCGCTTCGACGACCTGGACACTCATCTCCTCGCCGACGGACGCGGCCTGAGTTCCGGGGAGCGCGTACGCCTCGTCCTCGCACGGGCGCTGCTCCACCACGTGGCGCTCTTGGTGCTCGACGACGTGTCAGGCGTGCTCGACGAAGATGCCCGACGAGCCGTGCGCGGGGCGCTCGACGGCCAGCGCGACCTTGCGATCATCGAAGCCGCGGTGGACGCCCCGCTCCTGAGCGGCGCGAGCCGACGCATCGAGTTGAGCTCGTGAGCGGTGACTTCGCCCGACTTCGGCGCTGGCTCGTTCGCGCCCAACCTCCGCGCCGCGACCTGGTGCGGGCTCTCCTCGCGGGCTTCGTCGCCACGGCGACCAACCTCGCCCTACTCGCGGGAGCCGTGGCGCTGCTCGTGGACAGTGCGTCTCGCCCGGGGCTGCGTGCCGTGGCGCTCGCGCTGGTCGTCATCGAGCTCTTCGCGTTCCTACGCTCTCCCCTTCGCTACGCCGAACGACTCGCGGCCCACCAACTTGGCTTTCGGGCCGTTTCCCGATGGCGACGCTGGCTCGTACTCGTCGTCGGCCAGCTGAACTACTCCGAGTGGCGCCGCTACGCCAGTGGGGATCTGCTCGAGCGCGCGCTCAGCGACACTGATGAGTTACAAGACCTCTGGCTTCGCTTCGTCATACCGTTCGTCGACATCGTGGCGGTAATGATCCTCGGTGACGTCGTGGTCGCGCTGCTGCCCGCGAGCGGTACCTGGTGGCCCTTCGCACTCAACCTGGCGGCCGCTCAACTGATCGGCGTGGTGGCCCTGTGTGCCCTGGCACGCTCCGAGCTCGAGGGCGACCGCGCCCTTCGACTGGCGAGGGGCGAGTACCGCGCCCAACTGGTTGAACTCAGTACCGCCGCACCTGAACTCGCGCTTCTGGGCCGCCGCGACGTCGCCGAAGATCGTCTCAACCTCGTTCAACTCACGCTTCGAGCCGCCGAGCGCGACGTCGTGCGACGACGCCGACGCGCGAGCTTCGTGGTGGCGCTGTTCTCGATTCTCGCTCTGGCGGCGCTGGCCAGCCATCCGTCCACTTCACCCGTCTGGCTCTGTGTCGCGGCCGTTGTCGCCTGGTCGACCTACGAAGCTCTCAGTGGCGTGCGAGCGGCTCTCGGCGCTGCGGTCGACGTCAGTGGTGGCGGCGAGCGACTCGAAGCCCTCGCCCAGACACCTCACGCGCGGCTGGCCGCCTGGGCCGGCGCCTCGATCCGACTCGACCACGTGCGCATCGATGAAGACGACCGGACTCTGGTGCGCGACGCCACACTGGTGATAGCGCCGGGTCGCCACGTTGCGTTGGTGGGCGACTCGGGGGTGGGCAAGTCGACCCTGCTGCGCGCCCTGGCGAACCTGGACGGGGTCGTCGACGGGCAGATCACCCTGGGCGACGTCGATCTCTGCGAGCTGCGCGAAGACGAACTGCGTCGACGGGTGGCCTACGTCGCCAGCGAGCCCGGGCTCACCCGAGGTTTCGCTCTCGATGTCGTTGCCCTCGGTCGATCGACTACTCGCGATCCGTCCAGTGACCTGGCCTCACTCGGGCTCGTGACCGATCGCACGACGC
Organism: Acidimicrobiales bacterium; assembly: GCA_049511155.1. Lineage (GTDB taxonomy): Bacteria > Actinomycetota > Acidimicrobiia > Acidimicrobiales > RAAP-2 > RAAP-2. Next base: position 25,847 of record JBEKYI010000004.1, read on the forward strand.
GCTTCGAGGAACTGTCACGCGGTGAGCGCGCGCGGGTCGCGATCGTGCGATCACTCGTCACCAGCCCGGAAGTGATCCTGCTCGATGAGCCCACCGCCGGGCTAGGCCGCGACGAGACGCGTGACGTGCTTGCCCTCCTGACAACCCAGCACGCCACCGTGATCGTCGCTACTCATGACGACGACGTCATGGCCTGGTGCGACCTCGTGGTTGAACTTCGCGACGGCGAACTCGTTACCCGTTGAGCCTCGACATGGTGGCCGCACTGTAGCGATCACCCTGGACCGACTCGCGCGGCACCGCCGCCTCCAGCGCGGCGATGTCCTCGTCGCTGAGTGTGATGTCAAGAGCCGCGACGTTCTCGCGTAGCCAACGGCGACGCTTCGTTCCCGGTATCGGCACGACATCGGGTCCGCGCGAGAGCACCCAGGCGAGCGCGAGTTGAGCGGCGGTGACACCCTTGTCGCGAGCGATCACCATGACCCGTCGCGCGAGGGCGAGATTGTGCTCGCGCGCCGAGCCCGAAAAGCGCGGATTATGCGAGCGAAAGTCGTTGTTCTCCAACGTGGCGGTCTCGATTTCATCGGTGAGAAAGCCTCGACCGAGCGGACTGTAGGCGACGAAGCCGATGCCCAGGCGCCGGCAGGTGTCCAGCACCCCGTCTTCGGGGTCTCTCGTCCACAGTGAGTACTCGCTCTGTAGCGCGGTGATGGGATGCACCGCGTGAGCCCGCTCAATCGTCGACGCCGCCGCCTCCGAGAGTCCCAGGTGATGAACCTTTCCGGCCTCTATCAATAGCTTCATCGCCCCCACCGTCTCTTCGATCGGCACGCTCGGATCGACGCGATGCTGGTAGTAGAGGTCGATGTACTCCACACCCAAACGCTCCAGTGATGCGTCGCAGGCCGAGCGCACGTACTCGGGCGTGCCGTTCACGCGGATGTACGCGCCGTCTTCGCCGCGCTCGTTTCCGAACTTGGTGGCGAGGATCACTTCACCGCGTCGACCCTTGATGGCCGAGCCGACGAGGCGTTCGTTCGTGAAGGGTCCGTACATGTCGGCCGTGTCCAAGAAGTTCACACCCAGGTCCAGCGCCTCGTGAATCGTGGCGACTGATTCGGCGTCATCGGTCGCGCCATAGAACTCGCTCATGCCCATGCACCCGAGGCCCTCCGCCGAGACTTCAAGTCCTTGACCCAGTGTCCGGTGTTCCATGTCGTCCTTCTTCCTTGTGAAATTGCTCACGACGCGTCTATTTACGGCGTTTGTGAGCATGGTACCCCTCGGGGGACGAACTAATTTTTCGGTATTGGCTGGGGGGGCCAAACATCGAGCGCCCGCCTGTTTCGCGAGAAGCAGGCGGGCTCCGTTGTCTCTGGTGCGATCTCAGGTCACTTGAAGGTTTGGCCAGAGTTGTGCACATCGTGATCAACGTGCGGCCGCGTACCTGAGTACTTCGGTGCGACGCCTAGGCCAGTGTCGGGACCGCGTTGTAGCGAATCAGCCTGGGGGTTCCGTTTCTGGCTCCCACCAGAGTCAGTGAGCCGTTCTCTAATCGCATCCGCCAGGCGACCGTTCCCGGCACGCCCAACGCCCACGCCACCGCCGATTTGATCGGTGAGACGTGGCTGACGATGGCGAGGTGCTCGCTCGGTGAATACAGCAGACTCGTGGGATCGCCGAGCAGTGCGTCGAGTTCGTGGTGGACCCTTTCGTCCAGCTCGGCGAGCGACTCGCCGCCGCCAAAGGCCTGGTCATGACGGAGTTCGAGGGCTCGCCACCCCTCTCCGGGCGCGGTGGTGGCAAGGGCTCCCTCGAAGGATCCATAGTCGAGTTCTACGAATGAGTCCCTCACGAGCGCGACGAGTTCCGGCATGGCAAGTGCGGCTGTCTCTCTGGCGCGGAGCAACGGTGACGTCCACACTTCTGTTGCGTTCTCCAACCAGGGGGCGAGAGCTCTGGCTTGGCGCTCGCCGAGCTGCGTCAGGTGGGGGTCGCCGCGACCAACGACGAGTCCTTGAGCGTTGGACGTCGACTGACCGTGACGAACGAGGGCAATCACGGCAAGAGAATGCGCCCGCACTCCGGGCAGTCCATGAACGTGTCGGCGGGCAGCGCTTTGAAATGGTCGAAGTCGAGCGGCGAGAGGCGCAGACGACATCCATCGCAGCGTCCCTCAATGACTTGGGACGCGCCGGACGTGCCCACGCGAGCGAGCGCCGCGCCGTAGCGCGCGAGGAGAGCCGGTACCAGCGCGTGCGCCCGATCGGCGCGATCACTCGTCAAGGAAGCAACCTCTTCGTCGAGCGAGGCCCGAAGCTCCTTGATCGTCTCCATGAGTTCCGCGCGCCGGCGCACTCCGGGCTGCGCGAGTTTTTTGATCTCGTCCACGCGCGCCTGTACCGGTTCCAGCTGCTCAAGCAGTTCGAGCTCGCGATCCTCGCTCGCGTCGAGACGCTCTCGTACGTGAGTTAATTCGCCCTGAATCGCGGTGAGCTCGCGCGCGCCCGCGGTCGATTCGCTGAGGGCGTGATCGAGGTCTCTCGCGCGAAGGCGGAGTCGCTCGGACTCCTTGGACGTTTGCTCCGCCAGGACCGTCAGGGGCGCGAGAATGCCCTCCGCCCCCTTGAGATCCGCGAGGAGTTCGCGCAGTTGCTTCTCGAGTTCGGCGAGCTCCACGCTTTCAGGGAGATGATCGCGTTGGGAGCGTACGCGCTCGATCCAGCGGTCGGCCTCCATCAGGGCCCGCAGCGCTTCGGTGTCGCTCACCCGTTCAGTTTCTCACGTCGAAGGTGTCGCTCAGCCCGGAGAGTTTGCGCAACGCCGATTGAAGCGCGGGCTCGCAGCGCGCCAACGCGGACGGATAGTCGAACCAGTACACCTTGGGGCTCTCGCCCTCCGGCGGCGAAGGATCGATCGGATCACTCACGAGCACGTAGCGCAAGTCGTAGTGGGTATGCCCATTGGGGCCGGGGTGCACATCAACGTGAAAGATCGAGGCTGGCTCGCGGTGACGAGCGAAAAGGCCCGTCTCTTCCTTGGTCTCTCGCACACAGGCCTCTTCGGGCGTCTCGCCGGCGTCGACGTGGCCACCCGGCTGCACCCAGATCCCCAAGAGTTTGTGCTCGTGGAGTATCACGCCGCGCGAGGAGACCACGAACGCGGACGAGGTGACGTGGTGGTCGTTGGCGTGCTCGTCCAGGGGATCCCCCGGCCAGGTCAGTCGCTCGAGCGTCTGGGCGATCGAAAGGCGCTCTCGCTCATCAACCGGATTGAGGGCGCTCACCTGATCGCTCAACTCGTCGCTGGTCACTGGTTCTCCAGCAGCCCGCGAACCGACGCGGGCACGGCGATCTCACCGTTCGCCATCGCCCCGTGGGGATCGGGCACCGGCTCGCCGAAGACGAGGCGCGCGGGCACCGTACCGGCCCAGATGGGCAACGCCTGATCCTCAGGTTCATCCTCGGTCGGGCCCGTCGAGATCTTGGCCGAGGCCTCGTCAATCGACACCGCCACGACCATGGTCAGGCGCTGCTCACGCTCGCTCATCGCTCGCACCTCACCCGCGCGACCCGCCAGCACGCGGTCCACGAAGCGATCGAGCACCCTGGACTTCTCCTCGCCGTCGTTGACTTCACGAGCGGCCCCCACCACCACGACCGAGCGGTACGCGATGGAAGACTCAAAGCCGCTGCGCGCAAGTCGCAGTCCGTCAAAGATCGTGACGGTGACAAAGGCCTGCGCGTCACGCACGAGCGACCTCATCACTTCGTTCGACGGACTCCCGTGCAGATAGATCGTGTCGCCGATGCGCAGGTGCAGGGTGGGCAGAGCTACCGCGTGACCATCGACGATGCCCGCCATATGACAGACCCACGCCTCGTCGAGAACCGCGTAAATGGCGTCTTTGTCGTACGACGCTTTTTTGGGCAGGCGGCGCACCCGCGTGCGCTCGCCCGGCCCGAGTAGCTCGCTCACGGATAGATCTCGCCGCTGAAGAACGTGCGCGTCATGCCGGCCACTTCGACGTTGCTCTCAAAGAGGCGGGCGTACATCATGCCGCCGCGCGAACTGGCCTGTCGCACCGTGATCGTCGGCGAGCCCGACTTCTCCACCCACCACGGGGCAAGCGCGCACATCGCACTGCCACTGACGGGATCCTCGGCCAAGCCCAGGCGCGGGGCGAAGACGCGTATCGATACGTCTGCCTCCGGACCGCCCTCGCAGGCCACGATGATCAGCGAGCTGGGGACCAGAAAGAGGCTGAGCTGGTCGATGCTCAGATCACAGAGGGATTCGTAGTCCTTGACGATCGCGAGCACGCTAGCCGGGCCGGCCTGGTACGCCTCGAGCACCTCACCCAGCGCTCCGTTGAGGTACGACGGGTGAATGGGCTCGAGGTACAAGCGCGGCAGATCGACGCCGATGAGTCCGTCGGGCAGCCGACAGCCCGAGAGAATCCCCGCGCGGGTATCGAAGAAGAACCGTCCTCCTGGAAAGCCCAGCTCGTTGAGCAACACGTGCACGGCCCCCACGGTGGCGTGTCCGCCGAAGTCCACTTCGACCGTAGGCGTGAACCAGCGCAGCGACCAGTGATCACCGACCTGTCGCACGAAGGCGGTCTCCGAGACGCCGAACTCGAAGGCGATCAGTTGCATCTCGTCGTCGGGCAGGGGGTGTTCGAGCAGCACGACCACCGCGGGGTTGCCCCGTTCGCCATCCCCAATGAAGCAGTCGACCCACCAGAGACGGTGCCCGAAGGTGACGTCTACGGAATCCACCATAAGAGACTGCCACAACCACTGCGGACCCCCCGTTAGTGTTGAACGGTGCGTGTGGCGACCTTTAACCTTCACGCGGGCGTCGATGGCTGGGGTCGTCCCACTCAGGTTTTGGACGTCGTCAAGGGTCTTGACGCGGACATCATGATCCTGCCCGAGATCTGGCGGGGCGATGACGGTCCGGACTTCTTTGACGACTTGCGCGAGTCCCTGCACGTTGAGGGAGGCTTCGTGGCCCTAGCCCGCGGCGAACGTGTCACCACGGGCGTGGGGACCCGCTCTTGGCAGCCCAAGCGCGCACACTTCACCGGAGAGCGTGGCGTCTATCTCTTCGAGCATCGTTCGATGACCAAGGACCAGCTGGCCACGCGCAAATCCATCACCCACTTCGAGCCCGGAACCTGGGGACTCGGACTCCTCACACGCTTTCACGTCGAGAGCTTCGAGACCGTCGCCCTGGGGCGCCTACCGCGCGAACGAGTCCAGCGCGCCGTGCACGTGGCCCGCCTGAACGATGGGAGTCGGTCCTTCTACGTTCTGGCCGTGCACGGGGCTCACATCAGTCACGGGTCCTTTCGTCAGTACCGACGGATCAATCAGATGGTGGGCGACCTCGAACCCGGGGTACCGGTGCTCATCGGGGGCGACTTCAACTGCTGGCGCCCCCTGTTGCGGCTCTTCTTGCCGGGCTGGAAAACGTTGGCGCGGGGACGAACGTGGCCCACCCCTCACCCTCACTCCCAGATCGACCACATCCTCGGACGCGGTCCCTGGGTTTCGCTCGACAGTTTCACCCGCGAGGGCGGCAGCGACCATCGCGCCCTGATCGCCGACATCGAACTTCGCTAGGTCAGTTCCATCTGGGAACTCTCGGGAAGTTTGTAGAGCAACGCGAGGAGCGGTAGCAGCGGCAAGAACGTCACCAGCGCAGCCGGTCGTAGTGATCCGGCTCCGGTCACGTGCACGCTGTCGCCCACCAGGCCAAAGACGAGCAGGCCGGCGATCGCACCCACCACGCCCGCGACGACGATCCACCCCGCGGCGGTGGCGCGCGTCGAGTGCGGGAAGAGCTCCGTGCTGATCGCCGCCAGCGCTGGTGCGAGGAGACCTCCTGCGGCGACGCCCCCCATATATCCCACGACGAAGGCGGCCTTGCCGCCGCCGTAAGCGATCGCCGCCATGACGGCGGTCGCGATCGTGCCAATGATGATCGTGCCGCGACGACCAAGCGCGATCGCGCAGTAGCGACTGAGCACTAACCCGCCGAGACCGGTGAGAGCGCTGAGCGCGACGACGAGCGACACCACGATCGGCGAGATCTTGAGCACGCTTTCGCCGTACACGAAAGTGAAGCCTCCCGCCGGACCCGAGATCACGCCAACCACGAAGATGATGACTCCGACGATCGCCACTCGCGCGCGCAGGCCCCGTGGCACCGCGCCCAGACGCGCCATCGTTGAGTGCCCACCTCGATACTCGGGCTCGGGGATCGGTCGCAGCAAGGGACGCAGGAACAGCATCGGGATCAATGCGATCGCAAAGAGGTAGCGAAACGAATCGGGACCCTTGATGAGTCCCGAGATGATCGCGGCGAGCCCTGCGCCGACTCCCGCGCCGGCCGACACGATGACCAGGCGATCGATGCGCGAGCGCGTGCTCGAAAGCTCCACGGTGATCACTGAGACCAGCGTCGACGTCGACGTCAACAGCGGACGGGCCAACGCGAAGCAGGCCACGAAGAACCAGTACGTCGGACTGAGCGCGGCGCACGCCGTGATGAACAGGCCCACCAGCAGGGTACGGCGCACCATGCTCACGCGTCCCCAGCGGTCGGCCAGCGAGGCCAGCGGCAACGCGCCCAGTGACGCGAAGCGCAAAATGGCGAGCCCGATGCCTAGCTGCGAGCCCGACAGGCCCACCACGCTCTGGAGCGTCTTGGTCGAACTGTGATGCCCGAAGTAGCCCGCCACCTTGTCGAGCGAGGCCACCGCCCCGAAAGGCGCGAACCCCGCGACCAGGGCGACCAGAAAGAGAGAGATCGTCACGGGCTGCCAATTTCGACGCACCATGGCGACGAGCGAGTCAGCCAAGTTTCAGCGTCTCGTCCACGGCCACCAACGTCTTACCGTGATTGCCACCGCTAAAGAGCAAGCCGAGTGCCTCGGGAGCACGCTCGAGTCCCGGTACCACGTGCTCGTGGTGTCGCAGTTCACCCGTGATCACCATTGTGGCGAGGGCACCTTGGGCCTCGGCAAATCGCTTCTCGTAGTCGAGGACCAAGAAACCCTCCATGCGCGCACGCCGCACGATCAGCATGGACGTGTTCTCAATGCCCCGGCGAGGGCCCTCGACGTTGTACTGGGAGATCGCACCGCACAGCACGACGCGCGCGTGCAGGGCGAGATTGGTGAGAACCGCATCGAGGATCTCGCCACCCACGTTGTCGAAGTACAAGTCCACTCCCTTGGGGCATGCGTCGCGCAGGCGCGTTCGAAGGTGTTCTGCGCGGTAGTCCAGACACTCGTCAAATCCGTACTCCTCGACGACCTCCGCGCACTTCTCGGTGCCCCCCGCGATACCAATCACGCGAGCACCCTTGGCCTTGGCGATCTGGCCGGCCACCGAACCGGTCGCTCCCGCCGCACCGGAGACGACCACGACGTCGCCTTCTTTCACCTGACCGACATCGGTCATTCCGAAGTAGGCGGTGATGCCGGTCACGCCCAGCACGTTCATAACGGTCGCCAAGTCCAAGCCCAGTCCGGCCGGGATGACCGAAAAGCGGAGATCGTCGGTCGCGAGAACCCACTCCTGCCAACCGGTCATGCCAAAGACGAAGTCGCCCACTTTGTAGTGGTCATTTTTCGACTCGACGACGACACCGACACCGCTGCCGCGAACGACGTCGCCCAGTTGAATCGGCGGTAGGTAGCCTGGCGCATCGTCCATCCAGGTGCGAATCGTCGGGTCGATGCTCAACATCGCCACCTTGATGAGTGCTTCGCCCTCCGCGCATTCTGGTCGCGGCGTCGTGACGACTTTCGTGGTCGACTCACTCAGCGCGCCTCGGGGGCGCTCGGCGAGCAGAATCTGGCGGTTGTCCATGAGGACTCCTTTTAGGGCGAGGTGCCCCCACACTAAGTCGCGCTCTGGCGCGCGCGGGGTGACTTAGCCGAGCCGAGCGGCACGCACTCGACGGATGACTTCGTCCACGACGTCGCTGGTGGACGCGTCGCCACCCAGGTCGAAGGTACGGATGCCATCGCGCGCCGTCGACAACGTCGCCTCGCGGACTGCCACGGCCCCGGACGCGCAGTCGAGGTAGCCGCGATAGCCCGCGTGCTCGAGCACCGCGGCGCAGGCGAGCAGCATCGCCATGGGGTTGGCCACGTTCTTTCCCTCCAGCGACGGCGCGGTGCCGTGGGGCGCCTCGGCCATGGCGACGGTCGGCTCCAGATTCTCGTCGAGCGACAGCAACACGGACTCCGCCCCGGCGATCGAGCCGAACATCGCCAGCACGAGGTCACTGAGGCAGTCACCGTCTCGATTGAGGGCCGGAATTACCACCGGACTGTGCCAGCCCTCGGTCATGAGCCCGGCGTAGGCCGCGTCGATCAGCATGGGGCGATACGGCACGTCCGGGTGACGCTCGGCCGCCGCGTCCATCTCCTCTTTGAGCATGCCCTCGTAGGTGGGCGAGACGGTCCACTTCGGACCGCCGTAGACGAGACCGCCCAGCGATCGGGCCGATCGAAAGGAAAACTCGGCCACCGACTGACACACTGAACGCTCGATGCGCTCGGTGCGCCACGCCTCTTCGGCGCGGGATCCGGGCTGCCCGTCACGGCCCTCGGCGGCGCCGTACGCGTCGCCTACCGCCATACGCACCACGACGACCGGATGACTCAGCGCGACGATCGGAGTGACTCCCGGGATCCGCCGACCGGTTCGCACGATGACCTTGCCGTCGATACCCCGGCGCAGAATCTGATTGGGGGAACCCACCCCGCCGCGCTCCGGCGGGGTCACCGTCGCGGCCTTGAGGCCGAGGCCCGTCTCACGCATCGCCGTGGCCGCCTCGCGAACCACGCCGTTGTCGCTCTCTTCTCGCGATCGCAGGGACAGGTCAAATCGCACGAGCTCAACCTCGGCGCCGAGCACCGAAGGATCGAAGACTCGCAACGACTCTTCTAGTAACTCCTGACCGGTCTGATCACCCTCGCAGACAACAATCGTGGGCCGAGACATGGACAACTCCTTCGCGTGTTCTTCGACCACATTAGGGAGGATCAACCAGGCCTTCGTCTAGCTGAGCCGCGTTACTTCAACCGTCACGCCGAGGGAACTCGCGGGGTCCCCGTGGTAGATGCCCTTGAGAGGCGGGACGTCGCCGTACTCACGACCTCGAGCGACCGTGACGTGTCCCAGTCCTACTTCGCCCGCGTTCGTGGGATCGACCCCGCGCCAGTCTCCGTCGAAGTACTCGACCCAGGCGTGGCTCTCGCCCACCACGGTCTCGCCCACCGCGGCGTCCAGGTTGGGGTGCATGTAGCCCGAGACGTAGCGAGCGGGCACGCCGACGCTACGCACGAGGGCAAGCATGACGTGCGTGAGGTCCTGACACACACCCTTGCCTTCGTCCCACGCGTCTTGGGCCGTCGAGGTAACTTGCGTGGCGCCACGCACGTACTCGAGGCGTTCGTTCACCACGCTGAGCGCCGTGTCGATGATGGACCGCACGTCACGCGACGACTTCGTCATCCCTCGAAACTCCTCGAGCACTGCGGGCGATAACAGCGTGTAAGAAGTCGCTACGAGGTACTCCACGTACTGGTCGCTCCACGAGGGGTCCAGGAGCGTCGAGAGGTCGATCTCGGCTTCGATCTCATCGTCGCGCACCGTCTCGACGGTCGCCTCGGCGACCACCTCAAGGCGCTCGTGACTCTCGTGGAGGTCGAAGGTCGTGACAATGGTGTCGAAGTAGTCACGGTAGGTCGCCTGCAGGGCGTAGGGGGCAATGGTGAGCGAGGCGAACTCGACGCGCTGGCGTGGTAGCGCTAGTGGCGTCATGCGCACCTCGTTGTAGGACGAATCGGCCGCGCCGTCGTAGGAGAACCCGGTCACGTGTCGAACGTGCAGGCGCATCGTGTCGCTCACGTGCCCTGGCCGATCGCCCAGTTGATCGCCACGACATTGCGGAAGTAGCGCTCGGTGATCTGATCGTTTGCGGTGGCGCTGGTTTGCTCGAGCAGATCGAGGATCTCGGCCAGCTCGCGCAGCGCCGACCTCGGGTCCATGTACTCCAGGCGCGTTTGGGTAAGTCGAATTGTGAGTCGAGCCTGATTCACGTCGCGATCCGATGGACCGAACTTCGAGAGTTCGTCGAGGCAGTGGTCAGCCACGGCGAGCGAGTAGTAGGCGGATCGGGGAAAGTTCCGATCGAGCAGGAGGAAGGACGCGATCTCTTCGGGACTCGCGACCTGAACCGACGCACGTAGGAACGACTCCATGGCGCCAGCCGCGCGCAGCAGCGTGAGCCAATCGGGTGTGTCATCGCCAGCGAGCAGGCGACCTTCGAGTAGCCGCGCCGCCATGTCGATGCGCTCGAGGCTGCGACCCAAGAGCAAGTACCACCAGGTCTCGTCATGACTGATCGTGGCGTCTGCCAAGCCAGCGAAGAGGGCCGTTCGCTCACGCACGTAGGCCAAGTAGTTGGCCGCGCCGACGCGACGCGCACGCCGACGCACGGCGGGAAGTTCGTTACGCGTCGCGTTCAGACAGACCCACATCTCCGAGGAGATCACCTCGCGGGCTCGCCGCGCATTCTCGTAGGCCGCAAGCAGGCTGCCCGTGATGGCCGTCAGATTGAGTGGGTCGTAGACGAGGTGCTCGAGCACCATGGACTCACTCACCACGGGCTCGTCGATCTCCATGCCCAAGATGGCAAACAGCGAGCGACACGCGAGATCAGGGTCACCGAAGGGATCTTCGGCAATGCGGTGGATGTAGGCGTCGACGATGCGCGACGTGTCGTCGGCGCGCTCGACGTATCGCCCCGTCCAGTAGATCAGTTCAGCCAGGCGAGAGAGCATGGGTCGGGTCACTGGTTCGACCCCATCGACGGCGGCCCCGCTTGGCGATCGGTGCCCTCGAGGTTCGCGAGTGGTGTAGCGATATTCACGTCCGCTACTCGCGTGGGACGTTCGGCGTCCGCGAGCACCCAGGTGTCCTTGGATCCGCCGCCTTGACTCGAGTTCACAATGAGCGCTCCCTCACCCAGGGCCACCCGCGTGAGACCGCCGGGAAGCACCCACACCTCGTCGCCGTCGTGAATGGCGAAGGGGCGCAGATCCACGTGACGCGGTGACATCTGATCGTCGACGAACGTGGTCACCGTCGAGAGTGCGACGGGGCGTTGGGCGACGTAGCCTCGCGGGTTCGCGAGGATGTCTTTGCCCAAGGCGCGCAGCGTCGCGCGCTCGCTCTGAGGACCGATGACGATGCCCTTGCCCCCCGAACCGTCGACGGGCTTGATCACGTAGCGCTCGAGGTGACTGGTCACCTCCGCCAGGCACTCGGGATCTTCGAGCCGATACGACTGGACGTTGTCCAGTAGGGGCTCGGCGCCGAGGTAGTAGCGAATCAATTCGGGCACGTAGGTATAGATCAACTTGTCATCGGCCACGCCGTTACCAATGCCGTTGGCGAGCGTCACTGTCTTGGCCCGAGCGGCGTTGACGAGTCCGGCGACGCCCACGACCGACTCGGGACGGAACTGGAGCGGATCGATCCACTCATCGTCCACCCGCCGGTAGATCACGTGAACCGGACGCTCGCCCTGGGTGGTGCGCACGAAGACGTTGTTGCCAACGACGACCAAGTCGCTGCCTTCGACGAGCTGCACGCCCATCAACCGCGCCAGCAGCACGTGTTCGAAGTACGCCGCGTTGTGCACCCCCGGCGTGAGCACGACCACCGTGGGGTCGCGCACTTCGTCGGGCGCGGCGCGTCGCAGTGCGCGCAGCAGTCGGCTCGGGTACTCATCGACCGGGTGGACGCGGTAGCGCGAGAACAACGAGCGAAAGCTCTGAGTCATCGCGCGACGATTCTCGATCACGTACGACACGCCCGAGGGAATGCGCACATTGTCTTCGAGCACGCACAGTCTGCCAACCTCGTCGCGCACGACGTCAATGCCCGACACGGTGATCCGCGCGCCGCGATCCTTGGTGATGCCCACGGCTTCGCGGCGATAGTGCGGACTCGTGACGATGAGACGTCGCGGGATAACGCCGTCATGAAAACAGTGCCCTTCCCCGTACACATCATCCAGGAACGCCTCCAGGGCGAGGACGCGTTGACGCACACCGGCCGCCAAGTGCTCCCACTCGGCGGCCGCGATGACGCGCGGGATCAGATCCAGCGGAAAGGGCCGTTCCTCGCCGCCGAAGGCGAAGGTGACCCCGCGGTCGGTAAAGGTGGCGGCCAGCTGCTCGAATCGCGAGCGCAGGTCGACTGCTCCAAAATCGTCGAGCACGTCAATGATTTTCCGATAGGCCGCCCGCGGGACGCCCGGCGCCGAGTAGACCTCATCCCACGCCGCGGTGGGCTCAATGTCAACGAATGCGCGAGCGATGTCACGTTCCTATCACGCCAATGTTTCCGTTCGTCTTCAATTGTCGCGCGAACGATCGGCGCCTCTCTCGCACTAGAACGGAAGTCGCACGTCAAAATCACGGTTGGAGGATGACCATGGAGTACGTCACACTCGGCGACACCGGTCTCGAGGTCTCACGAATCTGCTTGGGTTGCATGAGCTACGGCGAACCCGGGCGCGGCAACCAGCCCTGGTCGCTCGGACGCGAAGGCGCCGAACCGTTCTTTCGCCAGGCGCTCGACGCGGGCATCAATTTCTTCGACACCGCCAACGTCTACTCGGCCGGCAGCAGCGAAGAGATCACCGGATCGACGCTTCTCTCGCTCACATCGCGCGAGGAGGTGGTCATCGCCACCAAAGTGAACGGCCGGATGCGTCCCGGTCCGAATGGTCAAGGTCTCTCACGCAAGGCCATCTTGAGTGAGATTGACCACAGTCTGCGACGCCTCGGCACCGACTACGTCGACCTGTACCAGATCCATCGCTGGGACTATCGCACCCCCATTGCCGAGACGATGGAGGCGCTGCACGATGTCGTCAAGGCGGGAAAGGCCCGCTACATCGGGGCATCGTCGATGTACGCCTGGCAGTTCGCCCAAGCTCTCTACACCGCCGACCTCAACGGCTGGACGCGATTTGTGAGCATGCAGGACTACTACAACCTTCTGTACCGGGAAGAGGAGCGAGAGATGTTCCCGCTTCTGCTCGATCAGGGAGTGGGCGCCATTCCCTGGAGCCCGCTCGCGCGCGGCCGTCTGACCCGTGCGTGGGACGCTCAGACCAATCGATCGGAAAAGGACGAGTTCGGCCGCTCATTGGTGAGCGACGCTGATAAGCCCATTGTCGATGCGGTGCTTGCGCTGGCCGCGCAACGTGGGGTGGCGCCCGCACAGATCGCTCTCGCGTGGGTTCTCAAGAATCCCGTCGTGACCAGCCCCATCGTGGGCGCCACCAAACCCGAGCACCTGAGCGACGCAGTTGCCGCGGTCGACTTGGAGCTGAGTGACGATGAGATTGCCACGTTAGAGGCCAAGTACCAACCCCACGGCGTCGTGGGGTTTCAATAAGAATCGCCGGAGCGCCTCTCAGCCGATGAATGCCTTGACGTCGGTGATCAACTTGTCTTCGACCTCGATGCTCCACAGCGAGTCCGCGACGTCGACCACCAAAAAGAGGTCGCTCAACAAGAGAGTTTCGACGGCGGCGATACCCAGGTGTTCGAGCCACTTGCCGATACCGAACTTCACCGTGAAGTCACCGGAGTTGCCCTGGATGGTGATCGTGAGGGCACGATCGGCTGCTACAGCGGTTCGCCAAAAGCCTCCCTTGTGGGCCTGGATGACGCTGCCGGCGTCGCCCGGCGGGGCCGATTGAACGGTGTAACCGTTGGTCTTGAGGTACTCCTCGATGTGCGACGCCAGGGCCGACAGGTCAGTCCCCTTGCCGACGAAGTGTTCTTCCTTGTCACCCAGCACAGTGCGCTCCTTGATATTTGAAGGTTTCACCGCACCTTATCGGACGCCCGAAGCAAAGGATTGCGCGTTGACAGGGACCATCACGGTTGTCAGAATCAGGGTTCCAATCCCAACCAAAGGATGAGTCGATGAGTGACCTATCTCTGTACGAGGCCTATGGGCCGTTTGTCGCCCTGCTGCGCGATGGCCAGTTCTTACCGCCCGAGGATGGGTGGAGCGCTGAACTCATCGGAGCGCACTTCGCCCGGGCGACCGACCACATCGCCACCGTCGTGACCGAGGTTATTGCGGGCCAGGTTCCCACATTCGACAATCGTGACGATGTCGCAGAAGACGAGCTGCGCGACTACATCGAGTCACGTGGCGGAGTCGGCGCTCTCGCCGACACGTTGGACTCATCCGCACGTCAATTGGCCGACGCTGCCGCGGCGCTGAACGACGCCCAGCGAGACGTGCTTATTCCGGTCAAGCTCGTGGACAACGGGGTCGTGGTCGTCGATCAGCCCATCCCCCTAGGCGCCCTGCTGGCGACTCACGCGAACCTTCACCTCTCGGGCCACTTCGAACAACTCCAAGCGCTCGTCGATGACTGACCAGGCGGAGCCACGTACCGCCGAACCGCCCGACGAATTCGACGTCTACGAGTTGATCCTCTTGCGCTGCGCCCCCGATGCACTACCCCTCGATGAGACGACCGAGAGCCTGATCCAAAGTCAGCATCTTGGTCATTTCGCCGCCATGAAGGACGCGGGCTATCTCAAAGTCGCCGGCCCACTCGCCGAGCAGCCCGACGACAGTTGGCGAGGGATCTGTCTCTATCAGGTGGGATCGCTGAGTGAGGCGCGTCGCCTCGCAGAGTCCGATCCGGCCGTCCATGCCGGGCGCTTCATCATTGACACGATGAACTGGTATACGGCCAAGGGTGCACTGACCTTTACTACGTAACTACGTCCTCGACCACATACGACACCCGTTGGCCCACGAGGGTGCGGCCCGGCCTTTTTTCGAAGCTCACATAGTGTGGGCACGTCCGTAGAAAGAATTGAGCATCGGTGTCGGTTCCGGTGGTCGGTGTTCGTAGGTATGGGTGAAGAAGCCCAACGGGCTCAAGAACAGGAGAAGATCCACCATGCAGTTCCTCATCTCTGTAATTGACGACATGTCTATACGTACTGACGCCGAGCTCGAGACCGGTACCGCCTCGTCCCAGGAGCGAGAGGCCGTCAGCGCGTTCAATGAACGAATGATGGCCGCGGGCCAGTGGGTGTTCGCAGGGGGTTTGACCTCGCCTCACGACGCGACCGTCATCGACAACCGGGGTGGCAGGGCCATCGTGACCGACGGACTGTTCACCGAGTCCAAAGAGTTTCTCGGAGGATTCTGGGTCATCGAGGCCCCCGACCTCGACGCCGCGCTCAAGCTCGCCGCCGAGGGCTCCCAGAGCTGCAACCGCAAAGTTGAGGTGCGTCCTTTCCAGTGACACTCGATGCTCGCGACGCGATCTCCCGGGCCCACGACGAGGAGTGGGCCCGGGTCGTCGCCTCCCTCGCGAGACGATTCGGTGACCTGGACATTGCCGAAGAAGCGGCGGCAGAGGCCTTCTCGATTGCGGCCGCCAAGTGGCCCGCCGAGGGTGTTCCCCCCAACCCCGGCGCGTGGCTCACGACCACCGCCAACCGAAAAGCGATCGATCGAATACGCCGGGAGCGCAAGCGTGAGGGGAAGCAGAAGGAAGCGCAGATGACCGTCGCTCACGAACCGCCCGAGTCTTTCGACGCCCTCGATGACGAGCGGCTTCGTCTGATATTCACGTGCTGCCATCCAGCACTCGCGATGCAGACCCGAGTGGCACTCACGTTGCGTCTGGTCGGCGGTCTCACCGTCGCCGAAATCGCGCACGCCTTCTTCGTGCAGGACTCCACGATGGAGCAGCGCATCACCCGCGCCAAGGCCAAGATTAAAGCAGCTCGCATCCCGTATCGAGTGCCCTCTCTCGAGGATCTCCCCGCTCGCGTCGATGGTGTCTTAACCGTCCTCTTCCTCGTCTTCAATGAGGGCTATCTCGCCACCAGCGAAGACGTAGATCCCCTGCGCCACGAACTCACCGCCGAAGCGATACGGCTCACCCGGCTGCTGCGGGACCTGATGCCCAACGATGGCGAGGTAGCCGGGCTACTCGCGCTCATG
Source organism: Acidimicrobiales bacterium (assembly GCA_049511155.1). GTDB lineage: Bacteria > Actinomycetota > Acidimicrobiia > Acidimicrobiales > RAAP-2 > RAAP-2. The sequence continues at coordinate 41,947 of JBEKYI010000004.1, forward strand.
CTGCTCATTGATGCTCGCCGCGATGCGCGCGTGGCGACGAGCGGTGAACTCGTCACCCTGGATGTCCAGGACCGTGGATCCTGGGACCGGGCACTCATCACCGAGGGACATCGTCTGGTTCGCGAGCGCCTGGCCTCGAACGAACCTCCCGGTCGCTACCAGGTGTTGGCGGCGATCAACGCGGTACACACCTCGGCCCGCGAGGCACGCGAGACCGACTGGGCACAGATCGTTGCGTTGTACGATCAACTGTTCGAGCTCGACCCTTCGGCGATCGTCTCTCTCAATCGAGCGATCGCGCTGGGCGAACTTGATGGCCCCGAGGTCGCCCTGGCCATCATCGACCGGTTACAGGACGAGTTGGGCGAGTATCACGCGTTTCACGCGGCGCGTGCGGACTTCTTGCGCCGACTCCACAGGAGGGAGGCCGCAATCGCCGCGTACCAGAGAGCAATAGAGCTATCCAAGAACTCCGCCGAGGTCAACTACCTAACGGGACGTCGAGACCAACTCCAGGAGCTCACCTAGCGCAATCACCAGGCAACGACGTGGCCTTGATAGTCGAGGTACTGCAGACCGGGGTGACCACGTTGGGCGTCGACGGTGTTGACCAGGTTAGGGATGCTTTCCTCGACGGTCAAGCGAGCGTGAGGGCCGCCTAAGTCGGTCTTGACCCAGCCGGGCGCCATGAGCAGCAACGTCCGCGGGTCGTCACGATGTCGGGCGGCGTAACTGCGCATCAGTTGATTGAGCGCCGACTTGCTGGCTCGGTAGATCTCGAATCTGCCATTCTCGTTGTTGGCGATGCTCCCTTGGCCCGAGGACATGATCGCGATGGTGCCGTCAGCTGGGACGACGTCGCCGAGGGTCTCGATAACCCGCATCGGGCTCAGTGCGTTGGTGACCATGAGACGCACGAACTCGTCGGTCGCCACGTCAGCGATGGTCTCTTCTGTCCCGACCCCCGCGTTGACAAAGAGCAGGTCGAACGTGCGCGACCCGAGGCGCTGCCTCAGTTCTCGAACTTGCTCCGGGATGGTGATATCCACGTGCTCGATCTCTAACCGTCCGCCGGCCGTCTCGTGCAGCTCGTGCAACGGCGTGCGGGCCTGGCCCCGCATGGTCGCTACTACCTGAGCTCCGCGCGCGACGTACTCCGCGGCCATCGCGAGTCCGAGACCGCGCGATGCCCCGATCAACAGCACACGTGTGTTGGTGGAAGTCGAAGTCACGACAGTTTTCCGCCCCAGTACTCAGGTCTGTGAAGTCTCACCACCCGTGTCACGTTATGGCTCCGGGACCTATGCGACATCTTTCCTCCTTTTTCTTCCGTGTGGTTGAGCCAGCGCGCTGAACTCTTTGGACTTGTCGTGGCGCGAT
>JBEKYI010000005.1:0-41661 GCA_049511155.1 Acidimicrobiales bacterium
GCAAAGCGGCGCAGTGCCTCCGCCTTGCCGGCGCGGTCCAGGATCTCACCAACCACGTGACCAGTGAGGACGCCGTCTTGTACTTCCAAGCGGTTGGCCGCGACGTGAGTCACGTCGAGCTCTTTCAAGAGTGGCTCGAGCACCTCAAGGAATCCACCCGAAACTACGGCTGGTACGTACCCGAGTCGCAGCAACGTGCGCAGCAACGTGCGCGCACCGGGCGCAAGACGCAGTGACGCGCGAACGTCGTCGAGTACCGACGCCGGCAGACCTTCGAGCAGCGCGACGCGCTGGCGCAATGCATCGGCGAAGTCGATCTCACCGCTCATCGAGGCGTGCGTGATCGCACTGACTTCTTCCGCGCGGCCCGACGCGGCCCCGAGAAGGTCAATCACTTCGTCTTGGAGCAACGTCGAGTCGGCGTCCATCACGACGAGGTGCTTGGCCCGCCGGTGCAGCCCCGCTCGCTGGACCGCCAGGTCGACCCCGCTCGCTTCGGCGACCGTCGTGAGGTTCTCCCGCAAGGCGGCGTGATCGGGGCCCATCACGATCAGCTCGTAGCAGTCAACGGGGTAACTCGCCAAGTGCACGATTCGTTCGCACGTCGCGTCAGAGAGAGCGATGGCGTGAAAGACCTCTTCGAGCTGGCCCGCGGAGATGGCGGGCGCGAGCAAGGTCACCAACAGGCGACGGCCACGACGTTCGTCACTGGGCGTGACGACCTCCACCGACGACGTGATTCCCTCGGTCTCGATCGGACGGCTCGCCAGGGCCGCGAGCAGATCGTCGCGCGTGGTGGCGGCTTCGCTCGAGACTTCAGCGCACAGCACCAGGGTTCCTCGGATGGTGATCTGGGCAACATCCATCAGGCGAACATCGTTGCCCTCGAGGGCATGCAGTGCCCCAAAGAGCTCGGCGCCTACCCCCGGACGGTCGGGTCCGCTAACCGTGACGAGATAGGTCGTTCGAAACATGACTCAAAGCGTACGGGGTACGCCGTGCGCCCTAGGTTGCCTCTTGCTCGCGCAGGGCACGCACCTCGGCAACGTGCACGTCGCTGCGCGCGTCAAATCGCCACAGGGAGGGCAACGCGGCGCCGACGACGGCGACCGAACCGGTGCACGCGAGGCCCCCGAAGGTCAGAGAGAACCGCAGCGACGTCCGCGCGGCCATGACGCCCGCGCGAAACTGGCCGGCCGTGGGTCCGAGCGAGTACGAGATCATCTCAATGCCGGCCATGCGCCCGCGCACGTCCGGCGGTATGGACTCGTTCCACATCGTGTTGCGAAACACGCCGCTGATCGAGTCCGCGCCGCCCGCGATGACCAGACCCACCAGAACCAACCAGAGTATGGAGGATGCTCCGAAAAGGGCGATACCGAGACCCCAGATGGCCGCGGCCGCAACGATCGCGCGACCGTAGCGATGAACGTGGTGGGTCCAGCGCGAGGTCAGCGTGGCCACCAGCGCCCCAAAGGGCAGCCCGCAGTAGAGCAGCGACAACGCGTAGGACTCGTGGAAGCGCACCGCGACAAAGGGCAACATAACAACAGGAAACGCGAGGATCATGGCCAAGAGGTCGATGATGTACGTGCCCACGATGTCCGGGCGACTCTTGGCGTAGCGCACGCCGTCGCGCATCGACGCCATCACGCTCTCGGGCACGTCCTCGGGCGCGGGCACCGCGTGAAGCCGCGAGAGCAGGTAGAGCGAGACGGCAAAGGTGACGACGTTCGCCAAGTACACCGAGCCCGGCCCGAAGGCGACCGCAGCGAGTCCGCCCAGCGCGGGTCCCACAATCGAGGCCGTGGTGGAGCTCACATTGGACAGGATGGATGCCGAACGCTGGAGTCCCGGCGCGACGAGCACCTGATTCATCGCCGAGACACTGGGTATCTGGAGGCTCGACGCGCCGGCCACGATGGCGGCGTCCAGGTACAGAATCCACGTGACGGGGTGAGCGAGTAGCGCATTGGCAAGCAACAGCGACGTCGACGCCATTAAGACGATCTCCATCGAGATGATGAGACGCCGTCGACTGATGCGATCGGCCAGAACGCCCCCGTAGAGACCGAAGATGACCAGAGGAGCGAGCTCGACCAGGCCGATGGAGCCGACCGCCAAGGTCGAGTGGGTCAGTTGGCGCAGTTGAAAGGGAGCCGCCACGTAGGTCGCCTGGGAACCCAACATCGAGATGAATCCGGCAACGTAGAGGCGTCGATACTGCTGGGAATTGCGCAGGGGCGAGAGATCCAGCCCGAAGAATCCTTGGCTCACGCGGGACCCGCCACCCAGCCTTCTGACTCGTCGTAGTGGCGCAGCACTTTGGCGGGCACTCCCCCCAGGACCACGTGATCGGGAAACGAGCCCCGCACCACGGCACCAGCGGCCACCGTGGTGTTACGACCGAGCGTGGTGCCGGGAAGAATCACGACGTTCGCGCCCAACCAGCTGCCCGAGCCGATTTTGACAGCTCCTTCGGTGGGTGTCTGCCAACCCACCGCCACGTCCAGGTCTTCGTAGGCGTGGTTCTGATCGGTGATGTAGACGTAGGGTCCCGTTTGAATCTCGTCGCCCAGCTCGATCGACCAGTGGCCCACGATGTGGGACCCGCGGCCAATGACGCAGCGACGCCCAATCGACACGGTGGGTGTGGCCAACATGACCTGGTCTGCGTCGATGCCCGCCGTGAGACACACGTTGGGGCCGATCAGGGTCTCGTCACCGATCGAGAGGTACCGCTCGTTATAGATGACGCCCTGGGGCGCCATGAGAGCCGCGCGCTGTCCGAAGTAGAAGAACCTCTGGGCGTAGTCATCGTCGGGTCCGACCGTCGCCACCTCGTTGGCGTAGGAACGCCACCGACGAATGCCCTCACCGAGGTATCGCCGAAAAGTCAGTCGTCTACTCACCTGAGTCACGCTACTGTGCCTGATTTTCGAGGACCTAAGTTAGAGGCGTCATGGTGGACGTCGCGATCGTCGGATCAGGTTTCGGGGGACTGGGCGCGGCCATTCGGCTACGCCAACAGGGCGTGCGCGACATTGTGATCTTCGAGCGCGCGGGAACTCTTGGCGGCACCTGGCGCGACAACGTGTATCCGGGGTGCCGCTGTGACGTAGCGAGCGACCTCTACTCCTTTTCTTTCGCCCCGAATCCGTCGTGGACGAACACCTACAGCTACCAGCCCGAGATCCGCCAGTACTTAGAGGACGTCACGGACGGCTACGAACTGCGCGAGCTCATCAAGTTCAATCACGATGTCGCCGACGTGTCCTTCGACGAAGGGATCGGCCAGTGGCGACTCGCGACTAACTACGGCGAGTTTCTCGCGACCTGCGTGATCCTGGCGACCGGGGCGTTGGCGGAACTCAAATTGCCCGATATACCAGGACTCATCGACTTCCAGGGCCCCATCATGCACACGGCGCGATGGGACCACCAGGTCGATCTCGCCAACAAGCGCGTGGGCGTCATCGGTACCGGAGCGAGCGCGATTCAGGTCATCCCCGAGATCGCGCCCCTGGTGGAGTCGCTCAGCGTGTTTCAACGAACGCCATCCTGGGTCTTGCCCCACCTGGGACACACGGTCATGGATCGCACGAGGCGGCTCTTCGCCAACGTGCCCCCCATCCAACGGGCGATGCGCTACTGGCGCTATTGGCGCAACGAGAAGTCTGTGCTCGGCTTCGTCAAGGATCCTCGCCGAATGGCGATCGCCGAAACCATGTCACGAGATCACCTGGCTCGTCAGGTCGCCGATCCGGCCCTGCGGGAGCGGCTCACTCCGTCGTATCGCATGGGCTGCAAGCGCGTGCTGATCAGCAACGCGTATTACCCCACCTTCGAACGCGACAACGTCGAACTCGTCACGGAACCGATTGAACGCATCGAGCGTCGCGGCATCCGTAGGAAGGATGGCCGACTCCACGAACTTGATGTCCTCATCTCGGCGACCGGCTTCTACGTAACCGACAACCCGATGGCCCAAAAGGTTCACGGCTTGTCCGGGGCCTCTCTGGCCGACACGTTTCGACGCGACCTGCCCCACTACAAGGGCACGTCCTTTCCGGGCTTTCCCAATCTCTACATGTTGGGCGGCCCCAATACGGGTCTCGGCCACACGTCGGTCATCTTCATGATGGAGTCCCAGCTCAACTACGCGGTTCGCGCGATCAAAAGCGCGCTCGCTACCGACACGCTCATTGAACCCAAACTGCACGTCGCACGCCGCTGGACGCGCGACGTGCAATCGAAGTTGCCCTCCACCGTGTGGGGCACCGGGTGCTCGAGTTGGTACGTCAACTCCGAGGGTCGCAACACCGTGATCTGGCCCGACTTCACGTTCACGTTTCGTCGAGCCACGCGACGCTTCTCGAGGCGGGACCACCTCGTCCAGGCGGCGCCCCTTAGTCGAGACTGAGCGGCGCGTCGATATCGATGTCGTCGGCCACGCCGACGACATCGGGAATCAACGACTCGGCGAGGTGCGTGCGCACGCGTTCGTCGATCTCGGCCATCGTCTGGGGGTTCTCACGCAAGAACGTCTTCACGTTCTCGCGACCCTGGCCCATTTGCTCGCCTTCATACGTAAACCAAGCACCGGCCTTCTTCACGAATCCCAGTTCCACCGCGACGTCAAGAATCGAACCTTCGCGACTGATGCCCTGGCCGTACATGATGTCGAACTCAGCCTGACGGAAGGGTGCCGCGCACTTGTTCTTTACGACCTTCACCCGCGTGCGGTTACCCACGACTTCGGTCCCGTCCTTGATGGATTCGATGCGGCGAATGTCGAGGCGAACCGAGGAGTAGAACTTGAGAGCCCGACCGCCGGGGGTTACCTCGGGTGAGTTGTGAACGACGACACCGTCAACTAAGTAGTTGTGACTGTCCTCGACTTCGATGTCAAATCGATTCATCGAACGCGTCTTGGGCTTGATGTGCACGTCCACAATCGGCATCGCGACTAGCTGGTAGCTCATCGGAACAAACTCGGCCTGAACGGCAAACTTCCCACGGAATCGAGGAAGAAGCTTGTACTCCATGCTCGGGTGTACATAGGGAGCGATCAGCGCGTGCAACTTCGCCGTCTCGGCGTTGTTAAACACCAGAACGGCCTTCTTCATTGCTCCGCTTTCGCGCAATCTTGCGTTGATACTCCAGGTGTCGGCAAGGTACGCCACTAAGCGTGCTCGTGTACCTTCCTCCATTGCCTGCACGCAGATTTCCGCGCGACCCGAAAGGTCCCTCGTACGCTCTTGTACTCCCTTCGAACGGATCGAAAAACTCGCGTCGTCCATGTACCACAGCGCGAGCGAGAGTGGCGTGAGTGACTTGAAGTAGTCATCGTCCAACGACTTCTTGCCGTCCAAGTAGACCCTCTGACGTAATTCGCCGAGTTCGGGCAGCGGGTGAAAGTCAAACGTCACGACGCCATCGTCTCGTACGAACCGACTCGATTCGAGATTCGAAAAGAGCGAAGCTTTCCAATCGGCGTACTCTGTCTGTGCTTTGCAATGGGAATAACGGAAGCGAGCACCAAGTCCGCTTCTCGTCGCAGAGAGCGCACCATCGCCCATCAACGTGCCGCGAAGCGCCGTCCACTGAAAGTCGGAGAGGTAGTGCGGCAGGGCTTCTAAGACCTGATCACCGACCCTAAGTTTGCCTGCCTCAACCCAGCCAGCAGGCGTGCGGATCAAGTGGTTCGGCGTGCACGCTAACTGCGCACGACCGTTCTTCATAGGTTTGGCCACAGTGATCTGAAGAAACTCGTCGGTGGTGCCGTTGTTGAACCAATTCACGACGCGCTTGGGAACCATGGTGCCGGTCTTGGCGTCGTAGGACAGCACTTCTACGGGGAGCTTCTGGTTGACAATCTTGCCGATCTTCTCAGTCGTTCCGTCAGCAAGGACAACTCGCGCGTTGTACTGGAAGCATCCGTATATGACTCCTATCTTCTCCCTCAATTGGTTGATGAAGATGGCGACGGTATTGGACTTCGACAGACCGCCAGTTAACTTGCGAAGGGCCTGACTCATCAGGCGAGCCTGCAAACCCACGTGGGTGTCACCCATGTCGCCTTCGATCTCGGCGCGCGGCGTGAGAGCTGCCACTGAGTCAATGACCACGACGTCCAGGGCACCCGAGCGAATCAGCATGTCGACGATCTCGAGCGCCTGCTCACCGGTGTCGGGTTGGCTAATGAGAAGGTCATCGACGTTAACGCCGATGGCGCGCGCGTAGACCGGGTCCATGGCGTGCTCGGCGTCGATGTAGGCGCACACGCCGCCGTTGCGCTGGGCTTCGGCTACCACGTGCATGGCGAGAGTGGACTTACCCGAAGACTCAGGACCGTAGAGCTCGACGATGCGCCCACGCGGGACGCCGCCGATACCGAGGGCCATATCGAGGGCCAAAGCCCCCGTAGGGATGGACTCAATGGCGAAGTGCGTGGTCTCGCCCATGCGCATAATCGAACCCTTGCCGAACTGCTTTTCGATCTGGCCGAGCGCGGCGTCGAGTGCCTTCGTGCGATCGTCGGATGCCATTGATGTCTCCTTCTTTCCCGTCACCGCAGGGACGCTACGAACCTGCTGTCACATCGGTTGGTCACGTTGGGTCCACCGTACTACGAACAAGTGTTCGTATTTGGCATTTGGCGCTGCTTCTAAGAAACCACTTCCAACCAGAAAAATACTCGCGATTAAGGTGGTTTTCGTGGCAAAGGACGACCAAGACAAGCACGGCATCGACGAGGTTTTCACCCCCGATATGGATCCCGAGGCTGCCATCAAAGAGGCTCTGGACGACGCGGGGACTAAAGACGAGGACCGCGAAAAAGAGCCCGATATCGTCAGCGACCCCGGTATTGAGGGCGGCGTAGATGAGCCCAATGAGAGCACTGAGTAGCCAAACTCGGAGTCTTAGTCAGTGAGTGCTTGGTAGACCAGCGATTGAAGTCGACGCCTGATCGGATAGGTGCCGCTCGGCAGTAGTTGGGTGTAAAAACACGCGGTTAGATCCTCGGCCGGATCGACCCAAAACGTCGTGGACGCGGCCCCACCCCAGGAGTACGTGCCCTCAGACGCCAGCGACTTGTTCTTGCGTCGATCGTTCAGAACCGACCCACCGAAGCCAAAGCCCAGACCGGCGTACTCCACCTCGGCGTACGAGTCCGCCGCGTACTGATCGAGATCCGCGTCACCGGGCAGGTGATTCGACATGATGAGATCGACCGTGCGACTGGAGAGCAGACGCACACCGTCTACCTGGCCGCCGCCGAGCAGCAGGGCGGCAAAGCGGTCGTAGTCCCGGGCGGTCGAGAGCAACCCGCCACCACCGCCCAGTAGCCGAGGCGGATGCAGCGAGTACTTCGCCCAGCTGTCCTGGGGCGCCGCTCCCAGCGGCGACGGAAAGTAAAGCATGGCCAGTCGTTCGGCTTTCTCCGGCGGGCACCACCACTCGGTGTCGCTCATGCCTAGGGGATCGAAGATTCGCTCCTTCATGAACACATCGAGTGATTGGCCACTCCAGATCTCGATGAGCCGGCCGAGCACGTCAAAGGCGACCGAGTAGTTCCACCTCGATCCGGGTTGAAAAACGAGGGGACTCGTGCACCAGTCGTGCACCGCTTCTTCGAGATTCGCACCGGACTTGTGCAAAAAGTCGTATCCCTTGTTGCGATAGATCTGATCGACGGGATGTCGATACTGAAACCCGTAGGTCAGGCCGCTCGTGTGGGTGAGCAGGTGATGGACGCGCACCGGCGTGTCGACCGGGACCGTCTCGGGGTCCTCGGGCGTTCCCCCGGACCAGACTCGGGGTTCGCGCAGCTCCTCGATCCAGCGACCGACCTCACTGTTGAGATCGAAACGACCCTCTTCGAAGAGCATCATCGTCGCGACCGCCACCACCGGCTTGGTCATCGAGTAGATTCGCCAGATTGTGTCGTCACTGAGCGCCACGTCGCGCTCGCGATCGCGATACCCACCCTTGGCGCTCCACACCAACTGGCCCCCGCGCCGCACCGTGGCGAGCCATCCGGCAAGACGCGCGTCATCGACGTAGCGATCGAAGTAGGTGGCGATGCGCGAGAGGCGCTGGGGGGAGAAGCCCCACTCGCGCGGATCAACCTCGACGATCAGATCTGACATGCAACCTCCGCAGTCGAGACTAGAGGAGAGGAATGGACTCGCTCGCTAGAGAACGCGGCGAAGAACGTCGAGCGCGCTAATGGCCGAGTACGCACGAACGCGCGGACGATCGCCGGGCAGATGCAGGGCCGCATGCGTGACGTGCTCGCCGAGCGAGAGTCCCACGAACACGGTGCCCGCGGGCTGACCCTCCTGCTCCTCGGGACCCGCCACTCCGGTCACGCTCAATCCCACGTCGCTCTTGAGCAGGCGCCGAACGCCCTCGGCCATCGCTTCGGCCGCGGGTCCGCTCACCACTGGTCCTACCGGCACATCCAGCACGTCGTACTTCACGTCCGAGGCGTAACTCACCACCCCACCTCGAAACCAGGTGGAAGCGCCGACCACGTTGACGAGTCGGCTCGCGATGAGACCACCCGTGAGCGACTCGGCAACGGCCAGAGTCAATGATCTCTCGACCAACTTTGCGGCCACGACCGCCTCCATCGTCTCATCCTTCACGCTGAAGACGATGTCGCCGAGCTTGTCTTCGATGAGGGCCGTGACCGCGCGCTCCTCTTGGGCGAGCAAGGCTGTCGCCTCGGCGTCGTCGCTGCCCTTGACGGTGAGTCGCACCTTGATCCCCTCGATGCCCGAGGCGAGAAATGCGATAGTGACGCGACCGCCATGCTCGAGCTCGTCGAATCGCTCGCTCACCGCCTCAGCGAGCCCGGACTCGCTCGCGCCCCAGGTGCGGATCACCGTGCTCTTGATGACCCCCGTCTCGCCCGACAGTCGCTGACGCTCCAAGAGGTCGGGCAAGATAGCGCGCTCGAACATGTCAGTCATCTCGTAGGGCACTCCCGGCACTGCGTACATCACCTTGAGGCCGAGCGGACAGATAAGACCCGGGGCAGTGCCCCGCGTTTGGGGAATGATCGTCGCCCCTTGGGGCACGTCAGCCTGAAGGAGATTGTTGTCGGGCATCTCACGCCCGCGCGAGCGAAACGCTCGTTGAATGACCTCGATGATCTCCTCGTGACGTTCGAGCGGAACGTTCATCACCTCAGCGAGTGCGGCGCGAGTGATGTCGTCTTGGGTGGGCCCGAGCCCGCCACAGATGATGACCGCGTCGCTGCGCGCCAGCGCGGTGCGAAACGCGAGCACGATGCGCTCGTGATTGTCGCCGACGTGTTGGTGAAAGTGCGAGGCGATCCCGTGGGCCGCTAGTTGTTCGCCCAGCCACTGAGAGTTCGTGTCGGGAATCTGGCCGAGCAGCAGTTCCGTGCCGACCGCCACAATTTCAACGCGCACCGGCCACGACTCTCTTGCCCCCCTCGTAGTACTGCCACCCCGTGTAGATCGTCAGGGCGACTGCGATCCAGATCGTCACGAAGGCGAAGACCAGGTGGTGTCCGGTGAGGGGTAGTACGCAAAAACCAATGCCCCAGTCCTGGGCGAACGTCTTCCATTTGGCGAGCCGGCTCGCCGGAATCGAGACGCCGTGCCGGGCGGCGCGCGAGCGAAACGCGCTCATCCACACTTCGCGCACCGTGATGATGATCGCCGGGATCACGAAGAAGTGGATCCCGTGGGGACGCGAGATGATGATTGCGTACAGGCCGCCGAGAACGATCACCTTGTCGGCCAGCGGGTCGAGGAAGGCGCCTGAGGTGGTCGGGCCGTGCCGGCGCGCGACGATGCCGTCGAAGTAGTCCGAAGCCGCGACCGACAGGCCCACCACCGTGGTCCACCACGAGATGCGGTCAAAGACGATCAGATAGATGAAATAGGGCGCCACGCACAGGCGAAACGCCGTCATCAAGTTGGCTGGGGTAAGCAGCGCCGTGGGTCCGTAGGTGCGGTCGCTACTCACGCGACGACCGCCTCGAGGTCGATGCCCCGACTCGCCACAATATCCCCCTTGACCACGGAACCCACCCTAAGGCTCGGGGCTACGTGGATGACACCATCGATCTCTGGACACTCGCGCACGCTGCGGGCGACGCCGGGGGTGTCGATGAGCAACTCCGCGGACGTTCCAACCAGAGCATCACGCTTGCGCGCGGTGATGGTGTCTTGGAGTTCAGAGACTTCGCGCAGGCGCTCGAGGGCCAGCTCGTGGGGTACGGGAGCGTCGAGGTCGTTCGCGTAGGTGCCCTCTTCGGAGGAGAACGTAAAGAACCCCGCCCAGTCCAACTGCGCGGCCTCGACGAAGTCCAAGAGCACCCGCTGATCGTCTTCCGTTTCACCGGGGTATCCCAGAATGAACGAGGAACGAAAGGTCGCCTCGGGCTCGACGGCGCGGATGGCCGCGATTCGCTCGAGGAACCGCGCACCGTCTCCCCAGCGGCGCATGCCGCGCAGCAGGGGACGCGACGCGTGCTGCAACGAGAGATCGAAGTAGGGCACCTTGGTCGCGAGGATCGTTTCGATAAGCCCTTCGGTGAGCCCCGAGGGGTACAAGTACAACAGGCGCACCCGCGCGACTTCCTCCGTGAGTGCTCTCGTGAGTTCGATCAACGGTTGCGTGCCGCCCTCGTCGAGCACCTCGAGCGCGCCGCCGCGACCCACACGACGACGATCATGTCCCCAGCTCGCCAGGTCCTGGGCGATGAGGACGATTTCCTTGACGCCGCCTTTCACGAGATCGCGCGTTTCAGCCACGATGTCGAGCGTCGAGCGCGAACGTTGGTCGCCCCGAAAGGTCGGGATCGCGCAGAACCCGCAGCGCCGGTCGCAGCCCTCGGCGATCTTCACGTAGGCCCAGGGAGCCTTCGCCGCCGGGCGCGGCAGGTTCAAGAGGTCAAAGGACGGACGCGTCAGCGTGCGCAGGGTCACCGGCGTTGAGTCGATCAGGCTGGCCCCAAAGCCCGCGACGAGGTCGACCTCGGGCAGGGCGGCCGCGAGTTCTTCTCCGTAGCGCTCGGCCATGCAACCTGTTACCACCAGTCGCGCGGTGTTCGTCTTTGCGTCGGCGAGTTCCAGCACCGTCTCGATGGACTCTTCGCGGGCTGCTTCGATGAAGGCGCAGGTGTTCGCGACCACGAGGTCGGCCTCGCTCGGACTCGACGCCACGACGTAGCCCTGAGACTCCAAGAGTCCCGACAGTTTGTCGGAGTCCACCTGATTCTTGGGACAACCGAGCGTCTCGATCCAGTACTGCACTGCGCATCCCTTCAGATAGCAACACCGAGCGCACTCGGTGTTGCCTGGCGGAGAGGGAGGGATTTGAACCCTCGGGCCCACTTTCGCAGGCCGCATTCTTAGCAGGAATGTGGTTTAAACCGAACTCACCCACCTCTCCAAGTCCATCCAGCCTACCGAATAGCCGTTCGAGTCACGTTGCCGCTTGTGAATTGACGTACCAACATGAGAGTGCCGCCGGCGGGGCGACGCCGGCGGCACTCGGGGGAAAGAATTACGAAGACTTAGCTGGTGTATCCGTGAGCATTCTCGATCTTGGTGACGATGCCGGTCGGCGAGAAGAACTTGGCCGTGACTTTGCCCCAACCGCCGAGTGATCCCACTGTCGCGAGGCGAGTGGGTTGATAGAAGACGCTCTTCTTCAGCGACTGCACGTAGGGAATCGTTCCGCGGAAGTTCTGCTGCACCCAGATCTCCTGACCCGCTCGCGAGTAGAGGAAGTCATAGAAGGCGACCGCCGCGGGGCTCTGGGCTCCCGTGGTGGTCAACGCTCCCGGGTTTTGGATGAGCGTGTTCTGCGCGGGGTTAACGATCGTAATGGCCTGGCCCGCCGCCTTAGCGGTGAGCGCGTCGGACTCGTAGGCAAGCAGGACGTTGCCCGTTCCGCTCTCAAACGTCGTGAGCGCCTTGCTACCGCTGGAAGGCTCGGAGACGACGTTGGCCACCAGTGAGTTCACAAAGTTCGTCGCTTGAGTCGCGCTCTTTCCCTGCTGGATCTGGGACTCGTACGCAGCCAAAAGATTCCAGCGCGCGCTCCCCGAACTGATCGGATCGGGCGTGACGATCTGGACACCGCTCTTGGTGAGGCTGTTCCATCCCGTGATGCCCAGCGGGTTACCGGCGCGCGTAACGATCACCACGACCGAGTCGGTCACGAAGCCGTTGGTCGCCGCGCCGGCGGGGGTGTTGGCCCAGTTCTTGGCGACGAGGCCGGCGTTGACCAGAAGGTTCAAGTCGGGTACGTCAGAAAAGACCACGACGTCGGCTGGCTGACCGGCGACCACGTCTTCGGCCTGGGTCGTCGAGGCGCCAAAGGAGTTGGTAAAGGTAATGCCATTGCCGTCGTGGGTCGCCTGAAACGCCTTCTCCAGCGCGGTAAAGGCATTGGAGACAACGGAGTAGCCCACGACATTGACATTCAGTCGATTGGCCGCGCCCGAGGGACTCGTCACGGCAAGCAGGCTCAGCGGTAGCAGGGCTACGGCGAGCCCCGCTATACGTCGGGTCGTGGACTTTTTCATTGATTTTCCTTTATATCCATTAATTACTATGGATTTAGTAGAGATTAGAGTCCACGCTAACGGATGGCTCCACCGATAGTCAAGTCAATGCGTCAGGTATTCGTCGAAAATGTGAAGAATCGACGCAGAATTACGAGGCGAGTGCTCGAATCTCAGGAAGTCCCGAGACGATGTCGAAGAGTTCGCGGTCGCGGTCCCAGGTGAGGTGCGACTTCACCTGCTCCACGGGCAGCCACACCAAGACGTCCACCTCGTCGTTGGGTTGGAACTCTCCGATGTCGGCAGACATGAGGTAGTAGGCGACGATCTTGGGCTTGCCCTTGCGGTGCACGTAGTTCGTCGTACCGACGAATCGAATCACACGACAGTGCAACCCAATCTCTTCGTACACTTCGCGAAGCGCGCCCTGCTCAAAGGTCTCACTCGCCTCGAGCTTGCCCTTGGGAAAGGTCCAATCACCGCGGGCTTCGCGATAGATGCACGCAATTTCGACACGTCCGCCCGACACAAAACGCATCACGATTCCACCCGCGGCTCGGATCAGGTCGTCAGGGGCGTCCCGAGGAATGATGAGTTCGCCACTCAAGAGGTACACGTCGCTAACGGTAGATGACGGAGTACTCGAACTGGCGGATTGTCCTCACCCTGAAGCGAAAAATCCATCAAACGTAGAGTAGTGAGAATGTTTGTCGGCGGCCTCGAACTGTGGTGGCGCCTGAGTTTGGTCTTCGTCGCGGGTATTGCCGCGGGCGTCGCGAACGGCATCGCCGGCGGGGGCACCTTCATCACGTTTCCGACGCTCCTCGCCCTCGGGGTACCGGCACTCAAGGCCAACCTCTCCACGACGGTTGGCGTAGTGCCAAGTTACCTCGGATCACTGCGGGTCTTTCGTACGCACCTCGCTGCGCACCGTCGACTCATCGTCTCGTTGCTGCCGTCGTGCGTGCTCGGAGCAACTGTGGGCGCGACGCTGCTGCTCGTCGGATCGGCCGCCACCTTTCGACTCGTCGTGCCCTGGCTGATCGGCGCAGGCACACTGCTCTTCGCGAGTTCCCCAATCATTTCGCGCCGACTCGAGCACCTCGACAAGCAACACGCCTCGCGTCGCGTGGCGATGGTGGTGGGCGTGTTCTTCGTGTCGATCTACGGGGGCTACTTCGGTGCGGGGCTCGGCATCTTGCTGCTCGCCGTCATGGCCGTCGCGCTGCCCCTCGACATCAAAGAGCTCCAGGGCTTGCGTAACGCCATCTCGCTCGTGATCAACGTCACCGCCGCTCTCATCTTCGTCGTGCACGGTCATCTCGCGACCGCCGACGTTCTCGCGCTTCTCGTGGGAACGTTGATCGGTGGCTACCTAGGAGCGCTGCTGATCCTGCGGCTCTCGCCGTCGTTCATCCGCGCGCTGGTGATCGTGATCGGCGTCATAACCACTATCAAGCTCGCCTTTGGCGCGTAATTACGACTTCTTCCATAGGATAAGTGCATGAAGAGTTTCTTCTCGTTCCCCAACCCGGTCAACGACGCCGCCGCACGCAGTGTGGCCCTCGGCGTGCTGGCACTGAGTGTGCTCACCTTTGCGACGGGCTGGGCGTGGCTGCTTATTCCCCTCACTTATGGCTTCGCCGCGCGCGTGGCGGCCGGCCCGAAGATCTCCCCCTTGGGACTCTTTGCGACGCGCGTCAGCGGTCCGCGCCTGACGAGTTGGGAAAAATATGTTCCTGGGCCGCCCAAGCGCTTCGCACAGACAATGGGGCTTGCGTTTTCACTGGCGGCGCTGCTGACGTGGATAAGCGCAGGTTGGCTGGACGCTCGCTGGATTCTTCTACCTCTCATGGGGGCCGCCTTCCTCGAGGGATTCTTCGGTATTTGCATGGGTTGCACCGTCTTTGGCTGGCTCATTCGTGCGGGCCTGGTGCCCGAGTCGATTTGCGAAGAGTGCGGCGATCTCACCGAGCGCTACCGACGCGCCGGGTACGACGTTCACTAGGCCCACATAAGAATCTCAAGCGCCGTAGTCCTTTTGTTGAGGGGTCTTTCGTAGGCTGGCTCAATATGAAACGTCGCGTCGTCCCCCGTGGCGCGCTGGTGGCGGTCTCGGCCTCGCTGGTTGCTCTTGCCTTGCCTCTCGTGGCTTCCTCGGCCAACGCCAGTGAGGCGCGGGTTTCGGTCTCCGGACTCGCGCCCACCGCCACCAAGGACGTCGTCGTCAACTCGGCGATCACGACGTCCTTTGATCTCGCGCTCACTCAACGCCACCAAGCCGCCCTCGCCAACTACATCACCAATCTCTCCAACACCGGCTCCCCCGACTACCACCGCTACCTCACTCCCTCTGCGTACGCCAAAACCTACGGTGCGACATCGAGTGAGATCCGCGCGCTACGCACGTACTTCGCCGCCTACGGCATGAGCGCCACCACGCTCAGTGCGGGACGCGACATCCTGCACGTGCGCGGCACGACGAGTGAGATTGCGCGCGCCTTCGACGCGCGCGTCGAGGCGGTGCGCCTGAGCACCGGTGCGCTCAGCGCGCACTTCACGAGTACCGGCACGCTGCCCTCGTCGATCGCCAAGGACGTCACGGCCGTCGCCGGACTCGACACCGTCGAACCACTCACGACGAATCTCAGTGTCCGCCACGATGTGCCCGCGGCCACGACCCCGAGTGCGTGCCCCGCGGCCGGATCCTCAACCGGCACCCAGCCCAACAGCCTCGGTGGCTACACCGTCCAGCAGCAGGCCGAGCTGTACGGATTCAACGGCGCCTGGGCCGACGGGGACACCGGAGCGGGCCAGACCATCGGCATCTACGAGCTAGCCGACTACGACACGAGCGACGCGCAGACCTACTTCACGTGTTACGGACTGTCGCCCAACATCACCTCGTCCAACGTCGACGGTGGCCCAACCTCGAGCGATAACACCGACGACGCGCCCGACGAAGCGACCCTCGACGTTGAAGAGACCGCAGCGCTCGCCCCGGGCGCCGCGCTCGAGGTCTACCAGGGCACGCAAAACGGCTCGGGGCCCACCGACATTTACTCCCAGATAGCGAGCGATGACACGGCCACCATTGTCACGACCTCCTGGGGCATCTGCGAGGCCCAAACTGACGGCAGCGCGCAGACCGAGCAAACAATCTTCGAGCAGATGGCCGCCCAAGGCCAGACCATCGTGGCGGCCGCCGGTGACGACGGCTCCACGGACTGCGAAGATGCCCCGAGTCCCTCGTCGGCCCTAGCGGTTGACGACCCCGCCTCTCAGCCCTACGTCACGGGCGTAGGCGGGCTCACGGTCAACGCCATCAGCCCGTTGAACGAGACGGTCTGGAATGACCGGTGCACCGAGTCCGACTGCGGCGCGGGCGGCGGCGGCAAGTCCTCACTCTGGAGCCGTCCCTCCTGGCAGGTCGCGCCCGGCATCAACACCGCCACGGACACCATGCGCATGGTGCCCGACCTGTCGGTCATGGGCGATCCCACGACCGGATTCATTCAGTACTACACGGGCCAAGGGCAGGGCTTTTGCCGACACACCTGCTCGGGCGGCTGGGGGGCTATCGGGGGTACGTCCATCGGTGCGCCGATCGTCACTGCGCTCATCGCCACCGCCGCTCAAGCATGTGCTCCCACGGGCGGACGACTCGGCTTCGTCAATCCCTCGCTCTACGCAATGGCCACGACGGGCTACGTGGATGTCACGACCGGCACGAACGACCTCTTCAACGTGGGTGAGTACCCCGCCGGCGTTGGCTACGACATGGCCTCGGGCCTGGGCAGCCCGGATGGCGCCGCGTTCCTCGCCGGCCTGTGCACCCAAGACGTGTCACCGACTGAGAGCTCCTTTGACCTCTCGTCGACCACGGGCGTCGCCAAGACGGCCGGCCCCACCATCACGGTCACACTGCGCAATGCGAGTGGGGGCGTCTTGCCGAACGCGCAGGTCAACGTCAGTGCCACCGCGCCGGGTGGACAGCTCAGTATCAATAACGTCTACGACACCACCGACGGCGCCGGCAAAGCGATGAGCACGCTCACGACGAACGCCTCGGGTGAGGTGTCCTTTACCGTGGGATCCTCCGTGGCCCAGGACGTCGCGCTCACCATGACCTACGCCGGCCAAACGATCTACACCTCAACTCTCACCTTCAACGCCGCCGCCGCGCTCACGCGACCCGAAGCGCCGACGATCATCACGCTCGCACCGCTGGTGGGCGGTTTTACCCTCGTGCTGCGCGCGCCGACTCTCACGGGCGGTAGCGCAATTACCTCGTATCAGTACTCCATCAACGGTGGACGCACGTGGGCCGCGCTCGCCAAGGGATCGAAGAGGATCAGTGTGACCACGCTGGCCAAGCACCGCGCCTATAGCGTGACCGCGCGTGCGCTCAATGCCCAAGGGGCGTCAGTCTCTTCGAGCGCGCGACGCGTTGTAACACGTTCTTAAAGCCATTTACCGACAGACTGGCAGGAGTTGAACGAACTCCCCCTCCTAAACTTTTTGTGGTGAGGGTCCGTATCTGATGGGTCGCAACGCCCACGCAAGGACGCCAGTGAAAGTTCCACGACTAGCAGTGATCAGCCTGGTGCTGGTTGCGAGCACCGTTCTCGTGGCCACCCAGTCCCGTGCCGTCACCACGGCGCCCTCGAAGGGTCAGCCCTTGTATCAGTTCGCCGAGACCGGTACTGGCACGTTTCCCTGGAGTGCCGCGTCGCTCGAGGCCAAGCTCAACTCCACGACCATGCTCGGCGGGCCCCATGGCGCGACCGACGCGACCGAGGGCGTGCTGGCGTATCGCACGAACGCGGATCAACTCGCCCTCTACGTGCAGACCAACGCAGGAAACACCGCGTGGCGCAACTACTCAGCAACCGCCAACGTGCCCGTGCCCGCCGATGACCCCGTCCCGTTCTTTGATCCGTCGGGCAACGTCGACCTGGTCTACGTCGACACCAGCGGTCAGGCAATCCTTGTCAGCCCCAATGAGCCCGACAGCGCGGTGTGGGCGCGAGCGCACTACGGCACGCCATGGCAAAAGTACGTGTCGACCAATCTGAGCGCCTTGACCAACGTGGGCGCCGCCACGGGACTGCCGAGCGTGCAGGTTGATGGCGACGACGCGACGCTGGCGTACCGCACCACCACGAACGAGATCGAAGTTGTCGAGTTGTCGTGGTCCTCGAGCGATCCCATTCCCATCTACGACCAGTCCTCGGCGACGGTGAACTACGAGGGTCTGGCCTCATCAGTCTCGGTCCCCCAAGACCTCTCTCCTCGCCTCTCGCCTAGGGCGACGACGACGACCACCACTACTACTTCAACGACGACGACTGCCCCGCCCACCCTCGCGACGGGCTTCGCCAGTGACCCCGTGGTCATACCCGGGCCGACGCCCTCCTTCGCCGCCATTTTGAACAACGGCGAGGTCACCGTGGTCACCGAAGAGGGATCACTGGTTGCCTGGTCCAGTGACAACCTCACTCTCACCCTGGGCCTACCCGCCGTCACCGGTACTCTGGCCCTGGGTGCCAGCACGTCCCAAGTCGACCTCGCCGCACTCACCGCGGGGGGCAGCGTCGAACTCTTCACGAACGCCATTGCCTCAAGCGGCGCGCTCGTGAGCCACCAGATCGCCGAACCGGGAATCTGGAACGAGTTCAACATCACGACACTCGCCGTGGGCGCGCCACCGCTCAGCGGCGCGCTGTCGGTGCAAGTCACGCCCACCCAGGTCGCCGTCGCCGGTCAGGCCGCCAACTGGGGCGACCTCTACGTTCTCACCAGTCCCACTCAGTCCACGGCCTGGACGGCAACCAACGTCTCCACCACTGCCGGCAGCGGAGCGAGAACGGTCGGACCCAGCGTGACGGGCCTACAGATCAACGGCACTCTCACCCTGTACGCCGCGGGCGTGAGCTCGCCGCCGCCCCAGGGTGTGGGCGTCTACGCCATCCCGAGCGCGGACTGGACCAACGCCATTACCGCAGGCTGGCCGATTCTGTCGGAGACGGGAGGCCTCGGCACACGCAGCGCGCCCTGGGTTGGCTTCACCGGATCGCCGAACGTGGATGAGTCCCCCGACTACCTCATGGGCCAAGCGATCTACAACGCGCACAAGCGCGTCACCTGGCTCTCGTTCTGGACGGTGAGCGGACCTCTGGCTGGCCAGCCGATGACGACGTCGAACTACTACTCCCACGGCTTTGCCGCGGGTGCGTGGGTCGCCACCCAGATCGACTCGTACCGCAGCCTGGGCGTGGGCATCAAACCGGACTGGGTGATCTTTGACCCCGAGGGCTACCCCGACAACCACTCGGGGCTCGACGCCCCTAGTGGCGCGTCCGCCGCCACGCTCGCGACCTACGCGACGTACTGGACGGCGATGCTCTCGGGCTGGTCGGCAGGCATCGCCTCGGTCGATCCCTCGCTCAACGCCGCGGTCTACGCCTCGCAGTCCGAGTACCGCAACTACCAGCTCTCAACCGCGTCGATGCCGGTCTTCGTGGCCCTCGCCTTTGGCGGTGGTGGCCCCGTGCCCGTCGCCGGGGCGACGGGGGCCAACGTGCGCGGATTCATCACCTTTAACGCCTCGTGCACGCCGACCTCGACCCTGGCCAATGAGGCGGCGACCCTAGAGGGCCCGCCCTGGAGCGGGCAATTTAATACCCTGCAGTTCAACCCCGGTGTCTACTGCGCCCCGCCCCCGTCCTAACCTGGGCCTATGAGTGACACCCCCGGCGACGACGAAGGCGCCAAAGTCCAGGACTTACGGGCCCGTATAAAGCAGATCACCCAGCCCCTGGTGGAGTCACTCGACGCACGCCTCTCCGCCCAGGTCGACAAGCGCGTCGACCAGCGAGTCGACGACAGCATCAAGGATCGGCTCTCGGTCATCGAGCGCGCGATCGCGGACCTCGATCGGGCCGTGCACGAACTCCAAGATCGCCTGGGTAGGCCCGAGGAGAGTTCGAGCGCCGACTAGCGACGACGCGAGCGGTCGCGTTGAATCGCCCAGCGCAGCGTCAAGACGCATAGTGCGACCATCGCCACCACGAAGACGGAGAACACGGCGATGAACACGCTCCCACGCTAGGGCTTGTGTCACACGCCCTGGTCACACTGGATTCATGACCTCTTTGCTGGACGAATCACCACGTTGCGTGATGGACGTCCTGCGGGGAGAGCGCTCGACGAGGCCAGCGCCCGACACCGCGGCCGCCGCACACCTGCGCGCAGCCCTCGAAGAGTCCCTCGCTGAGCTGCTGGGAGACGATCCGCGCGAAGAGCCCATCATCGTGCGCGCGTCATCGCTGCGACACGACGCGCCGTCGAATGACAGCGCGTCGCCGCACGCTCCGGTGCGTGGGATCCTCGTCAACCAGGCTCTGCGTCTGCTCTGTGCTGGTGCAATGATCGATGACGTCTACCGGGACACGCTGTGCGCGTGGCGCGCCGAGGTGGGTGAGAACTACCTGACCGGCTACGTCGATCAACTCGAAGGCGATGACGCAGCCCGACTCCGCGCCGATGTCGAAGCGCACTGGGTCACCCTCAAACGCTCACTCGGAACTCTGTCTAACTGGTGGCTGCCTCGTACGTCGCTGCGCGCCTACCAGCGTCTCGCGGGCGGCAGCGTGATCTTGCGCGACATGGTGGACTTGATGGTGGGCACGACCTCCAGCGAGGTGGCGTCCGTGGTGATCCTTGACGTCACGACGTCGCCCCTCGACGAGGGGGCCGAACGCGTGATGAGGTACCACGCACTGGTCCAAACGCTGCGCACCGGCATCGTGCCCCTGCGCACGTCCATGTTCTCCACCGGTACGGGAGAGCTGTGGAGTGTCGACGTGGAAAACGAGTTGCTCTCGCGCTCGGTCGCCGAGGTGCTCGGTATCATCGAAGGACGGGCGTGACCACTCTTAGTCACCACCGACTGTCCTCTCGCGTGATGAATCGTCTCATTGAGGAAGCCACCCTCGAGCCGGCCACTCTCACGGACGATCATCGCCTCTCACTGAGCGCACGCTTTCGCGCCGTGCCCGAGAACAATCACCGACGCCTTGATGCGTGGATGGTCGAGCGCGCGGGGCGTTCTAGCGACCCCTTTCGCTGGTCCCCGGCGACGGCCCGGCGAGTTCTCGGCAACGCCGCGTTACGGCGTTCTCTCGCCGAGCCATCGCTCACGCGTCTGTGCGCGGTGGAGAGGGAGCTCGAAGAACAGCTAGTGCGATACGTGACGGGCTACGCCCGACCCGGCTCGCTAGCGTCGTATCTCGCCGCGTGTTCGAACGCGGAGCTCGGCCTTGTGCGCAGCGAAGCCGCGAACTGGACAACGCAACTGGCCGAGGTGACCGATGTGATCGCCCAGCCTTGGGAGGTGGCCGCGAGCGACGTCTACTACGACGTGGCGCGCGCTCGCACCACCCTTCGCGGACGACGTGACGTGATCGTGACCACCGAGCAAACCCGTGTGCTCGTGCGAGTGCGTCTCGGCTCACCCGGCAAGAGCGCCGGCCCGGGACTGCGCGCGGATCTCACCATCGATGCACTCGCCCACGCGCAGGGACTGAGCGCGTCACGGATCATCGGCGTGTGGCCCGAAGCGGGGGTCCTGCTAAGCGTGGAGGGCACGATGGCCGACCTTCGCGCGGGCGCGCGCGACCTCGTGCGCACCGCAGTGGTGGTCCGTCGGCCCCGCACTCGACTCGCCGCCTAGATCGGCCAAAGCGCCTTACCTAGTAGCGTGGTAAGGCTATGGCCACCCGCTCCTCGCTTCGAAACATCGCCATCATCGCCCACGTGGACCACGGAAAAACCACGCTCGTGGACAAGATGCTGCGCCAAACCGGCTCCTTTTCGGCTCACACCGAACTCACCGAGCGGGTGATGGACTCAGGCGATCTCGAGCGCGAAAAGGGCATCACGATCCTCGCCAAAAACACCGCGGTCAAGTGGCACGACCTCACCATCAACATCATCGACACGCCTGGTCACGCTGACTTTGGGGGCGAGGTCGAGCGGGGTCTGGCGATGGTCGACGCGGTGATTCTGCTGGTGGACGCGGCCGAGGGCCCGCTACCGCAGACGCGATTCGTCCTGCGCAAGACCCTGGAGAAGCGACTGCCCGTCGTGCTGCTCATTAATAAGGTCGATCGGCCCGACGCCCGGGTCGCCGAGGTCGTCGAAGAGGTCGAAAACCTCTTTCTCGACCTCGACGCGGACGAACACCAGATCTCCTTTCCGATCCTCTACGCGAGTGCGCGACAGGGCTGGGCGTCGCTTGATCCCAGCGCCACCTCAGGTGACCTCACACCCCTCTTTCAAACCATCGCCGACTTCGTGCCCGCCCCGGAGTACATCGAAGGTCACGGTCTCCAGGCATTAGTCTGCAACCTCGACGCCTCCCCCTACTTAGGACGCCTCGCCCTGTGTCGCGTGGTGAATGGGTACCTCGAGCGCGGCCAGCGCGTGGCGTGGTGTCACATCGATGGTTCGGTGGAGTACGCCAAGGTGACCGAGCTCTTTATCACCGAAGCGCTCGAACGAATCTCGGCCGAGAGTGCCGGACCCGGCGACATCGTCGCCGTCGCGGGCTTTGAGAACATCACCATCGGTGAGACCCTCGCCGACGCCGAGGATCCTCAGCCCCTGGAGCCGCTGCACGTCGATGAGCCGAGCCTCTCGATGACCATCGGCATCAACACCTCGCCCCTGGCTGGCACCGAAGGCAAGTTGCTCACCGCGCGCATGGTGAAGGACCGCCTGGATCGCGAACTGGTGGGCAACGTCGCGCTGCGCGTGCTGCCCACCGACCGTCCCGACGCGTGGGAGGTCCAGGGGCGCGGCGAACTGCAACTGGCCATTCTTATCGAGACGATGCGCCGTGAGGGTTTCGAACTGACGGTGGGCAAGCCTCAAGTGGTCACGCGGATGATCGACGGCAAGGTCAACGAGCCCATGGAGCACGTCACCATCGACACGCCCGAAGACTTCATCGGTCCGATTAACACGCTGCTGGCCACGCGCAAGGGCACGATGGTCGACCTCGTCAACCACGGCACCGGCTGGGTGCGCATGGAGTGGCGCATCCCCGCGCGCGGACTGGTTGGGATCCGCACCGAGTTCATGACCGAGACGAGGGGGGCGGGCATCATGCACTCCACCTCGGATGGCTACGAGCCCTGGTACGGCGACATCCGACTTCGCCAGAAGGGCACGCTCGTAGCGGACCGCCGCGGCGACACGACCGCGAACGCGCTGCTCGACCTCGAGCAGCGTGGCGTTCTCTTTGTCGGCCCGGGGGTGGAGGTCTACGAGGGCATGATCGTGGGTGAGAACACGCGCCCCGACGAGATGAATGTCAACCCGACGAAGGAAAAGAAGCTCACCAACATGCGCGCGTCGGGCAGCGACAACACCGAACGAATCGCACCGCCCACCATCTTCTCCCTCGAGCAAGCCTTAGAGTTCATCGCCGACGACGAGGCCGTCGAGGTCACACCAAAGTCGGTGCGACTGCGCAAAGTGGTCCTCGACGTCGCCGCACGACACCGCGCCAACAAAAAGGCCACGTCAGTCGCCCAGTAGTGTTGTCCCCGGAGGGATGACAGAGCGGCCGAATGTACCGGTCTTGAAAACCGGCGTGGGCTTGCCCACCGTGGGTTCAAATCCCACTCCCTCCGCTCGGCAACGCGTGCTCTAATTCGGGGGTATGCATTCCAATATTCCTTGCGGTGACGCACCGCGTGTCGTGTTACGTCGTTTTCGGCCCGACGACGCTCTTTCCCACCTCAAAGGAGAAGATGAAGCCACTTCCAAGTGGCTGAGTGGAGGAGTGAGCACCGAGAAATCGGTGCTGGACTGGATCCAATCGAATGAAGACAACTGGTCCAACGCGGGTCCTCGCTTCGCCTTTGCTATTCAGACGCTGGCGGGAGAGCTAGTGGGAGTGATTGAGGTCAATGTTGACCATACACATTTCGCGGGTCTTGAACCCGGCGACGCCAACGTTTCGTATGGCTTGTACCCGCAGTATCGCGGCCGTGGCCTCGCCACCTCGGCGCTTTTCAACGTCCGAGACTTCATGATCTCAAAGGGTGTGCAACGAGCTGTCATCCGGGTTGAACCAGAAAACGTCAGTTCGATCCGACTTGCGCAGCGCTGCGGTTATGAGCGCGTAGGGGTCGTTACGAATGACGTTGGCACTGAGTATCTCGTGTTTGTCCACAATGTTGCAAGCGAATCCGAGTAAAAGAGTCGACATGGGTGCGATGCGCGTCGGTCCGTTTCTTCTGTTCTACCCACCGTTGGCGGCTCTCCTCTCTTGGCGGTGCGTGCGAATATGGAAGGGTCGTTCGTCCGCCCTCAGGACTGATCCGTACCCGCTCGGTTCCGGCGCCTTCTTTAGTAATTTGCGCAGATGTGCAGGATCCGTACCGTCGTTGGTCGCTGCGATCTGGGCATTTTTTCCCGCGGCGCTCTTATCCCACTATGGCGATGTACATACGCCTGGCGCGATCAAGACACTTTTGCTCGCTCTTTCAGCGCCTTTCTGGTGCGCGGCGATCATCTTTTTCATGGCTGGACTTTCGATTCAGATGTTTGGGTGGCCGACGCGCCTCATGCCTCCGTACATGCGGAGCGAAAAACCTGACTGACGACTGATATCGGTCTCCTGAGTTCGAAAGCAGTTCTCTTGTTTCGAGTTCTCTGTTGCCGCTCTACACCAAATTCGATTCAGGGTTTCAACACGGATCGATGTGGTCCGACCCGGGATCGACTCCCTCGCGCGTCGAACGCCACTGGCGCTCCTCGTTGGAGTCAAGCGCGACATCAAGCACGCCCTGCGCCTGTCGCCACCCGCTCGCGGCGGCCGTCGCGTGGAATCCACCGAACTGGGCGACCGGGCTCCACGAAACCGACATGGGCGCTAGGTCGGACTCCTGGCCCTCGAAGGGTCCGGCCGCGTAAACAACCTTGCCGCCCACGAGCGTCAACACCGACTCGATGTGGGAGATATCATCCTCGGGCACCGAGAAGAAGTCGTCCGAGAGAATGGCGAGGTCCGCGAAGTAGCCCTCCTTCAGTCGGCCCTTCACGTCGGCTTCACCTGTGAGGGCTGCCCCTCCCGAAGTGTAGAGGGTCATCGCGGTTTCCCGATCGACCCGGTTGGCGGGTGGCGTGAGAAGAAGTCCACCGATGTCACGACCGCGAACCAGCCACTCCAGTGAGAGCCAGGGGTTGTAACTCGAGACCCGAGTGGCATCAGTCCCGGCGGCGACGGTGAGTCCACGGTCGAGCATCTTGACCAGAGGCGGTGCCGTCTCGGCGAGCGCGGCACCGTAGCGATCAACGAAGACGCGCCCCTGGAACATCATGCGATTCTGAATCGATACCGCTCCGCCCAAGTCCGCGATGCGCTCGAGGCTCTCGTCGCTCGCGGTTTCGGCGTGATCGAAGAACCACCGCACGCCCCGGGGGAACCCCCCGTCGCCCGCGATCTTGGTGAACACATCGAGGTCTGATGCGATGGTCTCGCCGTAGGTGGCGTGCAGGCGAAAGCCCCAGTTCTTGTCGAGGAGCAAGCGCACGGCGGCCTCGAGCTCGCCGGACGCCTTGGCCTCGAGTTGAGGTCGGGGCTCGGTGAAGTTCTCAAAGTCCGCCGGCGACCACGCCAGGTTCTCTCCGGCCCCGTTGACCCTCAGCCACTCGTCGCCCTCATTGGGCTTGACCATCTCGGTGAATCGTTTGAGGTCCGCGAGTTCCTGGCCCGCCACTTGAGGAAAGAGGTGATAGCCGATGCGCAGCGTCATCTCGCCCGCCTTGGCTAACGCCATGACCGCTGCGTAGTTCTCCGGAAAGCTCTGATACCCCCCTCCGGCATCGATCGCACTGGTGAGCCCGAAGCGATTCAACTCACGAAAGAAGAATCTCGTGGACTCCACCTGCTCGTCGGCGCTGAGGTGCGGTCCCTTGTCGAGCGTGGCGTAGAGGAGACCAGCTGCGGGCGCGGCGAGCAACAGACCCGTTGGCTCACCGTTATGGCCCCGCACGATCTCACCACCGAGCGGGTTCGGTGAGTCCTTGGTGTAGCCCACGGCTTTCAGGGCGGCACGATTCAACAGGGCCGACTGGTAGAGGTGCAGCACGAAGACCGGCGTGTCAGGTGCGGCAGCGTTTAACTCGCTCAGCGTCGGAAGGCGGCGTTCGAAGAACTGATCCCCGGTCCAGCCTCCGACGACTCGCACCCACTGTCCCGCTGGCGTGCGAGCAACTTGCTCGCGCAACATCGTCAGGGCGAGCGCGAGCGAGGGAACGCCATCCCAGCGCAACTCGAGCAGGTAGTTGAGACCTCCGCGAATGACGTGCAAGTGCGAGTCGTTGAGTCCGGGAATAACTCGACGCCCCAGCGCGTCGATAACGCGCGTGGACGCGCCGATCGCTGCGTCCACGTCTGCTTCGCTACCCACGACCGTGATGCGCCCGGCGCGTACTGCCACGCACGTGGCGTCGGGTCGATGGGGGTCGTTCGTGAATACGCGTGCGTTGCGCACCACCAGGTCGGCACTTTCGTTCGCGTCGGCGAGTCGGGGAACTCCCAGGACGGGCATGGTCTCGGGCATGGGCGCCTCCCAGTAGATGAGCTGTCCCTCCTTTCTACTCGTCGTGATTTACCTGGCCAAGGGCCATGGCGTCCGGCGGCTCGTTCGGCGTCGGCTTCGTCGGTCACCCGAAGAATCGCCACTTCGAACTCGTGTGCGTTGCCTGGATGAACTCGGCACTTAGAGGGACTCACAGTAAGAAATGTGTGTGAATACCCCTAAAGGAAGGGTCGGCTGCTTCCTTTACCCTTGGGCGCTGTCGTCTAAAATGGGTATTTGTACTGCGCCGCTGGTTGCAGACACCTGGGTGGTCACACGAGCCACGAGGCGACGGAGGTGCAGTGGCACGTAAATGGAAGTACTCCCTCACGGTGATCGTGGCCGTGGCCCTCATCACCACGGCGTTCTTCTTCGGTCGCAACAGCGCGTCCACGACCGGCAGCGCGAGTGCGGCCACGTCGCTCTCGCCCAAGACATCCAACTCGGTCAGCGTGTTCTACCTCGACATGGGCGCGTCAGAGTCCCTGGGCTTTCAGCCCACCGGCATCAAGGGCCACAACGGCGCGCGCACCAACACGGGCTACGCGAATGACCTCATCCAACGAGAAGCTCTCGAGGGCGTCACCCTCACCCTGGATCAGGTGGGCTGTCCGGGCGACACCCCCCAGTCGATCCTCGATACGACCGAAAAAGACGCCTGCTACGAACCGCCCGAGACACAGCTCACCAAGGCCGTTGCGTACCTCAAGGCCCAGAGCGGCCCGGGGCTCGTCACCATCGACCTCGGCTTCAACGACGTGCGCCCTTGCATGGAACAGAACCCCGTCAACGAGCGCTGCCTTGCGGCCGGCATCGCCGCGGTGGGCGTGGACCTACCCAAGGTGATCGCCCAGTTGAAAGCGGCGGCCAACCCTCAGGTGCACTTCGTGGGCATCGAGTATGCCGACCCCTACCTTGGCTACTACCTGGACGGCCCGGGCGGGCCCGCCGAGGCGACCTCGACGCTCGTAGGAATGGACCAACTCGACGAGATGCTCGGGTCCGTCTACACCAAGGCCGGCATCCCGGTGGCCAATGTCCCCCAGCTCTTCGAGATCAACGACAACACGCCCGTGACTATCGACAACATCGGCACCGAACCTACGAACGTGAAACTCGCCTGTGAACTCTCATGGTTCTGCTACGGCACGCCGTTTGGACCCGACGACCATCCCAACGACGCGGGCTACTCGCTCATCGCGAGTGCCATCCAGGCGGCCCTACCCAAGAACTGGTAGTCGGTGGCCCAGAGCCCTCTCGACTACTTCCTGGGCACATGGCACGTTGAACGATCGATTACCGATGCGCTAAGCGACGACAACGGCACGTTCGAGGGCATCGCCACCTTTACGCGAAGCGACGACTGCGTCGAGTTCGAAGAGATCGGGGTGATGCAACTCGGCGCCTATCGCGGACGCGCTCGACGACGCCTCCACTACCGCCAGGGTTCGGGGTCGTCGATCGACGTGTCCTTCGTTGACGGTCACCACTTCGTGTCGATCGATCTGTCGAGTGGCACCTCGCGCGACGTGCACCTGTGCGAGCGTGACCGCTACGACATCACGACTGTGGTGCACTCCTACGATCACTTCGACGAGAGGTGGCGCGTCAGCGGTCCGTCGAAGAGCTATGAAGCGGTAACGCTCTTCGGTCGGCTCGCTGACCCTAGTTAGGCCGTACGCGCGAACGGATCTCGTCGATCCACCGCGACGCGGCGATTCGCGCCTCGCTCACTTCTTCGCGCCGATTCGCCGCACCCTCGCCGGTCACCGGGTACGAGCCGAGAAACTTAACCGTCACCAGATGTGCTTGCAGGTCGCTCAGACAGTCGGCCACGACGTCGTCAGCCACGTGACCCTCGAACTCCATTACGAAGCAGTAGTCGCCGAGTCCGCGCTTGGTCGGTCGGCTCTCGAGCTTGGTGAGGTTGATCTCGCGCGCGGCGAATCGACCGAGCATGGCGTAGAGCGAACCAGGCCGGTCGGCGTCTTGAAAGCAGACGATCGTCGTGCGGTCGTGTCCCGTCGGAGCCGCAATCGCGTCGCGGCCAACCAGCACGAAGCGAGTGGCGTTTTCGGGGTGATCCTCAATGTCCGCGACCACGACGTCGAGCCCGAAGAGCTCGGCGGCCAGCGCCGAACCGACAGCCGCCCACGGCTCGGCGGAGTCGGCCACGTCCGAGGCGGCCTGGGAGGTCGAGGTGGTCTGCACCGTCTCCAAACCATGTTCGTGGAGGAATCCGCGTACCTGGGCCAACGCGTGAACGTAACTCCGCACGCTCTTGACGTCGCTCAGGGCCACGCCGCGGCGAGCCAGCAAATGAAGGTGGATGGGCAGGACGATCTCTTGGAGAATCACCAGGTCGTGGTCGAAGACCAGGCCGTCGATGGTGGCCGAGACCGTGCCCTCCAGCGCGTTCTCGATGGGTACGAGCCCGAGTTCCACGCTGGCGTCGGCGACGGCGGCCAGCAGGTCCTCGATCGAGGCGTAGGCGACCGCCTCGTGGTCCGCAAGGGTGGTCACCGCCTCGTGAGAAAATGATCCCTGAGGGCCGAGATAGCCGACGCGGTCCTTTGCCATTACGGGATGTTACTGGAGGCGTGATCAGGGTCCCGGCGACGAGACGTTGGACTTCGTTTGAGGCCGTACGATAGCGAGGGACCAATCGCGAAAGGGAGTGCAATGGGGCACCAGATGTTCGAGTACGACGCGGATCTCGCGGAGGCCGTCTTTGACTACTGTCGCGAGCGCCTCTCCATGTCACCGGTGCCGCTCGACTACGGCAGTCAGATGGAGATTCCCGCCGAGAGCCTCGCGGGACTGATTCGACCCGAGGGTCGCAAGCCCGACGAGATACTCGAGTTCTTCAAGGAGACCCTCGCGCCCGCCGTCGTCTCGATCGACTCACCGGGCTTCTTGGCCTTCATCCCCAACGCGCCGACCAAGAGCTCGCTGCTCTTCGACATGGTCGTCGCCTGTTCGGGACTGAACGGCACCAGTTGGCTCGAGTCCAGTGGTGTCGTGGTCGCTGAGAACCAGGCCCTGTCCTTCCTCGCCGACACCGCGGGCCTACCCGAGAGCGCCGGCGGTGCCTTCGTGTCGGGGGGTTCGATCGGCAACCTCTCGAGCCTGACGGTGGGACGCGACGTCGGTCGCGCCAAGCACCCCGAGCTCGATCCGCACAGTCTGCGCTTCGCCATCTCGAGCGACGCGCACTCGAGTGTCGGCAAGGCCCTGCACGTGCTCGATGTCGAGTCGCTCATCGTCGAGAGCGAGGATCACCGCTTCACTCTCGCCGCTCTGGAGGCGGCGCTCGCGAACGACCCTCACCCCGAGACCGTGATCGGCATCGCCGCCACGGCCGGCACCACCAACGCCGGCATCGTCGACGACCTCGAAGGGCTCGGGCGCTACGCGCGCGAGCACGATCTGTGGTTCCACGTCGATGGCGCCTACGGCGGCGCGGCCATCTTCTCGTCGACCCATCGACACCTGATGTCGGGCATCCGCCACGCCGACAGTTTCATCGTGGATCCCCACAAGTGGCTCTTTGCGCCCCTGGACTGCTGTGCGCTCATCTACCGCAACCCAACGGTGGCGCGCAAGGTCCTCGCCCAGCAGGCCAGTTACCTCGATGTCCTGCACGACAGCGACGACGAAAACTACGAGTGGAACCCTTCGGACTTCGGTATCCACCTCTCTCGGCGCGCGCGGGGTCTGCCCTTCTGGTTCTCCCTGGTTACCAACGGTTCAGCCGCCTACGAATCAGCCGTCCAGGTGGCCATCGATTTGGCCCAGCGCACCCAGCAACTCATTGTCGACAGCGATCACCTGGAGATGGTGAGACCGTCAAGTCTGTCGATTGTGCTGTTTCGTCGCATCGGATGGGACGCCGAGCACTACAACCGCTGGAGCCAAGAGCTCCTGCGCCGCCAGGTCGCATTCGTCACGCCAACTAAGTGGGAGGGCGAGACCGTGGGGCGCATCGCGTTCCTGCACCCGAACACCACCGATAAGATGGTGCACGAGATCCTGGAGTCGATGCGCGACTAGGCAGGCACAGCGTTCGTCGTGCGATCCGACGAGCGGCGGGTGACCACGATGTTGCTCGCCATGAGTGCCACCATCACGATGCCCGTCGCCAGCTCCGGCTGGGGCACCACGCTGGCCGCGACAATGATTGCGAGCGCGAGCGGTGGCGCCACGTCGCGCCAGGGGCCCTTGGGTTTGTAGGGTCGGTGCACGATCCAGACCGACAACACGTAGAGGGCCACGGGCACCGTCTCTACGAACCCCGCCTCGAGGTTCGTCAGCTGGCTCGAACCGCGCGCTTGATAGATGGCGAGGCTGAGACCCGCACCGGTCGCGGCCACGCTCGCAAACACCAAGTAGTGGCCATACCCCCAACCGAAGGCTCCCGTGACCCTGCGCGAGAACCGATCACGAACACGTTCGGCGATCGCTTCAGAGGGTAGGTCGAAGTAGATCCACCACATGGAAAAAATGCTGAGCAGGCCTCCGGCGACGACGGGAAGGAGTTCGTGCAGCGAGGCTCGCTCGGTGAGCGCGGCGCGCACGCCCAGTGACGCGGCGAGGAGCGCCTCGCCCAGCACGATGTTGGTAAAGAGTCCGAAGCGCTCGGCGATGTGGCGCGGATGCCACGACGTGCGACTGGCGGACTCGGCGTAGATGGGCACGCCGAGTTCGCCAATCACCAATGCGACAAAGAGCGGTGCACGACCGCTCAGGGGCACCAAGAGCGACACTGACCAGCCCACCTGCACAAGAGCCACGCCCACGGCGTAACGGATCGCCGCGCGGCGTCCGGACGGGTCCGACACCGCCGCACGAATCCACAGTGCGACCATCGCGAGTCTCATCACCACGTACCCCAGTACCGTGAGCCCGAAGTCCCAGTGGAACATCGCTCGAGAGATGCCGGCCGCAAAGATGAGCACGCCGGTCATCTGGACCAACACGGCCAACCGATAGGGAACGTCGTCCACGTCGTAGGCCGAGGCGAACCAGGTGAAGTTCATCCACGCCCACCAGATACCGAAGAAGAAAAGGGGGAACGTGATGAGCACGTGGCGCGCGTTCCCGTCGCGCAGACCCTGCTCGAAGGCGGTGCTGGCCGCCGCCACCGCGACCACGAAGGTCAGGTCGAAGAACATCTCCAAGGGCGTGGAGGCGCGATTGGCTTCGCGGGGGTCGCGCGGCACCATGCGCACATGGGTTCGACTCACGCGCCGAGGCTACCTTTGACGTCGCTGGTCGAGCGGCGTCGACTAGCGATCGAGCAGTGGATCACTCGGGTGGCGCACGTCGAGCCCGAGCGACTGGTTCACCCGCCAGGCAATACCTCCCAGGACCTCGAGCACGACGCGATTCGCTAGATACGCCGTGATCTCGGCGTGGTCGTATGGCGGGGCGACTTCGACAACGTCCATGCCCGCGATCGGCACACTCATAGCAATGCGTCGCACCGCATCCAGCAGTGCTCGACTCGACAGTCCTCCCGGTTCGGGTGTGCCCGTTCCCGGCGCCGATCCGGGATCAACGACGTCCACGTCGATCGACAGAAACACCGCGTCACAGTCGTCCATCGCCAGCTCCAGCGCTTCGCTCAGCACCTCGTCGAGGCCGCGCGCCACGATCTCGCTCATCTCGAAGGAGCGCATCTGCTGAGCGGCCATCCAGTCCAAGGTCGCGGGCTCGGGCCAGTAACCGCGCAATCCAATCTGAATGAACCGGTCACCGCGGCACGCTCCCGATTCGATGAGCCGGCGCATCGGCGTACCGTGTCCGTACAGCGAGCCCAGCTGCGTGTCGCCGGTGTCGGCGTGCGCGTCGAAGTGGATCACGCCCACCCGCCCAAATCCGAGGTGGTGGGCGACGCCGGTCACGTCGGGCAGAGCAATGGTGTGATCGCCGCCCAGAATGATCGGGATCACGCTGTGGCGGGCCACCATGGCGACGCGATCTTCGAGCAACCCGAGTGAACGCTCGGTCTCACCCGAGGGCATTTCGACGTCGCCCAGGTCCACGACCCGCAGTTCGACCAGTGGATCGAGGCCGAGGGCCAGGGAGGGACGCATGCCGTCGTGGGGCAGGTAGTCGGTGGTGCGAATCGCCTGGGGGCCAAAGCGCGCGCCGGGTCGGTGAGAGGTGCCTCCGTCAAAGGGCGCGCCGATGATGACCGCGGCGGCCTGTTTCCACTCGTCGACGTCGTCGGGATCGACGGCAGGTACGCCCAGGAACGTCGCGTCGGGACCGTAGAGATTGCCGATTCGTGTCACGGCAGAGACCTTAGGAGGTAGTTGACGTCGTCGTCGAGGTAACCGGTCGAGTGATGCTCAGCGCCACCCCGTCATTGAGCAGCTCGACCCACGTCTGGCCCGGCGTGAGTTTGATCGTCGCGCCGCTCGGCGTCTTGTACTGGATGACGTCAGCCATGGACGCACCGCGCGACCATGTGCCCACGATCTCCCTGCCCCCGCTGAAGACCATCGCGGTGCCCGAGCCCTGCAGGTCGGCGTAGGAGTTCTCGGTCCCGATACCGTTCACGTAGTTGACGTACATCACGATCACGTTCTTCGGTGATTCGCGCTGGCCCGTGCCGGTGATGTCGGCTTGGCCGAAGAGGGTGCGGTCCCAGGACTGGGTGGCCGTGTCCCACGTCCAGGTCACGGGATAGATGCTCGGAAAGGGCACCACAAAGCTCGTTACGGGAGCGCCGATCGCGGCGGTTCCCGATGCGCGGTAACTGAACAGAGCGGGCGGCGGGGTAGGCGTGCCCTTGAAGGCGAAAAGCAGTGGTCCGCTCGCGAAGAGGTTGTGTGGGGCCTCCAGGTTCGGGTCGCGAAACATGGCCGCGCCGGCCGCGTCCTCGTCGATGAGTTTCACCGGGGCGGTCTCGATCGAGTCGATCGCGTACGGGGCGCCACCGGAGAAGGCGAAAATTCCCCCGATCGGCCAGACGACCTGGGTGTCGGTGGGACGTACCGATCGCACCGGTCCGATTTTGGTCGGCGCGTGTGAGTTGAAGATGGCGGCCAGGCGCGTGATGCCGCCGTTGACGATCTCCTCGTAGACGACGTCGGCCTCGTTGACGCCCCACTGGGGCAGGGCCTGGGGCGTGTTCTCGATCTTGACGGTGAGAGCCGGTCGGGTGAGCGACACGCCGGTGGGATCGAGCAGCCCCGTGAGGGGCGCTAGCGGACCGGTGGGCGCAGTCGTCGTCGTGGTGGGGGGTGCGGAGGTAGTAGTCGTGGTCGCCCCCTTGGCGGAGTGGTCGCGGGCGTAGAAGATTGCTCCCGCGGCGGCGATCACGATGACGGCAACGGTGATGGGGACGGTTTTGCGCATTTCGACAAACTTAGTAAGAGCGACGCTCGCTTCGAGGTCTCGTTTAACGAGTCTTTAGAGAAGTTTTGCGATCTGGTGGTGCGGCAGATCGGTGGCGGCGCTCACGTGGGCCGAACCCTCAACGATGGTCCACCCCGTGGACTCGTAGAAACCCAGGGCGGTGTCACGCGCGTTGGCCCAGAGCTGCCCCACTCCGATGGCGCGCAAGGAGTCTTCGGCGGTGGCCAGCAGTCGCGCGCCATATCCGTGACCCTGTTGGTCCGCGTCCACCGCCATGAAACGCAGCTGATAGCTCTCGAGTTCCGGGTGCACGGGAGCGCTCGCGGGGTAGAACGAGGCGCAGGCCACCACTCGATCGCCGAGCAGTCCTGCGTAGTGGCGCGAGCCTGGCTCATGGTCGCGCGGCTCGTCGACTGAGACGCTTGGATCGTTGTTGCGAAGGACGCGTCGGCGAAGATCATGGAGGCGCGCCGCCTCGACGCGCTCGACGCGAAAGTCATCGGCGACGTCCTTGACCATCGTGAACATCGTGACGCGCAGGTCCCGTTCCATCGCGAAGATCTCTCCGGTCTCTTTGAAGCCGACCTTGCGATAGAAGGTTCGAGCCCGCGGAGCGGCCGCGGCGACGTGGAGGTAGACCTCGTTCGCACCCTCGCCCCGCGCCCACTCGATAACCGCCTTGACCAGCAATGATGCGGCCTCGGTACCGCGCGCGGCGCGCGTCACGTACATCCCGTAGAGCCAGTGGGTCCCTGGGCGGTTGTCGTTGTACCCGCCCGAGACCATTCCTACGACCTTGCCGTCTCGCTCCACGAGAAAATAAAGGAGTGTGGCGATCTTCGCCTTCCACTGACGAGCCGTGAGGAGCTGAGTGTCAGAAAAGGTCGAGCCAAACGCCTCCGGTGAGTCACTGAGCGCTTCGAGACGGATTGCGCGCAGCGCCGACCAGTCGGCGCGCTCCACCTTGCGGATGCGATACGAACTCTCAGCCATCAGCGCGCACCGAGGGGGTCATCCGCCCATTCTCTCATTCCGACGAAACGGGGCCTTCAGGTTTCGTGCACGGGCTCGCGTCGCGGGAGGCGGGCCGAGTAGATCGAGTACCCGTCGATCTGACGCACCAACAGGGTCGCGATCACCGTGGCCGCAATCATCGGGATGCTGATGCCAAACGCCCCGTGGACAAGTTCCAAGACGAGGACCAGACCGGCGAGCGGCGCCTGCATCGCCGCACCGATCATCGCCGCGGCACCCACGAGCGCGAACGCGCCCACCGGCGTACCAGCCCAGAGGTGCACCCACGCGGCGCCGAAGAACGCCCCGAACATGGCTCCCGTCGCCAGAAACGGTGTGAACAAGCCGCCGGCCGCGCCGCTACCGAGCGTGAGCGAGGTGACGAGTGGCTTGAGCGCAAAGAGCGCGAAGAACAGACCGATGCCGCCCACACCGAGGAAGGCCTGGTGCGCCATGTCCTTGCCGTTGCCAAAGAGCTGCGGATACCAGATACCGACCACACCCACGAGCACGAACGCCACCGGCATCTGCCACAGGATGCGCGTGCCCGTAGCACGGTGAAACGACACCCACCCCACGAGACGGACGTAGCCCACCGCGAGCAGGCCGATGGCGGCGCCCGCGAGTAGCGACCACACCATCAGCGACGCGCTCAAGCGGTAGTTGGGTACGTCGACGTAGGTCGCGTGACTGGGCAGGTAGACCCAAGAGACCACCGTGGCGATGACTGAGGTCGCGAGTGCGGGAAACACCACGGGCAGCACGAAGCTCCCGTAGAGCACCTCAGCGGTAAAGAGCGCGCCGCCCAAGGGCACGTTGTAGACCGCGGCCAGCCCCGCTCCGCCGCCGCACGCGACGAGCAGGCGCTTTTGCGCACTCGTGAGACTGAACCAGTGCGCGATGAGCGAGCCCGACGCGCCGCCCATCAGCTTGGGCGCCGCCTCTCGACCGATGGAGGCACCTGCGCCGACGACAACCTCCGAGACCAGTGAGGTGAGAAGACTGCGGCGCATAGACAGTTCACCGTCGCCCGACCACACCGCTTCGTCAATCTCGGAACGCTCCTTCTTCAGATACCGGCGAATCAAGTACCACGACACCGCGCCGATCACGCCCGCCACGAGCAGCGCGATCACGCGGTGAGCGTCTGACGCGCGAACGACGGAGGCTTGATAACTGCCCGAGTGGTAGTCGAAGGCCACTCGCTCCGCGAGGCTGAGCACCCACATCAACAGGTCGCCGAAGAGTCCCGCGGCGATCCCGGTGAGTACGACGGCCAGCCAGAACCTTGGCGTAAGTCGGGCGTCACCGTCGTGGACGACGTTGGGCTGCTCCATCGCTCCTCGCCCCGAGGGAACCCGATGCTTGATCAGCGGCGGCGGTATCCGCTGGCGCTCACTCTCGCGCTTTGACCTCGACACGAATCGAGCATCGCACGTTTCGCTTCAGGCAAATATCGACATTCTCGCTAGAACAAGTTCTTAGCGATCGGTCAGATTGAGCGGTCCCTCGCCGAAGTCTGGTTCGCCGACCGGCGATGGGGAGTGCGGCCACAAGGTGCGCCAGGGAACCTGAGCGCGACCGACGAGGGGGCGTGCGAGGGGCGTGCGCGCGCACAGCGCGCTAAAGAGCCACCCCACGAGATAAGTGATGATCAGGGCCCCCAGCGCGAGTAACCCCCATGGCACGCGCTGGTATAGGTGAAAGTGTTTGGCCCACGCAATCTCGACGATGATCCAGACGATCTGAGACACGTAGATGCCGTACGCGGCTTCGGAGCCCGAGGCTGTAATGGCGCGCGTGCGAGCGCTGCGTTTGGGACTCACGAGGTAGACGCCGAGAAGATAGACACACAAGATCGCTCCCACGTTGTACGGGATCACGAGCGCGGCGAAGGGATTCCCCCCGGGCACGAGCACTCCGGATATAGATGTGCCGTGCTTCGACGCGTAGTCCACGATCAACGGCACCGCCGCAGCGACCACCGTGCCGATGAGGACGGCCTTGACGTGACGCAGCAGCCAATCGTGGAACGTCTCTAGATAGAAGGCGCAGACCACACCGCCGAGGAGATAGAGCGGATAGGAGAACACCAGCCGCGTCTCGATCTTCGACGGCATGATGAAGCCAAACCAGTTGCGGCGAATGGCGATGGGAAAGACGATCTGCCACGCCAGTGCACCGAGCACCACCGGGATTCGTGAGCGGGGATAGTGCTTCAGAAACCAGAAGATGTACGGAAACAGGACGTAGAACTCGAGCAACACCAACAGGAAGTACAGGTGGTAATAGCCGGTGGCGAAGTTGAAGAGGAAGTTATGGAGTCCCTGATGGCTAAAGATCGCCGATCCAGGAATCTTCAGGTAGGGAAAGGTCGAGGTGTCTTGGGCCGCCGCGAGCGGCCAATAGATGATGCTCCACACGATGTACACGAGTCCGACCGAAATGAATCGGCGCTTCCAATACGCCAGTTGCTTGACGCTCGGCGAGTTCCGATAGCTGTAGGCGAGCATGCACGCCGACACGAAGAGGAACGCGTCCCTCGAAAAGTGCGTCACGGTCAGCAGGCTGGCGGCCACAAAGCTGGTCGACAGCGGCGAGAAGTAGATCAGCGCGTGGGTCGAGATGACGGCCGTCTGCTTGATCGGGCGCATGGCGTCCACGTGATCGAGGCGCTGGCGAGTTCCTCGGGACGCGTCGGACGTGGTGCTCACCTCTTCAATCATCCCATCGACCTAGAGACGTTCTTCGTAGATGACCGCGACCTCGCCGCGACGCAGGCTCGCGTTTTGAATCTTGCCGGTGGCGTGGGCGGGCAACGTCTCGACGACGCTCACACTCGTGGGTCGACGCGCCGGCGACAGAAACTCACCCGCCTTCTCGCGCACCCGACCCGCCAGCGACGCGAGTTCGCCCGCCGAGGTGAGTAGCTCCGCGCGAGGTTGCACGAAGGCGATCGGCACTTGACCAAAGACCTCGTCGTCGCGCGCCACCACGGCCACGCGAACCACGCCATCGACGGTGGCGAGGATTTCTTCGATTTCCAGTGGGTAGATCTTCTCGCCGCCGCGATTGATGACGTCGTCGTCGCGTCCCACGATGAAGAGGTAGCCGTCGTCGTCGAAGTACCCGAGGTCCCCGGTGCGCAGCCACCCATCTTCATCAAAACGGCTCTCATAACCCGGGCTTTCGTACCGGGTAATGACTGTCGGTCCCTTGATCTCGATTGGGCCGACCGCAGAGCCCTCAGCCAGTACCCGCACCCCCACGCCCGCAGGGCGACCGACTGAGCCAGCCTTGCGAACCTCTTCGATCGGCGACACGCAGATCTGGCTCGCCGCTTCGGTCATGCCATAGGACTGCACAATGGGCACGCCAGCCTCGGCCTCGAAGCGTTCAAAGAGCGAGGGGGCCAACGGTGCGGACGCAGAGCGAATGAAGCGAATGCGACGAGAGGGAGATTCACCCTCGTCCAGGGTGGCGAGGCGCGAGATGATCGCGGGAACCGCATTGATCCACGTGACGTCGAGTTCGTTGACGAGCTTCCAGAATCCGGTCCGGTGAAATCGATCGTCGAGCACCAGAGACGAACCCGCGACGAGGGTCGCCAGCAGGCCCACCACCTCGGCATTGACGTGCCACAGCGGCAAGGGATTGAATCCCCGATCTGACACGGCGAACCGATGATGTCGGGCGATCAGGTCGGCTGTCGCCAGGAGTTGTTCGACGCCAAGCGCCATCACCTTGGGGGCGCCAGTAGTGCCCGAGGACGAGAGGAGAAGACCGCCGAGGCTCGCGCGTTCTTCCTCGGGCTTACCCGGGGCGAGACGCATGGGCCGGTTCAACTCGATCCATGGGGCCGCGCTGGCGCCGGGGCTCGGACGATCGCTCACCACGAACTTCACACCCAGCGCGCCCGCTCGGGAGTTCGAGGACCCCAGTGCGGCAAGGGTGGGGTCAAGCGGTGCCGCCCACACGCCTAAGGAGATGACCGCGAGGAACCACTGAGCGAACGTCAACGGGTCGGCGATCACGAGTCCGACGCGCTCACCCGACGTCACCCCCCACGAGAGCAAGGTACGGCGGTAGAGATCGACGTCGATACTCATCTGTTCGTAGGACACGACGCGCGCAGAGCGAGCGTCAAGAAGGTACGGCGCGTCACCCCGCTCGCGCGACCGAGAGCGGACGAGGGCGAGGAGAGGGTCCGTTGAAGTGGGGGGCTCCATCGACCCGCCGCTTAGTACATCATGCGCGGGTCAGGGTAATGCTTGAACTCAAGGAGATTCGAGGAGGGGTCGCACACAACAAAGGTTTGGTGCACTTCCACCCGGCCCTCAAAGCGAAGGCTCACGTCGGCGAAAAACGGTACGTCGCGCTGTTGACACAGCTGGTAGAGCCCGTCAAAGTCGGCCTGCTCGCGGAAGGTGACGCCGAAGTGCCGTGGGTACATGGGGAGTTCGCTCATTGGCACCCGCTCGGCCGGGGCCTCACTGAGATGGCAGACCAGCTGGTCCCCGAAGAAGTCGAATGTTACGCGGTCGTCGTAGCGACGGGCCAGTTTGCAGCCGAGCTTGGTGACGTAGAACTCAACTGTCTCGTCGAGGTCGTAGGCCGGGATGGCGAGGTGAAAAACGTCACGACTCTCTCTCATGATTAGAAGTCGTCGTCAGAGCCAGGTTCAAAATCAAGGAGCGTCTCACTGCGTAAGCCGAGACGAATGGTCTCTAGAGGGATGACGTCGGTGATCGCGATGTTGCCGAGATTAACGTCAGGTCCGATGCGGCGCACGAAGTACGTCTGCAGTTCGGTCGACGGGGCCTCGAAGAGCAGTTTGGCGTAGTCGATCTTGGACGACAGGATCTCTTCGATCAGTCCGTAGCGCAGTTCGCCATTCGACCGGCAAATGCCGCCCTTGCCGCCTTCGCGAGTCTCTAGCGTCACCAGAACCGCACCAGCTTCGATATCCGCGTTGATGTAACTGACCCATTTATTGGGCGCCATCAGGTCAGACGCCTCCTGATCCTTCGAGCCCACCTCGGACACCACGAAAAAGTCGTCCGAGAGCCGCTTGACGTAGTCAGCCTTGTCGTCGTTCGTCATGTCGATGGTGCCATTCGAGACCTCGACAAAGCTGCAGCCGTACCCGACGCACAGGTCACGGAACTCCTCGAAGCGATGCTGCTGGACGTACTTCTCAAAGAGCGTGCCACCCAAGTAGTAGTCGACCTGCGCGTTCCTCAGGATGTCGAGTTTGGCGCGAAAGTTAGTGGTAACAACCGACGTCCCCCACCCGAACTTGACGAAGTCAATGTGAACGCTGTGGCTATCAATGAGGTCTTCGAACTGTCGAGTCGGCAGACCCTTATCGATGATCATTGTGAGGCCGCCGGTACGGGGCTTGGAACTTCGCTGAGGCAAGGTCAATGTCACGAAAGCCATCGTAACGATGTCTTTGCCATTTCTTTAAAGAAGACTCTAAATTTGAGGTGTGTTCTTCTCAGGAATCGCTTGGATATTCCTGTGAATAAATCACCCGGTCGGGCGAACAACGACCCGTGGGGCCTATTTTGT
Source organism: Acidimicrobiales bacterium (assembly GCA_049511155.1). Taxonomy (GTDB): domain Bacteria; phylum Actinomycetota; class Acidimicrobiia; order Acidimicrobiales; family RAAP-2; genus RAAP-2. The sequence continues at coordinate 40,180 of JBEKYI010000005.1, forward strand.
CGCCACGGAGGGGTACGAAGGACTTACTAGCGTGGCCAGCATGAGTTCACCACCGCCCGGCGCCCGCGTCACCCTCGTGCGCCACGGACAGAGCACCTGGAACGAACTCAGCCTGATCCAGGGCCAAAACGACGACGCGGTGCTCACCCCGCACGGGCAATCTGAAGCGCTCTCGGTGGGAGAGTCGTTGAAATCACAAGGGTTTACCCATGTGATAACGAGCGACCTGACGCGTACCCGGGAAACCGCCGACATCATCGCCACTGCCCTCGAACTAGCGGTGAGCGAGGACTCTCGACTGCGCGAGCGCTGTTTTGGCTCGCTGGAGGGACAGCCCTTGCGATTTCTGGGTCCGGCGAGCAGCGGCATCGTCGACGGGGTGCTCGTCGATCCCGACGCCCGACCGTCCGGTGGTGAGTCGTTTCGCGACGTCGTGAACCGGGTGGGATCCTTCCTCGACGAGACGCTTGACTCACTCGAGGGTTCGCGACTGCTGGTGGTCACGCACGGCGGCGCGATCCGCGCGTTGCATGCATACGTGCAAGACGCTCCCCTGGCCGGTCTTGAGATGATGACGGTGGGAAATTGCAGCGTCTGGGAACTCCTTCCGACACCGACGCCACGTGCCTAGACCCGGCGCCAGCACCACCGGCTGGGACACCGTAGTTTTTACGACGTGAGTTGGCCCCACGCCGAGATGTACGTTGACGAATCGCTCGTGCGAGATCTGGTGCGCGCGCAGTTTCCTGAGATCGCCGATCACGAGTGTTGGCACATCGGCGAGGGATTTGACAACTTCCTGTGGCGACTGGGAGACGACCTCGTTGTTCGCCTGCCGCGACGCGCGGCGGCCGTCGTTCCGATGGAGAACGAAATCGCCTGGTTGAATCCTCTCGCCTCGCGCCTCAGCTTGCGAACGCCCGCCCCCTTGCTGGCGGGGGCTCCGAGCGAGCGCTTCGCCTGGCCCTGGCTGATCGGCCATTGGATCGACGGAGAACCGGGCGACGAGATTGACCTCGCCGCCGATGGACCTGTGGCACGCACGATGGCCACATTTCTGCTTGAACTGCACACCGATACGCCGAGCGACGCCCCGATCAACCCCTGGCGCAGCGTCTCACTCAACCAGCGCAGCGCTGACGCCGAGCGCCGAATCTGGGAACTGGGGGGCGAAGTTGATATCGACGAGACTCTCCAACTATGGCAGCGGGCCTGCGCCGCACCGCCGTGGGCCGACGCCCCTCGGTGGATCCATGGTGACTTTCACCCGGGCAACATGATCTTTCACGAAGCCGAGCTCGTCGGCGTCGTTGACTTTGGGGACCTCTGCGCCGGCGACCCCGCCACGGACCTCGCGGGCGGCTTGTTGACGCTGCCCTTTGCCCACCTTGACACTTTCTTTTCGACCTACGGAGCCGTCGATGAGCCGACCCGGTGGCGCTCGATTGGCTGGGCCGTGCTCTTTGGTCTGATGATGGTCTC
>JBEKYI010000006.1:0-40025 GCA_049511155.1 Acidimicrobiales bacterium
ACAACGGCGAAAAAGTCAAAGTCTCGGGCTCGGGATTCAAACCCGGCGACACAGTTTTCATCGTAGAGTGCATCGTCAAGGCAAAAGGCGAGTCGGGGTGCACCATTTCGAATCTCGTAATGGTCACCATTACAAAGTCTGGCGACCTTCCTTCGTCCTCCTTCAAAGTTGCGACGGGAAAAATTGGCAGTAATGCAAAGCAACTTTGCGGAACGAAGGCCTCTAACCTGAAGAACTGCGCGGTCAGCGCCGGCAACGAGACGGGCGGAGACTCAGCGGTGTTTCCTATCGCGTTCAAGGCGCCCGCCAAGAAATAGTTTGAAGCCGAGGGCTCTCCCGTACGCTCTCGGCCACGTCGTACAGGCTTCACAGTTCGAACAACGTCATCGTGTGGAAGGGGCACATGGAGCACAACGGCGCTACGACCGCGCTCGCTAGCTCTCTCGAGCGGCGCCGCACCACCCTCGTGCATCAGCTGAAGGCGCATTTCAGTTTTGCGACCCTTCTCGCCATTCTCTTCCTGACGTTTCTCGACAACACCATCGCCAGTGCGGTTCTGACGAGCGTTCAGTCCAAATTGCACGCGGGCGTCTCCGAGCTTCAGTGGGTGGTGGGCGGCTACGCGCTGGCCTTCGCCAGTTTGATGCTGATCTGTGGCTCGCTCGGCGACAACTTCGGACGCAAACGCATCATGTTGATCGGTGTGGCGATCTTCTGCTGTGGGTCGGTCGTCTGCGCGTTTTCCGACACTCCCACCCAATTGATCATCGGGCGCATCATCATGGGCGTCGGCGCGGCCGGATCCGAGCCGAGCACCCTCTCAATGATCCGCCACATTTATCCCGATCGGCGCCTGCGGGCGCGGGCCCTGGGCGCGTGGGCTGCGGTGTCGGGCCTGGCCCTGGCCCTGGGTCCGGTCATCGGCGGCATTCTCGTCGGACTGTGGACCTGGCGTTCGGTCTTTTGGTTCAACTTCATCTTCGGCGGCATTGTCCTGGTGGTGGGATCCATCGCCCTACCCGAGAGCGTCAATGACGTTCGCCGCCGGATTGACGGACTGGGCTTCATTCTCGCCGCGATCGCCCTGGGGTGTGCCACGTTCGCCACGATCGCCGGTGAGACCTGGGGTTATTACTCCTCGAGCGTGCTCTCGCTCTACTCCATCGCGGGGCTGAGCTTCCTCACCTACTTCGTCGTCGAGTCACGCACGAAGGACCCGATGTTGAACGTGCGCTGGGTAACCAACCGCGCCTTCGCGGGCTCGACGGTGATCGCCTTTACCAGTTACTTCGCCATCTTCTCGATCTTCTTCTTCGTCGCGCTCTACCTCGAGGTTGTCGCCGCCGTGAGCGCCTACACACTCGCCGTCGACTTTCTGCCGCTATTGGGTGGCATGGTCGCAGCCTCGCTGTTCACCGGTCGCTGGGTTGGTCGGGTGGGCTCTCGTCTTCCGATGACGTTGGGCTGTGTGCTGGCCGGCGCGGGGGTACTGCTCACTGATGTCGCCATTGGACCCCACGCCGGTCTCACCACACTGGGCTGGACAATGGGTCTCGCGGGCATCGGCTTTGGCATCATCGTGGTGCCGGTCAATGCGACGGCTCTGATCAGCATGCCGGCCGCAAACTCGGGCATGGCCGCTTCGACGATCAACACCAGTCGCGAACTCGGCGCGGTCACGGGCGTGGCCGTGCTCGGCTCCATCGTGAACGGTCAGTTGACGGTCAATCTGACGCACAAACTTGCTGCACTCGGAGTCCCCAAGAGTTTTCAGCACGAGATCATCAACGCGGTCATCACCGGTACGGCCGCCTCGCAGGCCAGCGCGGAGGAGAAACACAGCAGCGGCTACGTGCGCCACTTGATCAACGAAGTCGTGCGCGCGGCCTACGGGGCGTTCACCCATGGCATGAACCTCGCCCTCACGGTCTCGGGCACGTTGCTCTTGGTCTCGGGAGGAATCGCCTACTTCACGGGAACGGCCGATCGCCGGTCGATGGTGAACGATGAAACCGAAGTTAGCGCTGTGCCGATCGCCTGAGCGTCTCGTGGACGCCGTCGTTGAGACGCTGAAGCAAGACGGTGAGCTGACGAACTTCGTCGATGGTCCAGTCTCGGCAAAGTTCGTGCAGTAACGCGCTGCGCCTGGCCTCGCGCTCTTCGAACTCCCGTCTGCCTGACGTCGACACCGACAACAGCGTCGCGCGCCCGTCGCTCGGATCGGGGCGTTGCTTGAGTAGACCCTCGTCCAACATGCCCTTTACGTAGCGACTGATCGACGTCTTGGTCACGAACAGCTGGCTCGCGAGGTCTGACGCGCGTATCTCTCCCGCTTCCACGATCGTTCGCAGCAGTTCGACCTCCAAGGGGGTGTGCGTTGATGTACTCAGTGCGCGGACCTGTTGCATGACTTGACCGCGGCGCAGGCGACCCCACTCGCGCTCGAGCGTCGTGCCGTTCACCGAGGAGAGATTGCGCTTGGCCACTGCGCTAATATTAGCAATATGGTTACTTTAAGTAACTAATTCCGTAGAGCCCCTCCGTCGAGGTCGTCCCTCGGATACAAAATGAAAGGATCCACGTGACGCACAATCTTCGCGCCGACACGATCTCCATCACCGGATTCAACGGCGATGAGATCGAGGCTTACCTCGCCGTTCCCACCGACGTCGATCGTGTGGGCTCGATGATCATCATCCACCACATGCCCGGCTACGACGAGGGCACCAAAGAGATCGCGCGCAAGTTCGCCGCCAACGGATACGCCGCTCTCGTTCCGAACCTGTACTACCGCATCGCTCCCGGTGCCAGTCCCGACGACGCGGCGGCCACCCAACGCAGCCTCGGCGGCGTACCCGACGAACAGCTCGTGGGTGACGCGAAGGGCGCAATGGACTACCTCAAGTCGCTCCCGATCTCGAACGGCAAGGTCGGCGTGATCGGATATTGCTCAGGCGGGCGCCAGGCATTCCTGGTGGGCCTGCGCCTGCCCGTCAATGCGGTTATCGATTGCTACGGCGCCTTCGTGTCGATTGATCCCCCGGCTGAGTTTCCCCTCAAGGTGAAGTCCCTCATCGGCGAGGTCGACCAGCTCCAGGCTCCCCTCCTGGGTCTCTTCGGCGCCGAGGACCAGTTCCCCTCACCCGAGCAGACCCAGATGCTCGCCGACGCGCTAACCGCCGCCGGCAAGGACTTCACGTTTCGAACCTTCGAGGGCGCGGGTCATGCGTTCTTCATGGTGGACCGGGTGAGCTTTCGCCCCGAGGCCGCCGTCGAAGGTTGGAAGGACATCTTCAGCTTTCTCGACCGCACGATCGCCTGAGGAGTCACCGTGTGCACCTACCAAACTGAGCTTTTCGACGTTCACGCCAGTGCCAAGACGGCCGATGGTTGGACGCCTATGACACGCGCCATGGTCTACGTCGACCACCCGGTCCACTTCGCGGCGGGACACGCACTGATGATCGACTTTCTCAATCCCGCGAGCGGCCCCTCCGCCCGGGCCGCTGTGGAGATGGACGCCGACAGTGCGCGCGCTCTCGCCCAGGCGATACTGACGAGTCTCGATTCGGTACCTGAGGGGCTGTTGAGCGACCTCGCCTCGTGAGCGTCGCGACGAGACCCACCACGAGCGCGCCGAGCGCCAAACCCGATCGCTACAAGTGGGTCGTGCTCTCCAACACGACGCTAGGCATGTTGATGGCCATGATCGACACGTCGATCGTGCTCATCGCCCTGCCCGACATCTTCAAGGGCATCCACATGAATCCCCTGCAGCCGGGGAACACCTTCTATCTCTTGTGGATGATTCTCGGCTTCATGATCGTCACCGCAGTGTTGGTAGTGAGCCTGGGACGTCTCGGCGACATGCTCGGTCGGGTGCGCATGTACAACATGGGATTTGTCATTTACACGTTCTTCTCGCTCATGCTCTCGATCACGTGGATGACCGGCACGGCGGCCGGACTCTGGCTCGTGATCATGCGTCTCTTCCAGGGTGTCGGGGCGGCCTTCTTGATCGCGAACTCCACCGCCATCTTGACCGACGCCTTTCCCGCGAACGAGCGGGGCATGGCGGTGGGCATCAACCAGATTGCGGCCATCGCCGGTTCCTTCATCGGCCTGATCCTGGGCGGCCTGCTCGGACCCATCGAGTGGCGCCTCGTCTTCATCATCTCGGTGCCGATTGGCGTCTTTGGCAGCATTTGGTCGTACATGAAACTAAAGGAGGTACCCACTCGCCGCGACACCCACGTCGACTGGAGCGGCAATCTCACCTTCGCCTTGGGTCTGGTCGCCCTGATGGTCGGCATCACGTACGGCATCCAGCCCTACGGCGGCCACGTGATGGGTTGGACCAGTCCCTTCGTGCTGTCGTGCATGGTAGTGGGCGTGGCGACGCTGTTCGTCTTCGCGCGCATCGAGATGCGCTCACCCGATCCGATGTTTCGACTCAGCCTGTTTCGCATTCGAGCATTCACCACGGGCAGCGTCTCCACCTTGTTCTCCGCCATCGGCCGGGGCGGTCTGATGTTCACGATGGTCATCTGGCTCCAGGGCATCTGGCTGCCACTGCACGGCTACAACTTCTCCAACACTCCTCTGTGGGCCGGCATTGCCCTGCTACCGCTCACCGGTGGGTTCCTCGTCGCCGGACCGCTCTGCGGTTGGCTCTCGGATAAGTACGGGGCTCGGCCTTTCACTGTGGGCGGTATGGCGGGAGCGACTATCTCGTTCTTCTTGTTGCAGTTCCTCCCGGCGAACTTCTCCTACCCGGTCTTTGGCTTGCTCTTGTTCTTGAACGGAGTCTCGATGGGGATGTTCGCCGCGCCCAATCGCGCGAGCATCATGAACGCCCTGCCCGCCGAGCACCGCGGTGTCGGCTCGGGCATGAACTCCACCTTCCAAAACTCCGGCCAGGTGCTGTCCATTGGCATCTTCTTCACGCTGATGATTATCGGACTCTCGCGCACCCTGCCCCACGCGCTCTACGTAGGTCTCACCAACGAAGGCGTTTCGAGCGCCGTCGCGCACCACGTCGCGTCGTTGCCGCCGGTCTCCACGCTCTTCGCGTCGTTCCTCGGCTATAACCCGATGGCGCACTTGCTCGGCGCGCATGTCCTTAGTTCGCTGCCCGCCTCGTCGCGAACCGCCATCCTCGGGCGCAAGTTCTTCCCCCAGATCATTGAGAAGGCCTTCGTGTCGGGTCTGCATCCCGCCCTGGACTTCGCCGCGATCCTGTGCGCGTTCGCAGCGATCACCTCGTGGCTGCGCGGCACCAGCGGTGCCACTGCGACACGGGCGCTAGCTGTCGATGTCGGCGCGCCGGCGAACGCCGACTAACAGCGCCACGCGTAGTCCCATCTGGGAGAGCTCGTTACGACTCAGTTGCACCCAGGTGGTCGAATGATCATCGAGTTCGACGGTGACCTGGGCCTCGAAGCCGAGCGACACGATCGAGGTGATGCGTCCCTTCATCGTGCCGTCGTAGACCGAGACCAGTTCCAGGTCGTGGGGTCGCGTGACGACTCCCTCAAATACGGTCGATGGCCCCAAGAACTCGTGAACGAAGTCGGTCGAGGGGCTCTCGTAGAGGGCGAGCGGATTTCCCGACTGGATCACGTGGCCGGCGCGCATCACGATGAGCTGGTCGGCCACTTCCATCGCTTCTTGCTGGTCGTGAGTCACCAGCACGGTCGTGACATGAATCTGCTCGTGGAGGACCTTCACCCACTGTCGAAGCTCTTGTCGCACTACGGCATCTAGCGCACCGAACGGCTCGTCAAGTAGGAGAACGCGCGGCTCTATGGCGAGAGCGCGTGCGAGGGCCATGCGCTGGCGCTCACCGCCGGAGAGCTGGGAGGGATAGCGCTCCGCCTTGTCTTCCAGCTTCACCAGCGCGAGGAGCTCGGTGACCCGCGCGTTGATCTCGGCGGCACTGCGCTTGCGAACCTTAAGCCCAAAGCCGACGTTCTTGGCCACATTCATGTGGCGAAACGGCGCGTAGTTCTGAAAGCAAAAGCCGATGTCGCGATGGCGAGCATCGACGTCGGTCACGTCCTCGCCGTCGATTACCACCCGTCCGGCGTCAGGCTCCTCCAGGCCGCTGATCAATTTGAGCAGCGTCGACTTGCCCGAGCCCGAGGGACCGAGGATCGCGGTGAGAGAGCCGTGGGGAATCTCGGCGCTGACATCCGCCACGGCGGTTGTGGCGCCGTAGCGCTTGGTGAGTCCGTTAAGCGAGATCGACACGGAGTCTCCTCTCTCTCTTTCGTAGCAGGGCGAGAATCAACAAGACGGCCATCGAGATCAGCGCAAGTAACAGTGCGCCTGCGTAGGCGCCCAACGTATCGAAGCGCTGGTCCCAGTCGTCGTAGATAAAAATGGGAAAGGTCTGGGTGCGGCCCGAGATGTTTCCCGACACCACCAGCACGGCGCCGAACTCCCCCAGGGTTCGCGCGATGGTGAGCGTGACGCCGTAGGCGACGGCCCAACGTATCGAAGGCAGGGTGACCGAGAAGAACGCTCGAAGACGACCCGCGCCCAGGGTACGCGCGGCGTCTTCTTGCTCGGTTCCCACTTCCAGCAAGACCGGCACGATCGAGCGCAGCACGTAGGGCAACGAGACCGCCATCGTGGCGAGCACTAGTCCCAGCGGGGAAAAGAGCACCATGATGCCCGCTCGCAGCAGCGGGCCGCCGAACCAACCAATGCGCGAGTAGGCCAGGATCAGGGCGATGCCCAAGATCACCGGAGAGACCGCGACCGGCACGTCAAAGACGGTGTCGAAGGCTCGCTTGCCCCAGAACTTATGACGAGCGATCAACATGGCCGCGCCCACCCCAACGAGCGTGTTGATCGGCACCGCGATGGCCGCGATCTCCACTGACAGCTTGAGCGCGCCCATGGCACCCGGTTGGGTCAGTTGGTCCCAAAACGCCCCGAAGCCGTGTTGAAACGCTTTGTAGACCATGAACACGAGGGGTAGTCCGAGAAGGACGGCGAGGTACGTAAGGACGACCGCACGCAGGGGCCAGCGACGAGTCGCCACTAGTTCATCCTCTTGGCGAAGTGATGGGCGAACACGCTGGTCGTGACCAAGACGACCAAACTCAGAACGAGCAGCGCAGTCGAGACCGCCGCGGCGTCAGTCCAGAGGAATCCCTGTGTGAGGTTAAAGACGTAGTACGACGCGGTTGTCGTGCGTCCAAGACCACCCGCGATCAGCGAGATCGAGCCGAACTCGCCAATCGCTCGGGCGAAGGCCAGGCCGAACCCACCGAGCACTGCCGGCCAGATTGAGGGCAAGACCACGGTGAAAAAGATGCGCACGTTCCCGGCGCCCAGCGTGCGCGCGGCCGACTCGCTCTCGAGGTCAAGTGACGCCAGCACTGGCTGGACGGCGCGTACCGAAAAGGGCAGCGTGACGAAGAGGAGTGCGACCATCAGGCCCATCCAGGTTTCAAAGAGATCGACGTGGATGGGACTGTCGACGCCGTAGATGGCCAGCAGCACGACGCCCGCGACGATGGTGGGTAAGGCGAAGGGCAGGTCAATGGCCGACTCCACCAAGCCCTTGCCCACGAACTTGTCGCGCACGAGAACCCAGGCGATCGCCAGACCCATGACCGAGTTGATGGAGGCGACCGCCAGGGAGAGCCACAGCGACAAGAACGTTGCCTCCTCGGCTCCGGGCGCGGTGATCGCGTCCCAGAACGCGCGCCAACCCACCGACACGTGCCAGCGCCAGAACTCCGCCCCAGCGCCGTTGGTCGACACATTCAGCGTGAGGCCGTGGCACACCAACGCAGCGATGGGAATGAGGACGATCAGTGAGAGGTAGGCGACGATGAGGGCTCCGCCGCCACCCACAAAGAGGCCGCCAACAGCGCGCGAACGAATTCGGTGCCAGCGAGAGCGAGATGTCGACGGGGAAGTGACAAGTGCCGTGGACATGTTCTCTCTCGTCGCGGGGTCTACAGGAGAGCGTTTCTACGGCGGTCGGGGCAGTCCGCGAGAATCACTCAATTCCAATGGAAGTACTAGATAATACCAGTAACTCCCGTGCTGTCCCGCTTTCGATTCGCTACTTGTCGAGCTCGGCCAACACTTCACCGATGATCTTGGTCATCTTGTGCGCTGGTAGTGGTTCGCCGCCTTCGGCCTCCGCCACTTCTTCCGAGAACGCTTCGACCGAGTGGGTTCCCCCGATCAAAACGTGACGCAACGCTTCGCCGCTCGCTTCGGAGTCGTGAACATCCTTAAGAGCACCGGCGACGTCGTGGTCGGGTGACTCGGCTACGTGGTGCACCACGATCATCGCTTCTTCTCGCCCGCTCGCCGTCGAGACGGCGGGTTCGCGATCGGGATTTTGTTGATGATCCCACTCGGCCAGGGCCTCGTTGTACCCACCCTCACCAGGATGCAGCACTCGCGACGTCGGTTCTGGGGCACCGTTCTCATTGGACTCTCCCTCAGCGTCAGCCGCATCGGGATGTCGCCCTTCGGGAATCGGTACGACCAAACTGCCATCGGGATTCCGAATGATCTCCATGTCCACGCTCCTCAAGGGCACGGCGTCGTGCCCATCACCTTCAACCTACGGCAGCTTCGGCGTTCAATGCCCTTCCGATCGAAGATTTGGTGACCAGTGATCTGGGGACCGGAAGGATTCACAATTAATTCCAACCGAACCGACGACGAAACGATGGCGTCGTTGGCCCTTATTCCTGTTCACGACAGAGACAGAAGGGATGGCCCGCCGGATCGAACAGGACGCGAACATTTGGATTAGGTTGCTCGAGCGCGATCGTTGCTCCCAGCGCGAGCGCCTCGCCGAGAGCCGCATCAAGGTCCCCTACCTGAAAATCAAAGTGCATCATCGGTCGCTGCTCTCCACTTTCCGGCGGCCATACCGGGGGCTGGTATCCGGACGCACCTTGGAAGACGAGATAGATGGGTCCTTCGGGCGCCGACACGATGGTGGTTCCCGGCTCCTCATGGACGATCGGCCACTCCAGCAACTGCGAATAGAAACGTCCGAGGGCCGCGGGGTCTGGAGACTCGATCGAGGTTCCCCACCACATTCCCGTCGAGCGTGCCTGCACGAGACGAGTCTGTCACTTCGACGCGGAACACGTGTCTACTTATCAGCGCGCGTGACGTGCTCGCGAGGCGCTTTCACCCACCGGCGCCAGGCGGACCAGTGAGTTGTACGTGATGATCGCGATGGCGATATGCAACCAGATGAGCACGAAGACCGCCTCGCCCGATGCCCCGTTGTGCCAGATGTAGGCGTCTGGCGCGAAGAGAACAATGGTGATCACGATCGCGGCCTGCAGGTAGAGACGACGGGGCTGGGAGGAAACGGCACTGCACAACGGCCAACCGGCGCATGCGATCACCACACCGATCGTCGTCAACTTCGCGTAGTCGCCGAACTGAAAGTGGACGAATCCGCGGGTGGAGGGAAACACGTGCACGCCGAGCTTTACCAGGAGCCAGTCCGCGAGCAGGGAACCCGCTAACGCGACGAGCGACGCCACCAAAAGCCGTAGCGGAGACGGCGGCGGAGGTCCTTCGAAGTCGATATGGAATGTGCGCAGTACGGGTCGGAGAAACGCGGGAAACTGTTCAGCCTTCACAAACAAATGGTCCTTCGAAAATCGGTGATGATGTCGCTGACGCTTACTTCACGTACCGTTCGCGCGCATCCTGGAGCACTTGAAGAGCCTCGTCGCGCCCGGCGTAGTTCTCCACCTTGACCCACTTTCCTTCGTCGAGGTCCTTGTACACCGTGAAGAAGTGGCGAATCCGCTCGAGTATCTCAGCCGGAACGTCACCGATATCGTTGGCCGACTTCCACTTCTTGTCGTAGGACGGCACGGCAATGAGCTTCTCGTCGCGGCCGTTCTCATCGGTCATGTTGCACACGCCAAGAATCTTGGTTTCGATGAGGCAACCGGGAAATGTGGGGAACTCCGTGATGACGAGCGCGTCGAGGGGGTCGCCGTCACCGCCCAGCGTGTCGGGGATGAACCCATATTCGGCCGGGTACCCCATCGCCACCAGAAGGTGGCGGTCGAGTTTGATCGTGTGCGTCTCGTGGTCGTATTCGTACTTGTTCTGACTGAACCGCGGGATCTCCACAATGACATTGACCGTGTCCATCAATGAACTCCTTCATGAGATGCGAGCTGCCTCGACCATCGTAGTCAGCGGACCTTCAGGGAAAATTGGTGCCACCACGGTCCTAAACTCAACCGCGAATCGACTCACGCACCCAGGAGGACCAAGTGAAACGTATTGGCGTAGTGGGCTGCGGGCTCATGGGATCGGGCATCGCGGAGGTCACGGCTGGTACCGGCGCCCAGGTCATCGTGATCGAATCCGACGACGACGCACTCGCCCGTGGCCGAGAGCGGATCGACCGATCACTGGCTCGCGCCGTCTCGTCGGCGAAGATGACCGACGAGGACGCCGCGGGGATCCAGGGCAACCTCACGTTCACCACCAACATCGCCGACCTCGCCGATCGAGAGATGGTCATCGAGGCGATTGCCGAAAACGAGGCCCTCAAGCTCGACGTCTTTCGCCGAATCGACGAGGCGGTCGCTGATCCAAACGCCATCCTGGCCACCAACACGTCCTCGATCCCCATCATTACGGTGGCCATGGCGACGAAGCGCCCGCAGCAGGTCGTCGGGATGCACTTCTTCAACCCTGTACCGGTGCTGCGCCTCGTCGAAGTGATCTCATCGTTGCGCACGAGCCCTGAGACGACCGCGCGCACCATCGAGTACGCCAGAGACGTCCTCGGCAAGAAGGTGATCACCGCCCCCGACCGGGCTGGCTTCGTGGTGAACGCGCTGCTCATTCCGTACTTGCTCTCGGCGATTCGCATGGTTGAAGCCGGGTACGCCAGCGCCGAGGACATCGACATCGGAATGGTCGAGGGCTGCGCGCACCCCATGGGACCTCTGGCGCTCACGGACCTCATCGGTCTCGACACCACCCTCGCCGTCGCGCAGTCGCTCTACGACGAGTTCAAGGAGCCCCACCTCGCACCGCCACCGCTGCTCTCGCGCATGACCGCGGCAGGACTGCTCGGTCGAAAGTCCGGCGAGGGCTTCTTCTCGTATCGCAAGTAACTACAGACTCAAAACCGCGTTGCGTAGGGCGAGCGTCACGTCGCGGTACTTGTCCCCTCGCCCAAAGTGCATCGGTGCGCCGATGTGCACCGTCACGTTGGAGTGGCGCTTGGGCCACGCAGAGTGCATCGGCACCGTGCCATACAACCCATCGATTCTCATGGGGATAACGGGCACCCCGAGCTTGATCGCCAGCATGCCGATGCCGTCTTTGAACTCGCCCAACTCGCCGTCCTCGCTGAGTTGACCTTCGGGTGCCAGCAGTATGTGGCGTCCTGACGCCACGAGTTCTCCCACGTAGCGCAAGCTCGGTCGAAAGGGAGGCTGGCGCGCAAACGAAAAACCCGCGTAAACGAGTCGAGTAATGAAGGCGAGGATGGGGTGTTCGTCCATGATGTTGGAGCCCGTCGCCACCGACAGACGCCGACGAATCTTCGCCGGCATCGCGGCGTACACGACCGGCACGTCGAAGTCATCGCTGTGATTGAAGATGAACAGTGCGCTTGAAGTCAGATCGTCGAGATTCTCGCTGCCCTCGACGCTGAGCGTTACCCAGTGTTTGGCGATGGGGGTGAAGGTGAAATCGCGCACGGCGTCTCCCGCCAGACGCACACTCCGCCGAAAGGGCCACGTCGGCGGGGCCGCGGCCTTCGGGTCGCTCACCGCTGGCCATTTCCCGCGAAAAACTCCGCGAACCTTTGGGGGCGCTGGGGCGTCTGTATAAGTATGGGCGTTCCCTTCTCTGTTCGGCCGATCCCTCTGCGTGTCAGGCTAACGACGTGAGCGACCTCGCCGCGTTGCTAGAAGAGAGTTACCCCCAATCGGTTCGCACCGCATATCTGATCCTGGGGAACCGTTCCGACGCCGAAGACGCCGTCCAGGAGGCCTTCCTTCGAGCCTGGAAGTTTCGACACTCGATCGCCCAGGAATCGAGCGTGCGAGCGTGGCTCTATCGGGTCGTAGTCAACACCTGCAACTCGAAACTTCGCCGCGACATACCCCGCCGACTCCACAGTGCTGCGGACCACGATCTCGACGTCACCGCCAACCTCGAGGACGCGAGCGAGCGGTTCGCCGTGGTCAACGACATTACGTGTGCGCTCAAAGACCTACCGGTGCACCTGCGCGTGGTGATCGTGCTTCGCTACTTTGCCGACCTCAGCGAACGCGAGATTGCGATCGCCATCGCGCGCAAACCCGGCACCGTGAAGTCGCGACTCAATGAAGCTCGCCGACGGCTCGGCGAACACGCCGCCCTGCGAGACCACGCTTCGCACTCTTTCGACGATGAGGTGACCGGATGACCATGATTGATGAAGACACGCTGCGCAGAGCGTTACGCGACACCGCCGACACGCTGGCCGTCTCGAGTGACGCGGCGCAAAGTCTCTTCGCAGAGATTCGAGACGACGACGAGTCCGAGTCTCGGGTGACGCGACTCGTGCGCGAGCCGAGCCGCGCTCGGCGCACCATGATGGGCGCCGCGGCTCTGGTCATTGCGCTAGCGGTCGGTGTGCCACTCGCGCTCCACCAGAACGCAGCACCCCTGAAGACCGTGCACGGCAAGGTGCCTCCCGTGACGCTGAGCGGTTCGGGCTTTGCATCGCCCGGCACAACGAACCTCAGCGTCGGAAACGCGCTCACCCCGCCGGGAATAACGTCCTCAGGAGCACAGTCCAGCGAGAAGACGGTGACCCCCCAGCGCATCGAGTCGACGGGCACGATCGCGATCACGGTAGCGAAGAACCACATCGACACCGCGCTCACCAAACTGAGCGCCCTCGCCCAGCGTGATCACGGGTACGTCGAGAGCAGCCAAGCCGCCACCGGCTCGCGGGTGCCGCGCTCCTTCACAACTGCCTACATCGTCCTCGAGGTGCCCCAATCGTCCTTTCACCACCTCGTCTCTCAGGTTCAAGGGGTGGGGCGTACGACCTCGCTGTCAACCAACTCGAACAATGTCACGAGCGAGTACGTCAACTATCAGGCACGCATCCACGCGCTCCAGGTTTCGTTGAACCAATACCTCTCGATCATGACTCGCGCCACCACGATCAGTGCGATTCTCGCCGTCCAGAATCAGATCAACCAGATTCAGAGCCAGATCGAGCAGGAACAGGGACAACTCAATGTCCTCAACCACCAAACGACGTACGCCAGCCTCACTGTGCATGTCGCAACACCCGCGCACCACGCTCCGTCGACCAAGCGCTCTGGCCTCAACAAGGCCTTTCACGACAGCGTGAGTGGATTCGTAACCGGGTTTGAGTGGCTGATTCGACTCATTGGACCCGTGCTTTTCGCCCTTCTCGCCCTTGGTGTGCTTACGCTCGCTGTGCGTTTCGCCTGGCGCGGCATCCGTCGCCGACAAATCTAAAAGAGGCCCGGACCCTTGCGGGCCCGGGCCTCACGCAGATCGCCTTAGGCGTTGGGCGTGTCGTCCTCGCGCGGAGCAAGCGACTCCGCGAGCATCAGGTACATCTGACGACGCAGCTCTTTGAGCAACGTCTCAACCTTTTCCTTCTGCTCGGTCGTGCCGGCTTCGATGACTTGGTGTACCGCGACAATGACGTTCTTCATCGCGACGCGCAACGCCACGTCATTCTGGTCGGCGTCGCGCAAGATTGACTCCCAGGGCGCAAAAGCGCGGGGGCGGGCGTTCAGCTCGACGCGCCCGGCGTCGGTCAGCGTGTACTGACGACGTCCTTCGGCGGTCTCGGAGCGAACGAACCCCTGGTCCTCGAGCATCTGCAACGCGGGGTACAGCGAGCCGGGACTCGGCCGCCACATCCCTCGCGAGCGTTCGGACAACTCCTGCATCATCTCGTAGCCGTGCATCGGCCGCTCGTTGAGCAGGGTCAAGATGGCGAAGCGCACGTCGCCGCGCCGTCCGCGTCCCCGTCCGCGACCACCACGCTCGGAGTACTCACTCTCGCGACCCTCCTCGTGGTGTGCGCCCCGGTGCGGTCCGTGACGGCGCCGATCGCCTCCGCGGACCTCGTTGGCCTCACTGCCATCTGCGTTTCTGCCTCGCCGGAAGGGCGAGTGTTCCGAGTGTTCTCGGTGTGACATAAATGTCTCCTTTCGATAGATTTATGTATATAACGATATATCGTTATCAGTCGTTTGTCAAGTCCCAGTCAAGGAGAAACTGACGTACCTGATCAGGTGGGGTGAGAGTGCGACTTAGGTGACGGCGTTGCGGACCCGATACGTGGGATCTTCGTAGGCGCGCGACTCCATGACCTCGACCAGCCGATCCACGGCGTCGTAGACGTCGACGTAGCGCAGATAAAGCGGTGTGAAGCCGAAGCGCGCGATGTCGGGGGCACGGAAGTCGCCAATGACCCCCCTGGCGATCATCGCCTGGACGATCCCGTACGCCTCGTGGTGTCGAAGCGCCACCTGACTCCCCCGGCGCTCGTGTTCCCTCGGGGTGACGACGTCAAAGACGCCCGCCAACCGCGACTCCACCAGTTCGATAAAGAGGTCCGTAAGAGCCAGACTTTTGTGGCGCAGCTCGGCCATCGTCGTGCGATCAAAGACATCGAGGGCGCCGTCGAGCGCCGCCATCCCCACGATGGAGGGTGAAGAGGTGACAAAGGCACGAATGCCCTTGGCGGCTTCGTAGGTCATCTCGAAGTCGAAGGGTCGAGCGTGACCGAGCCAGCCCGGCAACGGATTCCTCACCACCCCCTGCCACTTCGATCGCACGTACATGAAAGCCGGTGAGCCCGGTCCGCCGTTGAGGTACTTGTAGCCACAGCCCGCCGCGAAGTCCACGTCGGCCCCTTCCACGTCGAGAGGCACCGCCCCGGTCGAGTGCGCGAAGTCCCAGAGCATCAGGGCGCCGGCCTCGTGCACTTGCTGGGTGATGCCCGCGAGATCGAGCATCTCGCCGGTGCGATAGTCGACGTGGGTGAACTCCACCAACGCCACCTCCTCATTGAGGTACTCGGCCAGCGCGTTGCGATCAATGGTCTTGACCGTGATCGGGCGCCTCGAGCGTGCCGCCATCTCTTCGATGATGTAGAGGTCGGAGTGAAAGTTGGCCGCGTCGGTGATGACGACGTGTCGATCCGGTCGCTGATCGAGAGCGGCGCCCATGAGTTTGGCGATGGCGATCGTGAGGGTGTCGGCCACCACCACCTCGTCGGCGTTGGCCCCGATCAGTCGGGCCACGCGATCGCCGATGCGCGTGGGCCAGTCCCACCACTCACCCCAATTGCGCACCAGGCCCGTCGCCCACTGCCCTTCGATGACTTCGCGAACGCGCTCGCCCACCCGAGAAGAGACCGGACCGAGCGAATTGCCGTCCAGGTACACCTCAGCCTCGTTCAGCGTGAAGAGCTCGCGCAGTGGCGCGAGTGTGTCGGCACGGTCGCGCGCAAGACAGTCGTCTCGGGTCGTCACAGTACCGACCTCACTTGCCATAGTTCGGGGTAGAAGCGTCGCGTCACGGTGGTCTCGAGATAGGCCATGCCCGCGCTTCCTCCCGTGCCTTGGCGATTACCGATCTGGCGCGCCGCCATCATCATGTGCTGATAGCGCCAGAGAGCAAAGTTCTCGTCGTGATCGACCAGCAACTCGGCCACCGCGTGCAGGGACGTGAGCGCTGCGCTGTCGTGGTGTCGGTAGAGGTCAGTGACGAGATCCAAGAGAGACTCATCGTCCTTGGCCTCCGTCGAGGCGCGCAGGGACGTCTCAAAGCCGGTCCAGACGTTGGGTCGCGCAGCAATCTCAGCGAGCCACGCGCGTTGTTCGGCTTCGAAGAAGTCGAAACTGAGCGCCTGGGGATCGCCAGCGCCGCTTAAGAACTCGATGGCACGATACTGGCACGACTGAAAACCCGAGGCCGGATCGAGCGGATCACGGAACTGCAAAAAGCCCTCGGGCGACATGGTGTCAAGAAGGCGCAGATGCGTGAGGAGGAGCTTTTCGATCTCGATGGTGCGTCGCAGGTGAGAGATCGCGCGCCACGGTTCATTGGCGGCCAGCACATCGGCCGAGCGCGTGAGTTCGTCAATCATGACCTTGAACCAGAGCTCGTAGGACTGGTGCACGACGATGAAGAGCAACTCGTCGGGAGCATCCTTGGTGAGGGGAATCTGCAGTTTCAAGAGGTCATTGATACGCAGGTAGGTCTGGTAGTCGGTACCCTTAGCCACGAGAGAGACCTTAGGTCCGCTAACGGGTAATTGGTTTGTAGCGCAAGCGGTGAGGCTGGTCCGCGTCGGTACCCAGGCGCCGATGGCGCTCGGCTTCGTAGTCCGAGAAGTTGCCCTCAAACCACCGCACCACCGCGTCGTCTTCGAAGGCCAGCACGTGAGTCGAGATGCGATCCAGGAACCACCGATCGTGGCTGATCACGACCGCACATCCCGGAAAGTCCAGCAGGCCGTCTTCGAGCGCGCGAAGGGTGTCGACGTCGAGGTCGTTCGTCGGTTCGTCGAGCAACAAAACATTCCCGGCGCTGCGCAACACCTTGGCGAGTTGGACGCGGTTACGTTCGCCGCCGCTGATCTCACCCACCTTCTTCTGCTGGTCGCTGCCCTTGAAGCCGAAACTGGCCACGTAGGCCCGCGCGTGAATCTCGCGCGAACCGATCATCATGTGCTCTTGGCCTCCGCTGATCTCATCGAACACCGTGGCGTCGGCGTCGAGCGTGTCGCGCGACTGATCGACGTAGGCGAACTGCACGGTCGAGCCGACCTCGATGGTGCCCGCATCGGGTTGCTCCTGGCCCACCATCATGCGAAAGAGCGTCGTCTTTCCCGCGCCGTTGGGACCGATCACCCCCACGATCCCGCCCGGCGGCAGCAGGAAGGTGAGGTCCTCGATCAGGAGCCGATCGTCGAATCCCTTGGTCAGACCCTCGGCGTTGACCACCACGTCGCCCAACCGAGGACCCGGCGGTATCGCGATCTCCAACTTGTCCGCTCGCCGGTCGGCCGACTCCGCTTCGGCGACCAACTGGTTATACGAGGTCACGCGGGCCTTGCCCTTGCTCTGGCGAGCGCGCGGCGAGAGGCGAATCCACTCCAGTTCTCGCTGAAGTGACGCGCGGCGCGCGCTGTCCGCCTTCTCTTCGGCGGCCAGGCGCTCTTGCTTCTGCTCGAGCCACGAGGAGTAGTTGCCTTCCCAGGGGATGCCGTGTCCCCGATCGAGCTCGAGAATCCATTGGGCTGCGTTGTCGAGGAAATAGCGGTCGTGGGTGATGGCCACCACCGTGCCGCTGTACTCCTGCAGGAAGCGCTCGAGCCACGCCACTGACTCAGCGTCGAGGTGGTTCGTCGGTTCGTCGAGCAACAACAAGTCGGGCTTGGACAACAAGAGCCGACAGAGCGCGACACGACGGCGTTCCCCACCGGACAGGGTGGTGACGTCGGCGTCGGGGGGTGGAACGCGTAGCGCGTCCATCGCGATCTCGAGGGTTCGTTCCAGGTCCCAGGCGTTTGCGGCGTCGATCTTGGTCTGTAGATCCGCCTGCTCGCTGAGCAGGGCGTCAAAGTCCGCATCAGGGTCGGCCATCGCCGCACAGACCTCGTTGAATCGAATCAGCAGGTCGCGTTGCTCCGCGACACCGTCGGCCACGTTACCCACCACGTCCTTGGTGGGATCGAGCTGGGGCTCCTGGGGCAGGTAACCGACGCTGAAGCCTGGGGTGAGGCGCGCCTCCCCGGTAAAACCGTCATCCAGACCGGCCATGATTCGCAGCAAGGACGTCTTGCCCGAACCATTAGCACCGATGACGCCGATCTTCGCGCCCGGGTAGAAGGAGAGGTTGATGCCCCGCAGGACCTCACGATCGGGTGGATAGAAGCGGCGAAGGTCTCGCATGGTGAAGATGTACTGAGCAACCATCCATCCAGTGTGGCCGATTCGCTGACCAGTCGTTCACGACACGTGCTGCGACGACACATCATCCCCATACACTCGCTTGATGTCTGAAGAGACGCTCGTCACCGAGGCGCCGCTGCGGCACGCTCCTGATTGGCTCATCCTGTCGATTGCGTGCATTGCGCAGTTCATGGTCGTCCTGGACGTCTCGATCGTCAATGTCGCGTTGCCGCGCATGGGTCACGACCTTCACTTCACCCAAACCAGCGCGCAGTGGGTGATCAACGCCTACGTCCTCACGTTCGCCGGATTCTTGCTTCTGGGAGGACGGGCTGCCGACTACTTCGGACGCCGACACGTCTACCTGGTCGGCATGGCGGTCTTCACCCTCGCGAGCATCGGTGCAGGCGTCGCTCACAACGGAACCGAGATGATCACGGTGCGGGCCATTCAGGGAGTCGGCGGGGCCATCCTGTCACCGGCGACCCTGACCATTATCGTGACGACGTTCCGCGGTCCTCGTCTACCCAAAGCC
This sequence comes from Acidimicrobiales bacterium, assembly GCA_049511155.1. Classification (GTDB taxonomy): domain Bacteria; phylum Actinomycetota; class Acidimicrobiia; order Acidimicrobiales; family RAAP-2; genus RAAP-2. Next base: position 18,526 of record JBEKYI010000006.1, read on the forward strand.
ATTGGCGCGTGGAGCGCGGTCGCCGGCGCCGGTGGCGCGGTCGGGGCGCTCCTCGGCGGTGTTCTCACGGGCCTGGTCTCGTGGCGCTGGATCTTCTTCATCAACGTGCCCCTCGGCATCCTTGCGGGCGTCACCGCCGCGCTCTTCCTCCAAGAGATGCGCAACCGTGACGCCACGGCCAAGCTTGATGTCACCGGCGCTGTCTTTGTGACCGGTGGACTGGCCGCGGTGATCTACGCCGTGGTGAATACGACCACCCACGCCTGGACCTCGGGCTTCACTCTCGAGTGGCTGGTAGGCGGGCTGATCTTGATCGCGGTGTTCTTCTTCTGGGAGGCCAAGGTTGCCTCGCACCCTCTGGTGCCCTTCCACATCTTTCGTTCGCGTCCACTCTCGGCGGCCAACGCGATCATGGTGCTGGTCGGAGGGGTGTTCTTTGCGATGTGGTACTTCCTCACGTACTACTTTCAGCTCGTCCTGGGATACGATCCCGTGAGGGCGGGCTTGGCGTTCATGGCACCCGCGATCGCCATCATCGTTGGTGCCCAAATCTCATCGCGCCTGATCGGCAAGGTGGGCGTTCGGCCGCTCATGCAGATCGGGGCCACCCTGGCCGCACTCGGCTTCTTTTGGCTCTCGCTCATCCAGCCCGACAGCAGCTTCTGGGGACACGTGATCGAGCCCTCGTTCGTCACCGCCTTCGCCATGGGACTGCTGTTTTCGCCGCTGGCCATGTCGGCCACCTCGGGCGTCGACCGGGCGGACGCGGGCCTGGCGTCGGGTGTCTTGAACACGGCGCGACAAGTGGGGGGATCCCTCGCCCTCGCCGCTCTCGCCACCGTCGCTACCGACCGCACTGCGTCGGCTCTGCGCACCGTCAGCGAGAAAGCAGCCCTCACTGACGGCTATCAGCGTGTCTTTGAGATCTCGTCGGTGATCGCGCTGCTCGCACTCGCGCTGACGGTCCTCGTCCCGCGCCTGACCGGTCGAGCCGGCGCTTCGTAAAGTTTTGGTCTGGTCCCCACAATCCTGAAAATGAGCGTCCCTGCCCCCAAATGGCAAGGGGGTTCGGCGCTAGTGTCACGTTTGACAAATCCACAAGTGTGACGTCGCCAAGTCGGGAGCGCGCCGTACGTGAGGACAACCTTCTTTAGAGGTTGACAAACAAAAAGGGAGAGTTTCATGGGGAGATTTCGTCGCCTCGTCATGGTGGCTGGGTCAAGCGCATTGATCTTGGGCACCTTGACGGTGGGATTGGCAACGACGGGAGGAACGGCTTCGGCCGCGGGCAAGTTCAAAGCCTGCGTCGTCACCGACACCGGCGGCATTAACGACAAGTCGTTCAACGAGTCAGCGTGGGACGGCCTGAAGGCCGCCGCGAAGGAAGACAGCAACATTGTCCCCTCGTACCTATCGTCGACCTCGTCAGCGGACTACGCGCCGAACATCAACACGTTCATCTCGGAAAAGTGCGGCATCATCGTCACGGTCGGCTTCTTGATGGACACGGCGACGAAGAACGCCGCGGACGCGCACCCGAGTCAGAAGTTCGCCATCGTGGACGACGCGCCCGCCGTTAAGGCCGGCACGCATGTCCTCGCGCTGCAGTACGAGACTGACCAGGCCGGATTCCTCGGTGGCATCCTGGCCGCGGGCATGACCAAGACCGGCACCGTGGCGGAGTACGGCGGAGAGAACTTCTCGGCCGTCACCCTGTACATGAACGGCGATGTGGCCGGTGTTCGCTACTACGACCAGAAGTACAAGGCGAAAGTCAAGGTCCTGGGTTGGACTCCTGCGAAGGGCTCCTGCAACCTCACCACCTGTAACGGTAAGGGCACCTTCATCGGTAACTTCACCGACCAGACGGCCGGCAAGACCGACACGACGACCTTCTTCTCAGAGGGCGCGGACATCGTCTTCCCCGTCGCAGGTTCGGTGGGACTCGGTTCCGTTGCGGCGGCCCAGGCCGCTGGCGCGGGTCACTATGTGATGTGGGTCGACTCCAATGGATGTGAGTCGGATGCCGCTGACTGCAAGTACTTCGTCGGCACCGTCGCCAAAGGCGTAGAGCCTTCCGTGGAAGCCGCGGTGTTGTCAGCCGCCAAGGGCACGTTCAAGGCCGGCTCCTACATCGGCACGCTGAAGAACAACGGCACGACGCTGGAGTACGGCGGAGTCACGATCCCCGCTTCGCTCAAGGCCAAGATCAACGCCGCCAAGGCGGGCATCATCGCGGGCACCATCTCGGTGAACCCGAACAGCTACCCGGCGACCCCGAGCTAAAGAGCACGTCGCTCGCCACTGACAAAGACCCGGGGAATTTCCCCGGGTCTTTGTCGTGGCATACGATGATTCCTCATGCAACTTGAGCTCCGCGGCATTACCAAGCGCTTCGGATCGCTGACCGCCAACGACCACATCAGCCTCAAGGTCGAGCCCGGTCAAATTCACTCGCTGCTAGGCGAAAATGGCGCCGGCAAGTCCACGCTGATGAACGTGCTCTTTGGATTGCTGCATCCCGACGAGGGCGAGATCCTCATCGACGGAGAGGTCGTCAAGTTCGCCGACTCCGGCGAGGCCGTGCGTCGCGGCATCGGCATGGTGCACCAACATTTCATGCTGGTTCCGGTCTTCACGGTGGCCGAAAACGTGGTGCTCGGCTTTGAGCCGACCAAGTCACTGAATCGCATCAACTACAAGAAGGCGACTGACGAGATTCGCGATCTCTCTCAGCGCTTCAGGCTCCAAGTCGACCCCAATGCGGTCGTCGAGAACCTCCCGGTGGGACTCCAACAGCGCGTCGAAATCCTCAAAGCCCTCAGCCACGACGCGGAGCTTCTCATTCTCGACGAGCCAACGGCCGTTCTCACTCCCCAGGAGATCGACGCGCTGATGGCAATCATGCGCTCACTCGCCGACGCGGGCAAGTCGATCCTCTTCATCACCCACAAGCTCAAGGAGGTCAAAGCGATCGCCGACGTCATCACGGTGATCCGATTGGGCAAGGTCGTGGGAACTGCCGAACCGAGCGCGTCCGAGACCGAGCTCGCGTCCCTGATGGTGGGGCGAGAAGTCCAGCTCGTCGTGGAAAAGTCGGCGTATTCTCCTGGCGCAAACGCGCTTGAGATTCGCGACCTCGTCGTCTTGGACGATCGAGGCCTGATTGCAGTCGACCACGTCTCACTCGACGTCGCCGAGGGTGAGGTCCTGGCTCTTGCGGGCGTCCAGGGCAACGGACAGACCGAGTTCGTCGAGGCTCTCGTGGGCATGCGCCGCGTCGAATCAGGCACGATTCACCTGAAGGGAAAGGACATCACCAATCTCAGCCCGCGACAAGCGCTGGACGCCGGACTTGGTCACATTCCCGAAGACCGCCAACGCGACGGTTTGGTTCTCACGATGTCGGTCGCGGACAATCTCGTCCTCAATACTCCTCGGCGCGCTCCCTTCGCCAAGCACGGCACGAGGAACCTCGCTGCGGTGAACGCCAACGCGGAAAAGTTGGTCAAGGACTTCGACATCCGTACCACGTCCACCCAAGCTCCGGCCGGCTCGCTCTCGGGAGGCAACCAGCAAAAGGTCATCGTCGCGCGCGAACTCTCGCGCGATCCCATCTTTCTCGTCGCTTCCCAGCCGACGCGCGGGCTCGACGTCGGATCGATCGAGTACGTGCACCACCAGATCATCGACTTCCGCAACCGCGGCAAGGGCTCGCTCATCGTGAGCTCGGAACTCGACGAGGTCTACGCGCTGGGAGATCGTATCGCAGTCATGTACGAAGGCCGCATCAGCGGCGTCGTCGATCCTTCCATCTCTCGCGAATCCATCGGACTCTTGATGGCTGGCACCACCATGGAGTCGGCCGGTGTCTGACGAGATCGTCACCACGGACGAGATCGCGCCTACCGAGATCACGCCAACCGGGAACGCGCCGTCGCTGTGGAAGCGCTACTCCTCGGCCAACCCCTTGGTCATCGCCGCCCTCGCGATCGTGCTCGGACTCATCTTTGGCGCCATCGTCATCGCGACTACCACCCCCGTGGTCCTTGACGCGTGGCGCGGCATCTTTGACCATTGGGACGGCTTTTTCCACGCGCTCAACGTCACGTTCGACAATGTCGGCGCCGCCTACCGCGACATCTTCACCGGATCGATCGTCGATCCCCAGTCCTTCTGGCACTCCCTCACCACCGGTCAGAACTGGACGGGCTCACTAACTCCGATCTCCGAGACTCTCACGTACGCCACACCACTAATCATTGTCAGCATCGCCGTCGGTATCTCGTTCCAGACCGGCTTGTTCAACATCGGTGCCAACGGTCAGGCGGTAATTGGCGGTATCGCCGGTGCCGTAGTGGGGTCGATGATCAACCTACCCACCTTCATTCACTTGCCCTTCTCGCTCCTCGGCGCGATCATCGGCGGCATGGTCTGTGGCGCCGTACCGGGGTTCCTCAAGGCGTACACCGGCGCGCATGAGGTCATCGTGACGCTCATGTTCAACTACGTGTGTTACGCGTTCTTGTTGTACGCGGTGCTCTCGACCCCGTTCCAACAGCCCGGCCAGAGCAACGACATCGGACGAACGATCGACCCCACGGCAATCCTTTCGCCGCTGTTCGGCACGAAATCGGGCCTGCGCGTGAGCTACGGCGTCTTTGTGGCGGCAGCCGTGGTGATCTTTGCCTGGTGGCTGTTGAATCGCTCGTCGCTGGGCTTTGACTTCCGGGTGACCGGCGCCAACCCATTGGCCGCGCGCGCGTCAGGCATCAACGCCAAAGTGGTCGTCATCCTCGTGTTCCTGATCTCGGGGGGCCTCGCGGGTCTGGCGGGCTATGTGCAGGTCGCCAGCACCACGCACTACATCGACGGCGGCTTCTTGATCGGGACCGCGGGCATTGGCTTTACGGCCATCACCATTGCGCTGCTCGGGCGCAACCGTCCCATGGGGATCGTGTGGGCCTCGATTCTCTTTTCGGCCCTCGGCGTGGGCGGACGCAACATGCAGGCCCTCACCGGCATTCCCTTGGACCTCGCCACGGTGATTCAGTCAGCCATCGTGCTCTTCGTGGCGACACCGGTTCTCGTCAAAGAGATCTTCCGACTGAAGAAGGCGCCTACGTCAATGATCACCCTCTCGACCACGGGGTGGGGCTCATGAGCGTGGTCGACGACTTCACCGAGACCATGCGGCCTCGCGAACCGGTCGCGCGCAACCGTCGAACTCCTGTCATCGGCGCGATCATGATCGTGATCGGGCTGTTTTCGTTCTTCGTCTTCGGCCTGGGGACCCACGCGGGGTCCCACTCGCAATTGACCTTCGACCCACTGAGCATCGTGAACGCGCCCTGGCACACCGGAGCGCTGACGTTCGACGCCCACTGGACGAACATCGCCCTCGGGCTGCTCATGATTCTGATCGGCGTCGAGGTGCTCTGGCGGCGACCGCAGCGCTTCGTCATGGGTCGATTCGGGATCGTGTCGCTGCTCTTCCTCTTTACGTTGCTGATCTGGGCCTCGCGCGGACCCGGACCTTCGCCGATCAACTTCATTAACGTCACCTCATTGTTGGTTGGCGCCAGTGCCACGACCATGGTGCTGGTGTTCGGGTCACTCTCGGCGATCATGTGCGAACGCTCGGGTGTAGTGAACATCGCCATCGAAGGTCAGTTCATCGCTGGGGCGTTTTTAGGCAGCATGATCGCTTCCACCACGAGCAATTTCTTCTACGCCGCCGTGGGGGGAGTCGTGATTGGTGGACTCATCGGCTTGGTGCTCGCGTTCTTCTCGCTGCGATATCAGACCGACCAGATCATCGTGGGCATCGTGCTTGTCACCATGCTCTCGAGCCTGTCGTCGTACCTCAATCTCCAGGTGCTCACGCCGTTCCCGAATTTCAACACCGGCAACACTGCGCCCAACCTGCCCATCCCGTTCCTCTACAAGATCCCGGTCATCGGGCCGGTCTTCTTCAATCAGTCGGGCTTCTGGTACGCGATGATCGTGCTCATCTTCGTCGTCTCCTTCGCGCTCTTTAAGACCCAGTACGGCCTGCACGTGCGTGCAGTGGGTGAACACCCACAGGCGGCCGCCACGGTGGGCATCCACGTAATTCGCCTGCGCTACATCAACGTGGTCCTGGGTGGCGCGATTGCGGGTCTGGGGGGCGTTGCGTTCATGGCGACCCAGGGCCAGTTCCAGGTGGGCTACACCTCGGGACTCGGCTACATCGCCCTCGCCGCGATGATCTTTGGCAAGTGGCGCCCCTCGGGTGCGCTCGTCGCATCAATCATCTTCGGACTCTCGGTATACCTCTCCTACGAACTCGTCACGTACCAGGTGCCGGTCTCGCTCTACGTGCTCCAGATGTTCCCGTACCTGATCACTATCGCGGTGGTCGCGGGACTCATCGGACGGGTGCGTCCGCCCGCCGCCGACGGCAAGCCCTACATTCCGGGCTAGTTCGCGCCCAGACCTTCCACCGCGCGCGCGCCAGCGACCATCGCGGCTTCGAGTGCATCCTCGATCGACTCTTGGTGCAACCTCGCGCCAAGATACGCGCCCGTCGCGGCGTCGCCCGCACCCGTCGTGTCCAGTACCGCGACGTCCAGGGCACGCGCGTCCGCACGAAACTCACCGCGCGCGCCAACCGCGCCATTCGCGCCGCGCGTGATGACAACCTCATCGAATCTCGTGGCCAGATGGTTGAGCGCGCTCGTCACGTCGTCGGCCGCGCTCAGCGTGAGGGCCTCTTCCTCGTTGGCGAAGAGGTACGTGGCCCCTTTTGCGTACTCGAGAAACGCGCTGGGCGTCAGCACGCGGAGTGGAGCGACCGAACACACATCGAGTGAGGTCGTAGATCCCCGGCTGGTCGCGTGCGCCAGAGCCGACGCCGCGACAGCGCGGGTTGAGGGGTCGAGCAAGAGGTACCCCGAGAGATGGAGGTGATCGAAGGGCGACGCGAGCGCAGCCAGAACGAAGGACTCGGTTAAGTGCGAGTTCGCACCTCGGTCCGTGAGCATCCCACGGTGCCCGTCGTCGGCGACCACTGAGACGACCGTGCCGGTGGGCACGTCGACGTACTCCACATCAACGGGTACGCCCGCCTGCTCTAACGCCTCACGCACGAGCGCCGCTGATCCGTCGCGGCCCGCAGCACCGAGGAAACGAACGTCGTGACCGCTGCGCGCGATCGCCAAGGCCACGCTGGCCGCCGAACCACCGCGGCCCACGCGAATGCGCGACGCCGTGTCACTGGTGGGCGCGAGGGCCGTCAATGGACGTACGACGACGTCGAGCATGATGTCGCCGATGACGACGACTCGACTCGTCACAGCGCCGCGAGGGACGTGGCGATCTCTCCCGCAAGAGCGGAGTTGGCTACGACGAGTTCGCGATTCACCTGCACGCTCAGACCCTGGGTGTGGCGAGCGAACTCCGAGAGCAGCGTCGGGGTCACCTCTTTGCCGGTGACACCCGTCGCTCGAGCCACGGACAGCGCATTCTCCAGGGCCTCATCGTGCAGGGCGCGGTCCAACTCGTGGCCCTCGGGTACTGGATTCGCGACCAGGAAGCCGGTCGTTGAGAACTGACGATGAGCCACGAACGCGGCGGCGGCCTCATTCGCGCTGGCCAACGCCCAATCCAGGGCAAAGCCGCTGTCTCGTCGGTAAAAACCGGGGAACTGGTGGGTCTGGTACCCGGCCACGGGAACGCCGAGGGTGTCGAGACGCTCCAGGGTCGCGCCGATATCGAGGATCGACTTCACACCCGAGGCGACCACGAGCACGGACGTCCTCGCCAGAGTCGCCAAGTCCGCCGATTCATCGAAACTGCTCGACGCGTCGCGATGCACGCCGCCGAGTCCGCCGGTCGCCATGACCGAGATGCCCGCTCGCTGGGCCACGGCGATCGTGCCCGCGACGGTGGTCGCACCATCGGCACCCGTCGCCAGAGCGACGCCCAGATCTCGCGCGGACAGTTTCGCCGAGTGACGTTCGGGGTCGGCGAGCTGCTCCAGCTCATCGATCGTCAGCCCCACGACAACGCAACCGTTGAAGAGGCCAATAGTGGCCGGAGTGGCGCCGCTCGCTCGTACCGCCGCCTCGCAGGCTCGCGCCACCTCGAGGTTCACCGGAGCGGGCAGTCCCTGGACGATGATCGTCGTCTCCAACGCAACGACCGCGCGACTCTCACTGAGAGCAGTTGCAACTTCTTCGGACGTGACGAGAGAAGAGCTAGATAAATTGTTCACAGAGCGCAAAGTGTACAGTGAGAAACATGACGGGCTCCCTTGAGATTGACTGGGATACCTTGCGCGCCATGGCCCGCGAGGCGACGCAGCGCTCCTACGCTCCCTACTCTCACGTGAGCGTCGGCGCGGCGGCTCTGACCTCGACCGGTGAGCTAATCAGCGGCTCCAATGTGGAGAACGCGAGTTACGGATTGACCCTGTGCGCCGAGTGTTCGCTCGTGAGTGATCTCGCCCGCCACCAGGGTGGACGACTCGTAGCAGCGAGCATCGTCGCGGGCGACGGCCAGCCCATCGCGCCGTGCGGACGCTGTCGCCAACTGCTCTATGAGTTCGGCGGACGCGACCTGCTCATCGACAGTGGTGAAGGACGCGAGCCCACGCGACTCAGCGAACTGCTCCCGGATGCGTTCGGTCCCGACGACTTGCCAGTACGACGCACGCCGTGAGCGATTTTTCAGTGCTGGATGTCATCGCCGCCAAGCGCGACGGGCGTGAACTCAGTGACGAGATGATCGCCTGGATGCTCGCCGCGTACAACGCCAACGAGGTCGCCGAAGAGCAGATGGCCGCACTGCTCATGGCGATCTTCTTTCGCGGACTTAGCGACCACGAGCTGCGCACGTGGACTGATTGCATGATCGCTTCGGGCGAACGACTGAACCTGCGTGACCTCTCTCGTCCGAGCGTCGACAAGCACTCCACGGGTGGCGTGGGCGACAAGATCTCGCTGATTCTCGCTCCCCTGGTGGCCGCCTGCGGAGCGGCGGTGCCCCAACTTTCGGGACGGGGTCTCGGTCACACCGGCGGCACGCTCGACAAACTCGAGTCGATTCCCGGATGGCGCGCGCAACTCAGCGTGGTCGAGATTCGCGAGCAACTCGAAAACGTGGGCGCAGTGATCTGTGCAGCGGGCGTGGCGCTCGCCCCCGTGGATCGGCGTCTCTACGCCCTGCGCGACGTGACCTCGACGGTCGAATCGATCCCCTTGATCTCGTCGTCCATCATGTCCAAGAAGATCGCCGAAGGCACCGAGGCACTCGTACTCGACGTGAAGGTGGGACGGGGCGCTTTCATCAAGGACCGCGAGACGGCCACCACACTTGCCCACACCATGGTGCGCCTCGGGTTGGAGCACGACGTCAAAACGGTGGCGAGGCTGACACCGATGGACGCTCCCCTGGGTCAAGCGGTCGGCAACGCGCTCGAGGTCATCGAATCCGTGGAAGTGCTGCGCGGTGGCGGGCCGGATGATGTTCGCTCCCTGACCGTCGACTTGGCCACGATCATGTGCCAGCTCGTCGGCGTCCGGGCCAACCCCGCTTCTCATCTCGACGACGGCTCGGCCTACGCGGTCTACCGCGAGATGATCGCCGCCCAGGGGGGTGACCCCGACGCGGTGTTGCGCGCCGCGTCCCTGCACGAGGAGGTCCTCGCCGAGCGATCCGGGATCGTTCAGGACGTCGACGCGCTCAAAGTCGGCGTGGCCGCCTGGCGCCTGGGCGCCGGACGAGCGCGCAAGGAAGACTCCGTGAGCGCGGGAGCGGGCGTGATATGTCGCGTGCGCGAAGGTGAGTTCGTGAGCGCGGGTCAACCGCTCTTTGATCTCTACGCCGATGACGACGCGCACCTCAGCGCCGGTCGTCACGCGATCGAAGGATCGGTCGCCATCGAGGATGACACGTTCGTCGCGCGCGACTTCGACGTCGCCATCATTCGCGATTAGGCCTGTCGATAGCCTTAGAGCATGACGAGCATCGCCCTCACGCCCGAGCTCATTCGCCGGGCCCCCAAAGTACTGCTGCACGAGCATCTCGACGGCGGACTGCGTCCCGAGACGGTCATCGAACTGGCGCGCGAGGTCGACTACCGTGCCCTGCCCACACAGGATCCCGAGGAGCTGCGCCGTTGGTTCGTCGCGGACGCGTCCGGCGGTGACTTGGTGCGCTATCTCGAAGGATTCGCGCACACCACGGCTTTAATGCAGACGCGCGAACAGATCGAGCGCGTCGCCGCCGAGAGTGCGATCGATCTCGCCCGGGACGGCGTCGTGTACGCCGAGGTGCGATTTGCCCCCGAACAGCACTTGGACGGCGGTCTCACGCTGCACGAGGTTGTGCGCGCCGCCCTCGATGGCTTCGCCCTCGGCGTCAAGGAAGCAGCCAACGAGGGTCATCGCATCATCGTGCGCACGATCCTCTCGGCCATGCGCCAGGCGGCCCTGAGCGAAACCATCGCGCAGTTGGCCGTGGATTTTCGAGACGAGGGGGTCTGCGGCTTCGACATCGCTGGTCCCGAGGATGGATTCCCGCCGACCAAGCACCTGCGGGCCTTCCATCTCATCCAGCGCGAGGACTTCCATCTCACGATCCACGCGGGAGAGGCCTTCGGGCTGCCGTCGATCTGGGAGGCGGTCCAATTCTGCAACGCCGAGCGTCTGGGCCACGGCGTGCGCATTGCTGACGACATTCACGAGAGCGACGGCCACTACCACCTCGGTCGCCTCGCCAACTACATTCGCGATCGCCGCATACCTCTTGAAGTATGCCCGACCTCCAATGTCCACACGAGTGCGGCGGCCTCGATTGCGAACCACCCGGTCGACCTTCTCAAGCGACTACGCTTTCGCGTCACCGTCAACACTGACAACCGCCTCATGAGCGGAATCACCCTGTCGAGCGAGTTCGAGGCGTGCGCGGCGGTCTTCGGCTGGAACCTGGCCGACATGGAGTGGCTTACTTTGAACGCCGCCAAGAGCGCGTTCTACGAGTTCGACACTCGCCTCAACATGATCAACACCGTGATCAAGCCCGGCTACGCCGCTCTGCGCGAGTCAGACGCTCAGTAGCTCGCGCAGACTCTCGAGCACCCCATTGGTGACCTCGTGGGCGTGAGCGCGCTCCGCCTCCAATGAGTCAACACGTGGCGGGGTGATCTCGATATAGGCCTTCACCTTGGCTTCGGTGCCCGAGGGGCGCACGACCACTCGCCCGGTCGCGCCGAGTTGCAACCACACCCCGTCCGTCGGGCGCAGTCCGCGAAAACCCTTTCCCAAATCCGCCCACTCGGTGACTTCGCACGGACCAAGGACAGTCGGCGGATGCTCGGTCAGCTCGGTGACCTTCTGGCGCAACTGGGCGAGGCCATCGGCTCCGTCGGCGCGAATGGCGAGTTGCGTGGTCAAGTGAACCCCGTAGGCCGCTTCGATTTCGTCGAGTCGACCCACCAGGGACGAACCGCGAGCGGTGAGTTCCCAGTCCAGCCTCGCGAGCGCCAACGCGGCGGACATGCCGTCCTTGTCCGATACACCCGGGTCCACGGCGAAGCCAAGGGCCTCTTCGTACCCGAAGCCCAGTACCCCGTCGCCCGCCGCGCGGGCCAGCCACTTAAAGCCGGTGAGCGTCGTGGCGAAGGGCACGCCATGCTCTTTGGCCATCTTCTCGAGCAACGTAGACGAGACAATGGTCGTAGCCATCGTCTCTCCTCGTTCCCGTATTCCTTCCACGAGCGAGGAGGCGAGCAGCCAGCCGATCTCGTCGCCGCGCAGCACTCGCCAGTCGTCGTCCACCCGTATCGCGGCGCCGAGTCGATCGGCGTCGGGGTCGTTCGCGAGTATGACGGCGGCGTTTGCGGCGCGGGCCGTCTCTATTGACAGATCCAGGGCCCCGGGCTCTTCGGGATTAGGAAACGGCAACGTGGGAAACGAACCGTCAGGTTCAAACTGCCCCGCGACCGTCGTTACGTTCACGTAGCCGGCCTCGGCGAAGAGTTGCGTCATGGGTACCCCACCGACCCCGTGCAGGGGCGTATACGTGATGGCGAGCTCCTCGCCCTTGGGAACGCCAAATCTCTCGGCGAGGTGAGCTCGGTAGTCCCCGAGCACGGAGTCCGCGATGTAGGAGTGAAGCGAACTCGAGCGATCCCCGAGCGAAGCGTCGAGCACGTCACGCGCGCCTCGGTCGCCCAGGGCATTCGTAATGGCGAGACGCATGTGTCGCTCGACGATCTCATCATCGGGCGGAATGATCTGTGCGCCGTCGCTCGCGTAGAGCTTGTAGCCGTTGTCATTGGGTGGGTTGTGACTCGCGGTGACCATGATGCCGGCCGCGGCGCTGAGCGCCTTCACGCAGTACGCCACCAGAGGCGTGGGTAACGGTCCGGGCATCTCGAAGACCCGCACGCCACCCCCGAGGAGGACGCGCACGACTTCGTCGTTGAACGACTCGGAGTTGCGACGACCATCGCGTCCCACCACGACTCCCTTAGAAGGGTCGAGTCCGGTCTCCTTCATCCAACCCAGAACGCCTAAGGTCGCGAAGCGCACGTTCGCCCGATTCATGCCTCCCGGGCCTGGCTGCATCGGACCCCGCAACCCGGCCGTGCCAAAGTTCAGCTCCGGTGCGCTGAAGAGTTGCTCCAAAGCGTCAGTGTCCCGCCCTTCATCGAGATTATTGAGCAGACCGACGAGTGCCTCTTCATCATCGGGGTCAGGATCGAGGGCGATCCACTCCACCAATCGGCGACGTAACTCGTCGGTCGTCACAGGACCCGAAGTACGTCGGCGAGCAGTGCACCGAGTGAGGCGGCGGCGTCCTGGCCCGCTTCGAGAACCTCTTGATGGCTCAACGCACCCTCGCCGACCCCGGCTGCGTAGTTCGAGACGAGACTGAGTCCCAGGACCTCCGCGTTGAGGTGGCGAGCGGCAATGGCTTCGAGCACGGTAGACATTCCCACCAGAGAGGCACCCAGGGCGCCCGCCATCACAATCTCGGCGGGCGTTTCGTAGTGGGGACCGCGAAAGCCCATGTAGACGCCCTCGCTGAGTTCCTGGCGAACATCCAGCACGGCCTCACGCAGGCGGCGGCTGTAGAGATCGGTGAGGTCGACGAAGCGTGCGCCATATCCCTCCGGTGGGGGCGGCCCCTCCATGGGAGAGGTCGACGTGAAGTTCAGATGATCGCGAATAACCACGACGCGTCCGGGTGGAATCGACGGATCCAAGCCGCCCGCGGCGTTGGTCAACACGACCGTGCGCGCACCGGCCGCGATCACGGTGCGCACCGGGTGAACGACCTCATGCGCGCTATGTCCTTCGTAGAGGTGTACGCGCCCCGCGATCAGGGCAACGTTGGCTCCCTCCACGCGAACCGAGAGAATCTGCCCACGGTGACCGGCGACGGTCGGCGCCAAGAAACCGCTCAACGCAGAGGTGTCGACCACACTGTCGGGCTCACCGAGGGCGACCGCTCCCTCCTTCCAGCCCGATCCGAGCACGACCGCTACGTCGTACGCGTCGACGCCGCTCTCGTCGCGCAGTTCCTGGGCGGCGAGTTCGGCGAGTTCGTAGGGGTTCGACACTACTGACCGATCGTGTGCCAGACGGTGGACGTCTCCAGAAACGCCCGCAGTCGACGCAGCGGATCGCCGGAGTCGCTCGGGCGCAGCACGCGCTTGATCGAGCCGGCCGCACTCGCCGCGAGCTCGTCGCCGAAGCCCACATCCACGCCCGCGAGGTCCAGGCCGTCCACGTCCTCGTGCGCAGCGAGCACCGGGGCCAGTTCGCCCGTGAATCCGGTCACGATGTTGAGCACTCCGGCGGGAAAGTCCGACGTGGCGGTCATCTCGCCGAGCAGCACCGCTGGGGTGGGCCGGGTCTCGCTGGGCACCGCGACCACGGCGTTGCCCACACTGATGGCGGGTAATACGGCATCCACGAATCCTTCGAGTGACGACTCCTGGTCGCAGAGCACCGCGACGACGCCGCTGGGCACGGGAACGGAGAAGTTGAAGAACGGGCCGGCAACCGGATTCGACGAGCCAACGATCTGGGCGACCTTGTCGGTCCACCCGGCGTACCAGACCATCCGGTCAATAGCTCGCGCCACATTCTGGTGAGCGGCGTTGGACTTCAGCCCCTCGGCGAGTGCCACATGCTCGGCCAGTTCGTCGCGACGCGACTCGGCCATCTCGGCCAGTCGGTAGATCACCTGGCCCCGGTTGTACGCGCTCTGGGACCACCACTTGGACTGGGCGGCGCGCGCCGCAGCTACCGCATCGCGCACGTCCTTGCGTGAGCCTTGAGCGACGTTGGCCAGAAACTCCCCCGAGGCGCTCAGCACTTCGTAGCTGCGGCCCGACTCCGAACGCGGGAAGGCTCCGTTGAGCAGGAGTTTGTACGTCTTTCGAACGTCGAGGCGATCAGACATTGAGGTACGCCTCCAGTCCGTGGCGTCCACCCTCGCGACCGAACCCCGACTCGCGCACCCCGCCAAAGGGGCTCGTCGGGTCGAAGCGGTTGTAGGTGTTGGCCCAGATCACTCCGGCGCGCAGACGCTCGGCGACCCAGAGCGTGCGGCTGCCCTTTTCGCTCCACACCCCACAGGCCAGTCCGTAGTTCGTGTTGTTCGCCTTGGCGACGGCCTCTTCGGGCGTGCGGAAGGTCAGCACCGAGAGCACGGGCCCGAAGATCTCCTCTCGGGCGATGCGGTGCGACTGGGAGACGTCGGCAAAGACGGTCGGAGCGAACCAGTACCCCTTCTCGGGCAGCACGCAGGAACTGGTGTAGCGTGTCGCTCCCTCCATCTCGCCGTACTGGGTGAGTTCCTTGATGCGCGCGAGCTGTGCGGCCGAGTTGATCGCGCCGACGTCGGTGTTCTTGTCCAAAGGGTCACCCACGCGAAGTTGGTCCACCCGGCGAATGAGCCGACGCAACACCTCGTCGGCGATCGACTCTTGAACGAGTAGGCGCGATCCCGCGCAGCACACGTGACCCTGGTTGAAGAAGATGCCGTCGATGATGCCCTCGATCATCTCGTCGACCGGCGCGTCCTCGAAGACGATGTTGGCGCCCTTGCCGCCAAGCTCCAGCGTGAGGTGCTTGTGCGAGCTGGCGACCCGCCGTTGGATCAAACGACCGACCTCGGTGGAGCCCGTGAAGGCGATCTTGTTGACGTCGGGGTGCTCCACCAGCGCCGCGCCCACTGAGCCGTCGCCAGTCACGATGTTCACGACGCCCGCCGGAAGCTCCGCCTGCTGGAGGATCTCGGCCAGGACGAGCGCCGTCAGGGGCGTCGTCTCGGCCGGCTTGAGGACACAGGTGTTCCCCGCCGCAAGGGCGGGGGCGAGCTTCCAGGCCGCCATGAGGAGGGGGAAGTTCCAGGGGATGATCTGGCCCGCGACGCCCAAAGGTTTTGGATGGGGCCCGAAGCCGGCGAAGTCCAGTTTGTCTGCCCAACCCGCGTAGTAGAAGAAGTGGGCGGCGGCGAGAGGGATGTCGACGTCGCGCGACTCGCGGATGGCTTTGCCGTTATCCAATGACTCCACGACGGCAAGTTCACGTGCGCGCTCTTGAATGAGTCGAGCGATACGGAACAGGTACTTGGCGCGCTCGGCGCCGGTGGTCTTGGACCACACCTTGTCGTAGGCCCGGCGGGCCGAGGCGACCGCCCGATCGACGTCCGCGACCGAGGCCTGGGAGACGCGCGCGAGCACGTCTTCGCTCGCCGGATTCAGCGTGTCGAAGGACTGGTGAGTGCTGGGATCAGTGAACTCACCGTCAATAAAGAGCCCATACGTTGGACGCAACCGCGCGATGGCGATCGATTCGGGCGCGGGATCGTACGTCAGTGACCCGAGCGGGGACGTCAGTTCTTCACTCATTAGTCGTTGCTGAAGTCATCGGGCCGCGCGTACGCGCCAGTGCGCTGCTTGCGACGTTGCATCAAGAGGTCGTTCAAGAGAGACGATGCTCCGAAACGAAAGAGATCGGGACTGAGCCACCTCTCGCCGACGGTTTCGTTCACCACCACGAGGTAGCGCAGCGCGTCTTTCGATGTGCGAATTCCACCGGCGACCTTGACGCCGACGAGTTCTCCCGACGTCTCAGCGAAGTCGCGCACTGCTTCGAGCATGACCAGTGCATGGGGCAGCGTGGCGTTCACGCTGACCTTGCCGGTCGACGTCTTGATGAAGTCGGCGCCGCCCAGCATGGCAATCCAACTTGCGCGACGCACGTTGTCGTAGGTGACGAGCTCACCCGTCTCCAGGATCACCTTGAGATGCGCGTTGCCGCACTCGGCCTTCACCGCGACGACCTCGTCAAAGACCTGACCGAGACGTCCCGAGAGAAAGGCGCCACGATCGATGACCATGTCGATCTCATCCGCCCCGGCCGCCACGGCGTCGCGCACGTCGAGCAACTTGACGCTCACGGAGGCGCGTCCCGACGGGAACGCAGTCGCCACCGAGGCGACCTTGACCGAGGATCCCTTCAGCACCTCGTGCGCGTGTGCGACGAGGTCTGGATAAACGCAGACCGCGGCCGCGCTGGGCACGCTCGGGTCCGACGGATCGGGCCAGCGGGCCTTCGTGCACAGGGATGAGACGCGGCCAGGCGTATCGGCTCCCTCGAGCGTCGTGAGGTCCACCATGGACACCGCGAGGTCCAGTGCCGCCAGTTTCGTGGACTTTTTGAGCGACCGGGTGGCCAGCTTGGCGGCCCGGGCGTCGGCGCCGACCGCATCCACTCCCGACAGACCTCCCAGAACGGCGCGCAACTGGGCTTCGGACTCTACGACCGGGCGCGACGGCACCGCCGGCAGTCGAACTCCTCGCTCGTCGGGCGCTACGAGGCGCAACCGGGTCGTACTCACCTGGTTCAGGCTAGCAACGTGCCGCGCGAGAGGCTCAGGCCGTGGTGCTCGTAAACAGGGGCAGTTCTCCTGACGACAGGCGACTTTCAAGCGACGGTGCGTTCGCATCCTTGTCACTGATAACGGCCGTGCCCGCCAGGGTCCAGGGGACATGGAGCGCCGGGTCGAAGGGGTCGATCTCGAGCTCCATCGCTGCGTTAAACGGTGAGGACAACAAGTACGCGAGCGCGCCGATCTCACTCGTCACGCAGAATCCGTGCGCGAGTCCGGCGGGAACGTACACGGAGCGCTCTTCGTCCGCGCAGAGATGCACGACTTCCACCGCGGCGAAGGTCGGAGAGCCCACGCGTATATCGACCAGGACGTCGTCCAGCTCGCCAAAAGCGCAGGTGACGACCTTGGCCTGACCTTCCGGAGCGAGTGAGTAGTGCAGTCCGCGCACCACGTCGCGCTTGGAGACGGACAGGTTGGCTTGCTGGAT
Organism: Acidimicrobiales bacterium; assembly: GCA_049511155.1. Classification (GTDB taxonomy): domain Bacteria; phylum Actinomycetota; class Acidimicrobiia; order Acidimicrobiales; family RAAP-2; genus RAAP-2. The sequence goes on from JBEKYI010000006.1 coordinate 35,912, forward strand.
CGGAAACTCGATCCCTGCACTCTCAAAGTCCGATCGCTTGAACCACTCACGAAAGAAGCCTCGGCTATCGGGCCAGACCGGCGACTCGACAATGTACGCCCCGTCAATTCTTAGCGGCGTTAGTTTCACGACATGGCGTCCTTGAGGGGCCGCCACCACGCCTCGTTCTCGCGATACCACTTGACCGTGCGTGCGAGGCCCTCGGTGAAGTCAACCTCGGGACGGTATCCCAACTCGTCGCGGATCTTGGTCCAGTCGACGCTGTAGCGCCGATCATGCCCGAGACGATCATGGACCAATTCGATCATCGTCTCATCAGCGCCGCACAGCTCCAACAGGTAGTGGGTGGTCTCAGCGTTGGTGAGTTCCGTCCCGCCACCGATGTTGTAGATCTCACCGGGCCGTCCATCTTCGAGCACTCGAAGGATCCCTCGACAGTGGTCGTCAACGGAGAGCCAGTCGCGTACATTCAGACCGTCTCCGTAGAGCGGCACTTTCTTCCCGTCAAAGAGGTTGGTGACGAACAGCGGAATCAACTTCTCGGGATACTGACGCGGCCCGTAGTTGTTCGAACAGCGTGTCACCATCACGTTGAGCCCGTAGGTGCGCTGGTACGCCAGTGCGGCCAGGTCCGAGCCGGCCTTGCTCGAGGAGTACGGCGAGTTGGGCGACAGGAAGTGGTCTTCGGGCCACGATCCCTCGTCGATCGATCCATAGACCTCATCGGTGGAGACGTGCACGAAGCGCTCGACCCCGGCGCGGCGCGCACTGTCAAGCAGTTGGTGGGTACCCACGACGTTGGTCTCGTAGAAGACGCGCGCGCCCGCGATGGAGCGATCCACGTGACTCTCCGCGGCGAGATGCAACACCGCGTGCGCGTTCTTTAGCACGTTGTCCGTAACGCGCTCATCAGTGATCGATCCGTGCACGAACGACGCACGCGAGTCTCTCAAGGCGACCTCGAGGTTCTCGCGCCGACCGGAGTAGGTGAGCGCATCGAGGAACACGACGTCGTCGTAACCGAGCCGTTCGGCATCATCGAGAACGATCTCTGCGAGTCTCGATCCGATGAACCCTGCCGCTCCAGTGATCACCACGCGCATGACGTACCAAGCCTTTAGAGAGGGATGAGTGGCTTCCTATACTAATGGGGTGAAGGGAATCATCCTGGCTGGTGGGACCGGCACGCGCCTGCATCCGATCACCCGCGCAGTATCAAAGCAGTTACTGCCGATCTACGACAAGCCGATGATTCACTATCCGCTCAGCACGTTGATGCTAAGCGGACTCCGCGACATTCTCCTGATCCCGACGCCGCACGACCAAGACGCCTTCGTGCGCCTGCTCGGCGACGGCTCGCAACTGGGTATTCGCATTAGCTACGTCGTGCAAGATCAGCCGAACGGACTCGCCGAGGCGCTCATCTTGGGCGAGAAATTTCTCGACGGCGACAAGTGCGCGCTCATCTTGGGCGACAACCTGTTCTACGGACCCGGACTCGGTACGCACCTGCGCGAGAACACCTCCGTCGACGGCGCGCTCATCTTCGCCTATCAAGTGTCCGATCCCTCGGCGTACGGCGTGGTCGAGTTCGACGACGCCGGAACGGTTCTGTCGATCGAGGAAAAGCCGGCCGTGCCCAAAAGCAGCTACGCGGTGCCGGGCATCTACTTCTACGACGAGCGCGCCTCGGAGTTCGCTCATCGCTTGACACCGAGCGATCGTGGCGAACTCGAAATCACTGCGCTCAACAACGCCTATCTCGAACTAGGTGCGTTACGCGTCGAGGTGCTCTCACGTGCGACCACCTGGCTCGACACTGGTACCCATGAGTCCCTCTACGAAGCCGGAGGTCTGATCCGTACCCTCCAGCACCGCACCGGCATGCGCATTGGCGACGTCGATCAGATCGCGCGCGATCAGAGGTGGATCGACTAGACCCGAGGTAATTCGTTACGGGATCGCCAAGGGCCATCGAATAAAGTGTCGCTAACGCCGAGCCCAGGAGTTGCCATGTCCAGCATTGCCATCGCCCCGCCCCGCCGAGTACTGGCCGACCTCGTGTCGCGTTCGGCCCTGGCCGAACTCACCCTCATCGTGGGCGGCGCGGTCTTGATGGGCGCGCTCGCTCAGATCTCCTTCCACCTTGGAAACAATCCCGTACCGGTGACGGGTCAGACCCTCGGCGTGATGCTGGTGGGCACCGCCCTGGGATGGCGTCGCGCGTTGGCGGCAATGGGCCTCTACGTCGGGGCCGGACTCGTCGGCCTTCCGTGGTTCGCGGGTCACGCCAGCGGCTACGTCGGAGCAAGCTTTGGCTACTTGATCGGTTTCGTGGTCGCGGGTGCGGCTTTGGGTTGGGTTGCCTCACTCGGCGCGGATCGTCGCATTGATAGGGCCTTCGTCGCGATGGCCGTTGGCGACGCCATCGTCTTTTTGTTCGGCGTCACGTGGCTGAAGTACGACCTGAACGTGTCCGTTTCGGTGGCGATCAGCCTCGGCCTCACTCCCTTCCTGTGGGGTGAGTTGATCAAGTCAGGCGTCGCCGGCGTCGCTCTGCCGTCGACGTGGCGCCTCGTCGACCGCACCACCAAGCAGCGCTAGAGCCCTCGCACGCTCGCGCCCAGGTGCGCCGCTTCGGCTCCGTGCGCGAAGACCTTGTGCTTGGCGAGGACCGATCGATCCAACGTCGCGTAACGATGGGCGATCGCGAGAGCCTGCGTGAGCACGTCCGCTTCGCTGGCGGTCTCTTCCACGATGCCTGCCGCCACCGCGGCCGGTCCCCCGTAGCGCTGGGCGGTGAGGGCCGCGTGAGTGGCCGTCGCGAAGGGCAGTCGGTGACGCAGGACCGAGAAGAGCCCTTCGTCGAGGGGAAGGCCAATCTCCACCTCGTTCATGCACCAGTAGCCGCGATCCTCGCGCATGACTCGATAGTCGAAGCCCAGTGAGATCGCCGCACCCGCGGCGAAGGCGTGACCGTTCACCGCGGCCACGGTGTACGCCGGCAGCACGAAGATTCGACCCACCGTGCGCTTGAGTTCGCTGAAGGTTCGACCCATCTCATCGGCGTTGGAGAGAAAGCGATCGAGGTCCAGACCGTTCGAAAAGAACTTGCCGGTTCCCGTGAGCACGACGGCGAGGGGGCCGCTTCGCCCCTCGATGTCGTCGAAGAGTTCGTTGAGCCGCGCGAGCGAATCGAGGTTCACCCGATTTTCCCCGTCGTTCCAGGTGATGAGAGCGACTGGACCTTCATCGCGCAGGGATATATCCACGTGGTGACTATACGGTGCTCGAAAGTCCGGGAGTAAGTTGAGGGCATGACTGAGGAAGTTGAACTCCCCGAACCGGACGTCTCCGAAGAGCACCCCATCTCCGACAACTGGGTCTGGGTGGGCTCGCATCGACCGCCGAGTCCCAGAATCCTGCACGACCAGATGACCGAGAACTGGGCGGTCACCGAGATCTCGAGCGACGTGCACCCCGGGGCGTCGTACTCGGCCGCACGCCGCTTGCGCCTCGCCGAGCGATTCCCCGACAAGACCCTCGTCATACCGACCGGCAACTTCAAGGTCCGCGCCAACGACACCGACTACCGCTTTCGAGCGGGCACCGACTTCTTCTATCTCACCTCGTGCGACGAACCCGACGCCGTTCTCGTCATCTCGCCGGGCGAGACCCCGCACTCCACTCTCTACGTCCCGCATCGTCGCGATTTTTCGACTCACGAGTACTACACCGACGCGCGCTACGGCGAACTATGGGTGGGTCCGCGGCGCGGCGTGCTCGAGGCGTCGGTCTACTACGACGTCGAGGCGGCCCCGCTCGAGAACCTCGAAAAGGATCTGGTTGCCCTCGGCGGCGTCGACATCGTGACGTTGCGTGGCTTTGACACATTTGTCGACGCCTTGAACGAAGAGTCGCCCCAAGACCAGGAACTGGCGGTCGCACTGAGCGAACTGCGCCTCGTCAAGGACGACTTTGAGATCGCCCAGCTCCAGGCGGCCGTGGACGCTACGGTGCGAGGATTTCGCGACGTGGTGCGCGCCCTACCGAGCGCCGTTCAGCGCGGAGAGCGCGTAATCGAAGGCATCTTTAACCTGCGCGCTCGCGTGGA
>JBEKYI010000007.1:0-38635 GCA_049511155.1 Acidimicrobiales bacterium
TCGTGTGCAGGATCTGACGCTGAAGGTTGGACTCATCGACCACGTCCATGTCGATGATCCCGATCGTGCCCACCCCCGCGGCCGCCAGATACAGGGCGGCGGGCGAGCCCAGTCCGCCCGCGCCGAGCAGGAGAACCTTGGAGTCGAGCAACTTCATCTGCCCCGCCTCTCCCACTTCGGGAAGCAGGAGGTGGCGTTGGTAGCGAAGACGCTGGTTAGCGCTCATCGTCTGAGGCGTTGACCAGGCGCGGCCCTCGTCCTTCCACTTGTTGAATCCTCCGGCCATCGAGACGACGTCCTCGTAGCCGAGTTCCTGGAGGGTCTTGGCGGCAAAGGCACTGCGCGTTCCCCCGGCGCAGTACACGGCGATGGGCGTCGACTTGTCCGTGATTCGGCCGTCAATCGAGAACTCCAACTGACCGCGCGGCACATGAATAGCGCCCGCTAAGGCGCCTTGTTCGTACTCATCGGGCTCGCGCACGTCAAGGAGGGTGATCTGGCCGAGTCGCGCGGCGACGTCGTCGGGGGTGACTTCGCGGATCTCAGACTTCGCGGCGTTCAACAGGTCCCGGGGTGAGGGCATCAGCGCTCCTTAACTGGTGCATAAATCTTACCGGTCAGGTCAACAATGGCGACGCTCGCCTGCTAAACCACGGACCGTGGATCTTTCTGGCTTGCTAGCCGCTCGACGAATGAGTCGCTCCTTCGACGGCACGCCGGTCGATGTCGAGTCGCTCGCGGAGCTGTGCGCCGAGGCGCTCTGGTCGCCCACCGCCGGCAATGCCGCGGGCGTTCGGTTTCACATCATCGATGCGCCGCACGTGAGAGAGTATTTCGAGGTCGCCACCGACGCCGAGTGGCGCGAGACGTCTCGGCGTTACGACGGACTTGCCAGAGCCGGCGCTGCAGTGCTTGTCACCTCGCGACCCGAGGACTATCTGGCGCGCTACGCCGAGTCGGATAAGTCATCGTCGGGCCTCTTCGAGCGCGATGCCTGGCCGCTGCCGTATTGGCACACCGACGCGGCGATGGCCACGATGGCCCTGCTGCTGCTCCTCGAAGAGAGCGGCTGGCAGGCCACGATCTGGGGCAACTTTCGCCACGACGCGGCCGTGCGGGCCTGGGCGGGGCTGGGCGACGAAGAGCTCTTCGCGAGCGTGCTGATCGGACGCGCCGACGGGAAGGATGCACGCTCATCGTCGCTTGAGCGAGAGGTGCCCTTACGCCGCGAGCGCGTGCGACGGGTCTTCTAGTTCGACAGGGCGCTGAGATACTCGACGAGGGTGCGAAGCGTAAAGGCCGTCGCACCCTTGTTCACGTAGCCCCGGGGTCCGTCGGCGCGCGCCGGTCCAGCGATGTCGAGATGCGCCCAGGGACGTCCCGCCGTGAAGCGTCGCAGCAGTAATGCGGCCACGATCGAACCGCCAACCAGCGGCTTTCCGATGTTCTTCATGTCGGCGACGTCCGACTCGATATGGACGTCGTAGGCATCCACCAGCGGCATTCGCCACAGGGTCTCACCAGAGATTTTCGACGCGACGATGAGCCGTTCGGCGAGGGCCTCGTCGGTGGCGAAGATGGCGCCGACCTCATCACCGAGCGCGGTCTTCTGGGCTGCGGTCAGGGTGGCGACGTCGATAATGGCGTCCGCGTCGGTCTCGGCCGCGAGGCTGAGCGCGTCGGCGAGGATCAGTCGCCCCTCGGCGTCGGTGTTGAGGACCTCTATGGTCATGCCGTTTCGAATGGTGAGGACGTCGCCGGGCTTCGTGGCATTGTCGCCCACCAGATTTTCGGTTAGCGGAGTGATTGCGGTCAACCGCACGCGCAATCCCAGTTGACTGGCGACTGAGGTAGCCCCCATCACGATGGCCGCTCCGCTCATGTCGGTCTTCATGGTCATCATGCTCTCGGGCGACTTCATGGACAGGCCGCCCGAGTCAAACGTCACGCCCTTGCCCACGAGCGCGACGTGTGGCAACGAAACTCCCGGTTCCGGGTCGTAGGTGACGTAGACGAGGCGGGTCGGTTGGGCCGAACCCAGTCCGACTCCGAGGAGCCCGCCGAGACGTTCGTCGCGGATTTTCGACTCTGTCCACACGCGAACGTCGACGTGAGGGTCCGCACCTAGGCGCGACTCAATCTCGGCCGCGAGCACTCTAGGCGGCAGCGAGCTGGCCGGGGTGTCGACCAACTGCTTCGCCCAGTTCACGCCGTCTGCGATCCGCGCTCCGCGCTCGACTCCGCGGGTCACCTCGTCGTGAACCGATACCGGAGGCAGCGGCGTACCCACGGGGACGATCTCCACGCTCGAGGTCGGCTCACTGGTCTTGTAGGTATAGGACACGAGAACGGCGCCCTCCACCACGGCTTGGGCGATCGCACCCGGATGCTCAAGGCCCTGGGTCGGCAGGAAGAACGATAATGAACCCTCGCCCGCGGCTCGAGCCGCGCTCGCCCCGGCCAAACGATACGCCGCGACCGACTGCACGTCGGCGCCGATTGACACTAAGGCCACGTTGGCGCCATCGAGCGAGCGCAGCACCGCGATCGAACCGGCCTCGTCCTTCAGTCCCTGGGCCGAGCACCACAGCGCGCTGAGCGACGTCGGCGCGTCCACGCCGGCCTGGGCGGCGGTGGGACTAATCGAACCTGCGCCGTCTCGCATGACCACCGGTACCGCGATGGTGGACGCACCCAACGCCTCTTTGATGGACGAGACGCGAGCTGTGCGAGACATGTCACCCTTTCATCTGCTCGACGCGAGACGATACTCACGGTGTCGAACATTCACCCCGTCGGGTGCACGTTCCATTGTGTCAAAACTCTTGACAAACTCCCCAAATTCGCTCCTTCCGTAAGTTGACACTTACGTAAGTGTTTGCTAACGTAAGAATGTGGACACACTTCTCAAGACCCTGAGTGAGACCAAACGCTGCGAGATCGTTCGCCTCGTATGGAGCGATGAGAAAACCGCGAGCGAGATCGCCGCACACTTTCCCAGCGTCACTCGTTCCGCGATCTCCCAGCACTTGGGTGTGCTTCGCCGCAGCGGTCTTGTGAGTGAACGACGCGACGGCACGCGTCGGATGTACTGCGTCAATCGCACCGAGGTCGCTCGACTTCGTGACTTCTTGGACTCCTTTTGGACCAACAGTCTCGAGAAGTTGCGGGACCTGGCCGAGTCAAGTGAAGCAGTGAAAGGACAGTCATGAGTGAAGCAGTCAGAGAGATTGTGGTGAGGGCCTCGCCCGCCGCCGTGTTCCCCTACCTGGTCGACCCCGACCTGATGGTCCAGTGGCTGGGCCGGTCCGTGGATCTTGATCCACGTCCCGGTGGCAGCGTGAGCCTGAACTGCGGAGGGAACGAGGGAGCCGGAGAGTTCATCGACATTGTGGCCGACGAGCGCGTTGTCTTTACCTTCGGCTGGAGCGAGCCAGGTCACCCCATCCCTCCCGGGTCAACCGAAGTCGAGATCAGCCTCACGCCACAAGGCAAGGACACGTTGGTTCGACTCACTCACCGCGGTCTGCCCGACGACGCGGTCAGCGATCACGAAGACGGGTGGGGTTTCTACCTCGGGCGCCTCGCTCAAGTGATGCGCGGCGAGACGCCCCAACCCGATATGAACTAGCGGCGCAGCGAGGGTGCGGCCACCGGCGTTGCCCCACTCAAGGCTTCGCGGGCGTGGTAGCTCGAACGCGTGAGCGGTGAGGACTGCACGTGGCGAAGACCGAGGCGTCGTCCACGCTCGGCGAGGTCGTCGAACTCCCACGGCTCCCAGTAGCGAGCTACGGGCAGGTGGCGCTCCGTGGGGCGAAGATACTGACCAATCGTGACGATCTGCACACCCACCGCGGCCAAGTCGGCCAACGCTTCTTCTACTTCGTCGGCGCTCTCCCCTAGGCCAACCATGAGTCCGGACTTGGTGACCAGTCCCGCTTCGGCTCCTCGCGCGAGCACAGTGAGCGAGCGCAGGTAGCCCGCACTCGGGCGAACCGCACGCTGCAGGCGAGCGACCGTCTCGACGTTGTGATTGAGCACGTCGGGTCGTTCGTCGATGATGATCTGCACCGAGCCGGGATCCCCGCGCAGGTCGCTGATCAGCACTTCAACGTCCGTGCCCGGTGAGCGCTCGCGAATCGCCCGTACGCTGGCCGCGATCGCGCCGGCTCCCCCATCGGCGAGATCGTCACGAGCAACACAGGTAATCACGGCGTGGGCCAGCTTGAGGCGCACCACCGCCTCGGCAACGCGATCGGGTTCGGTGGGATCGAGCGCGAGAGGTTTGCGAGTGTCGACCAGACAGAATCCGCACGCTCTGGTGCAGCGCTCGCCATTCACCATGAAAGTCGCCGTACCAGAGGCCCAGCACTCAAAGATATTTGGGCACCCCGCTTCTTCGCAGACAGTCACCAGTCGCAGGTCCTCGGTCAGCTTTTTCAGCGACTGATACTCAGCACCCATGTGGGCTTCGATGCGCAGCCACTCGGGCTTGCGCGTCGAGATCGCCAGACCCGCGTCGGGGTCGACGCCCGCCTTGCGCAGACGACGAATGAGTGGCCGCTCGTCGGACATCGTGGCTGCGCTGCGGTCGACCGCCGCGACGTGCGCCACGCTGGCGAGTTCGCGGTCGAGTGCTTCGCCCAGCGCGATCTCTACATCCAGCGAACTCGCGGAGAGCCCGAGCGAGGTCATCGAGGCCACAGGCTTATCGGGGATGCCACACGGCACGATCGCAGCAAACCCCGAAAGATCGATGTCCACGTTGAGCGCCACGCCATGCAACGTGCGCCGCACGCCGCTGTCATTGCGCTCGGTGCGCACCCCGACGGCAGCGATCTTGGCCGGATGCGTGTCCAGACGAGCCCACACCCCGGGGTATCCCTCAAGCCGACCAATCTGGCCGAGCAGTCCTTCGGGATCGAACGAGCGAACGGTGGCGATCACGGCGTCTTCCAGGTGGCGAACGTGGGTCTTGCCGGCCGCCGGATCATCAGCCACGGTGACAATGGCCCAGGCGACGACTTGACCCGGCGCGTGGTACGTGACGTCGCCACCGCGATCGGCGTCAATGACGACCGCGTTCAGCTGAGAGGGGGGTATGAGGAAGTTCTCCTCGTGGGTGCGTACGCCACGGGTATAGGTCGGTGGGTGCTCGAACAACAAGACGTAGTCGTCGCCCGCTTGGAGGAGGGCGCGCTGAAGGTCATTCGCCTCGGCGAACGAGACCCGACCAAGGTGACGGCGGCGCAACATCTACCGGTCGCTTTCGAGGTCCAGTCCCGCGAGCAGTTCACCAACCCGCTCGAGGTACGTGGCTGCCGCCGTCGGCTCGCAGACGCGGTGATCAAAGGAGAGCCCGAGCACCACCCGACGCCCGATCTCGATCCTCGAATCGTTCTTCGACACGACCGGCACCACGCGCACCGCGCCCATCGAAAGGATCGCCACTTCGGGCTGAATGATGATCGGCTTTGACCACAGCGTGTGCTCCGTGGGAGCTCCGGCCACTGTGAAGGTTCCTCCCATCAAGTCATCAGCCGTGAGTTGTCGCGTGAGCACCCGAGCGTCGAGTTCATTCACGCGTCGAGCGAGGGCCCGCAAGGTCAAGCCAGCGGCGGCGTGCACGACGGGCACCAGCATGCCGTCGTCGGCGATGGATCGAACGAGACCGAGGTTGACCGTGCGATGAAGAGTCAACTCGTCACCCGCGTACGTCGCGTTCAAGAACTCGAACTCGCCCAGGGCTCGCACCGCCGCGAGGGCCACGACCATCTCGTCACTGACGGGCGCTCCGTCGCGGGTGACGCGACCGAGCGCGTCCAGCTCCGCGAAGATCTCCCCGTCCACCTCAACGGCGACAAAGCCGTGGGGCGTGCTCTGACTGGAGACGGACATGTGCTGACCCATCCGTCGCTGTCCGTTGCTGAGGGGAAGGACCACCTCCTCGGTCGGACCCTGGGCCACGGCGCGCTCAGCATCACGGCGGGTGATCGCCCCACCGGGACCGGTGCCACGCACGGACGAGGCTTCGACGCCACCGTCGTTCAAGATGCGCCGCACGACGGGCGAGACCACGATGCCAGATGAGGAGTCGGGCTGAGGGGAAGTTGGGGTCGACGCAGACGTCGGAACTGGAGTGGGCGCGGGTGACGGCTCGGGTGACGGCTCGGGTGTCGGCTCGAGTATTGGACTTGGAACTCCGCCTGCGTCGACGGGTGCGGGTGGCCGTGCAGGAGCACTGGGCGGTGCGTCGCTCGACTCTCGTATCACGGCGACACGCGCGCCGGTCTCTACCGTGTCGCCCTCACCGGCCAGGATCTCCACCAGCACTCCGGCGGCCGGGGACGGCATCTCGGAGTCAACCTTGTCGGTCGATACCTCGAAGAGAGGCTCATCGCGCGCGACCACGTCGCCCACCTTCTTGAACCACTGAGTGATGATTCCTTCGGTGACCGACTCGCCCAGGGACGGAAGGGTGACGTCAGCCAAGGTGCAACCCTCGCCCAGCGAGCGCCAGAAGCGTCTCACCGAACGTCTCGGACAACGATGGGTGGGGCTGAATCAGCGCAGCGGCCTCTTCGGCCGTCGCCTCCCAGTTGACGGCGTAGTATCCCGCGCCCAACTGTTCGGTGACCCACGGACCGGCCATGTGCACACCCAAAATCTGACCGCCCGAACCGTCGGCACGCTTTTCTGCGATGATCTTGACCACGCCGTCGGTGTCTCCGATGATCTGGGCGCGCGAGTTACCGCCGAAGGGGTCCTTCTTGACGACCACGTCGTAGCCCTTCTCCTTGGCCGCTGCCTCGGTCAAGCCCACGAAGGCGACTTCGGGGTTCGAGTAGATAGCCCAGGGCACTCGTTCGTAGTCAACCGGGACCGCGGGCTCGCCCAAGATGGTCTTGATCGCCACGATCGCTTCGGCGAAACCCACGTGAGCGAGCTGCGGGGTGCCGGCGACCACGTCACCCACGGCGTACACGTTAGGGGCGGCCGTACGCATGAGGCTGTCGGCCTCGACGAAGCCGCGATCGTTGATGACAACTCCCGTACCTTCTCCAAGCAGTCCTTCGGTGCGCGGGCGACGTCCCACCGACATCACGACCATGTCGGTCTCGACGCTCTCGGCACCTTCCATCTCGATTGTCGTGGAGTTCTTCTTGGGCGCGTGTCCCGTGATATTGACTCCCGTGCGCGTTTCGATGCCGCGCTTCTTGAACGAGCGGCTCACCACGTTGGCGACTTCGGTGTCGCATCCCACCAGGATGGCCGGCAACGCTTCGAGGATGGTCACCTGAGTGCCCATGTCCGAGAGGAGCGAGGCGAACTCACAGCCAATCGCTCCCCCGCCGATGACGACCGCACGCTTGGGTAGCGCCGTCAGGTCGAGGAACTCATCCGAAGTCACGACGATCTTGCCGTCGATCTCGAAGCCGGGCAGGGTGCGCGGCACCGAACCGGCGGCGAGGATGACGTTCTTGCCCTGGGCAACGACGCCGGCGTCGGCGCCGTCGACCACGTTCACCGTGAGGTTCGCGTCGAGGCGGCCCGTGCCGTCGAAGATGGTCACTTTGCGGCCCTTCAACAGACCCGAAAGGCCTTTGAAGAGCCGATCGACGATCTCGTTCTTGCGGGCCTGGCTGACTGAAAAGTCGACGCTCACACCGGTCGTTTCGATGCCGAAGTCTCCCGAGTGCTCCACGGTGCGACGCACATGGGCGGTCTCGAGAAACTCTTTGGCGGGCACGCAGCCACGGTGTAGGCAGGTTCCGCCGACCTTGTCGCGCTCGACGATGGCGATGTTGAGGCCGGCCGCCGCGCCGTAGAGGGCGGCGGCGTATCCACCAGGTCCTCCGCCAATGACGACCACGTCAAACTGCTGGACCTCGTTCACCACAATCATTCCCTTCGGTTGGACAGCCATATCCCCCGACGCAAAATCCTAATGTTTCTGGCCTTGTCCCCTATCGGGGTCTAGGAGTGCCGAGGGCTCTGTGAGTCCGCCGCGGCCGTGGCGAGAGCGTCAACGAAATCGTTCATCGTGTCCCCGGAGTGACCCTTGACCCACGAGAAGGTAACGGCTCGCCCGCTCTCCAACACGAGGGGAATCAGCGTCTCCCACAGATCGCGGTTGGCGACCGGCTTTCCCGCCGAGTTCTTCCAGTTTCGTCGCTGCCACCCCACGTACCAGCGATCCTGAAAGCATTTCACCACGTAGCTGGAGTCGCTCACGATTTCGATCGGCCCCGAAGGGTGCGCACGAAGTGCTTCAATCACGGCCATGACTTCCATGCGTTGATTCGTGGTGTGCGGGTCTGCGCCGCTGCCGTAGTCGCTCGGGCCGCTGGCCCAGCCCCAACCGCCCGGTCCCGGGTTACCGCGGCAGGCGCCGTCGGTGTAGACGCGGATCATATGACGCGAGTAATCCAGGCGTCTGGGTCCTCCGTAAAGCGGGTCACGGCCGGCGGCAGGTCGCCGCGCAGCACTTGTCCAAGAGTGACGTGCTCGAGCACCTCGCGCAGGGTCCCGCGAACGGCCACCCATACGTCTCGCAGATGTTTCGCTTCTCCTTCGTAGATGAGGGTTTCGGGTCGCATCCCGCGCACCCCGGCCATCGGACCGCTCACCACGCGAAGGATGTCCGCGATGTAGATCGAATCGGGGTCGCGGGCCAGTTTGAACCCGCCCTCGGGGCCGCGCTGACTGGTCACGAGACCTCCGCGGCGCAGGTCACTAAGAATCGCACCCAAGAACTTGGCGGGCAGGTCCTGTTCGTGCGCCAGATGCTCGGCACTCACTGAGACGTCACTCGCCGCGAGGGTGAGAAGTGCGCGAATCGCGTACTCGGCCTTGGCGGGAACCTGCATGGCTCCATTCTGCCGTACGGGTCGCACAGATGGGGCGCCCGACCCAAACTTCTAGGGTGAGAGTCGTGATCAACCTCTCTGCGCGGCGTCTTTACCTGTGCGTGGGCGTGCGAGACGACATGACCGAGTTCCTGTCGGCGGCTCTGCGCGGGGGCGTCGACGTCGTCCAACTCCGCGAAAAAAACCTCGACTTCGCTGCGCAACGCCAGGCCGCTCGCGAGATGATGCCGATCTGTCGTGAGTTCAACGTTCCCTTCATCGTGAATGACTCGCCCGAACTCGCGCTCGAGCTGGCGGCCGACGGGGTCCACGTGGGCCAGGACGACGTGAGCGTCGAGCGATGTCGTGCGTTGCTCGGCGACGACGCGATCGTGGGTCTGTCTACTCACTCGAACGAGGAGTTCGACGAGGCACTGACCCATTCGGCCAGTTACTTCAGCGCCGGTCCGATTGTGCCCACGCCGACCAAGCCCGGCCGCGAGGGAACCGGACTCGACTACGCCCTCTCGAGCCAGCGACGCAGCGATCGTCCGGTCTTCGTCACGGGCGGCGTCAGCGAACACAACGTCGCCGACCTTGTCACCGCCGGGCTTCGCCACTTCGTCGTGGTACGAGCGCTCACTGAGTCTCCCGACCCCGAAACAACTGCGCGTGACATCCGACGGGCGCTCGAGAGTGCCCTAGCGGTGGCGGTCGAGCCAACCTAAGAGCGTCGCCACCATTCGCGGGTCGGCGCGCAGCTGGTGGCCCGCCCCTTGGATGAGCCGCAGTTCGGCGCGCCCATCGGCCGCCGCAACCAAATCGCGCGCGTCAGACGCGGGCACCTCGATGTCGTCGGTGCCATGTCCGATCAACAGGCGCCGCGGTGGAAGTTTCGCGATCGCGCCCGTCGGATCAATTGCGAGGATGTCGCGGTAGAGGTCCTGGGGTGAGAGCAGGTCATTACCGTCGCCCACCACGCCCGATATCTGCACCGCCCGATGGATCTCCTCGGGTGATCGGCACCACGCGGCGAGGTGGGCCGGGGCGGCGAAGGTCGCGACCCCGCGTACGCGATCATCGCCGGCCGCGACGGCCAGAGCAAGGGCCCCGCCAAAGCCAAAGCCCGCCAGCGAGACGCGCGGTTCACCTTCGGCGACGCGATCCAGGATCGTGGCCAGGTCCTCGCGCCACTTGGTGGGCGAGAAGGTACCCGTGCTTCCCCCGACCCCCGAGAGCGTGCCCGTCGCCACCAGCCAACCCGACTCGTTCGCCACGTGCTCGGCCAGCTCGGGTAACAGCCCCGCCGCCTGACGGCCCATGCCCATAAGTCGGGGCAGACCATGGACCAAGACGAGCACGTGACCCACGACCGGGCGCGCGCTGGAGTTCGAGATGCGCAGGTCGAGGGTCGATGTGCCGCTCGTGAGTTGCTCGTGATCGAGCATGAAAGTTAAATGCCTAGGCGTTGGGCCAGTAGCTCGCGGTGGTAGGTCGGGTCGCCGAGGAAGAGCTCTGAACTCTTGGCACGCTTGAAGTACAGGTGCGCGGGGTGTTCCCAGGTGAATCCGATGCCGCCGTGAATCTGAATGTTTTCCGCCGCGCAGTGGAAGTACGCCTCGGAGCAGAACGACTTGGCGAGGCTGGCCGCAATGGGCAACTCGTCGTTTCGCTCCTGGGAGGCCCAGGCGGCGTAGTAGGCAGCCGACTTCGCCGACTCCACCTCGAGCAGCATGTCGGCGCACTTGTGTTTGATTGCTTGGAACGATCCGATCGGGCGCCCGAACTGCACACGATTCTTGGCGTACTCCACGGAGGAGTCGAGCACGCGCTGGGCTCCTCCCACCTGCTCGGCCGCCAGCGCGGATTCGGCTATCTGCACCGCCGCCTCCAGTCCCTCGAGCGCTCCGCCCTCCTCGCCCACCAGCGTGGCGGGAGCCTTGGTAAAGACCAGGCGACTCTGCTTGCGCGTCTGGTCCATCGTGGCGAGCGCCTCCTTCTCCACGCCCGACGCACTTCCCTCAATCGCAAATAGCGACAGACCTTTGTCGGTCTTGGCCGGGACCAACAACAAACTCGCCGTGGATCCGTCGGTCACGAAACTCCGCACCCCCGAGAGCACCCATCCCTCGCCGTCGCGCTCAGCCGTGGTTGAGGTAGTCGAGAGGTCCCAGCCGCCCGCGTCATCGGTTAGGGCCACGGTGGCGATCGTCTCACCCGACGCGATGCCCGGCAGATAGGTGGACTTGGCCGCCTCGTCGCCCACGAGCAGCAAAGCGTTCGCCGCCAGCGCCACGGTGGAGAAGTACGGAGAGCACAACAGGGCCGCGCCCATCTCCTCGAAAACCACGTACAACTCAACGGGACCGAATCCTTGCCCGCCGTACTCTTCTGGAATGCCGAGTCCCTGAAGCGCTAGTTCGTTGGCCATCTGAGCCCACACCGCAGGGTCGTAGCCCTCCTCGGTGGCCATGAGGCGTCGCACTTCAGTTTCCGGCGACTTCTCTTCCAAGAACCGTCGCACCATCTTGCGAAGTTCTTCCTGTTCTTCGCTGAAACCAAAGTTCATGACGGCCCCTCTTCGTTCACGGTGCGACGCACCAGGACCGAGATTACTCAATGACCACCTCCGATCTATTCGTGGCAGTCTGGTGACGTGGACAACGTGGAACTGGTCTGGTCGGACGCCCTGAGTGAGGTCCACCGCTTCGTGGTGGGACCGATCGCCAACAACGTCTACGTCGTGCGGTGTCGGCGCACGGGCGAGGCCGCCCTGCTGGACGCGGCCAACGAACACGACCGCCTCCTGGAGGTGGCGCGCCACTTAGGCGTGACGTCAGTGCTGGAAACTCACGGGCACTGGGACCACATCGGGGCGGTGGAGGCGGTCCGCGAGGCGGGCATCGACGTGTGGGTGCGCCAAGAAGACGCCCATCTCCTACCCAGTTACGACCACTTACTAGAGGACGATGACGTCCACCGGGTCGGACAGTTGAGACTGCGCACGATCCACACGCCTGGTCACACTCCGGGCAGCATCTGCTTCGCACTCGAGAACACTCCGGTGCTCTTTACCGGTGACACCCTATTTCCGGGCGGTCCGGGCAATACGACCTTTGAGGGCGGAAGCTTCTCGAAAATCATCGCCTCGATTGACGAGCGACTCTTTGGGACCTACGGCGACGAGGTGACGTTCTGGCCCGGGCACGGCGCACCATCCACAATCGGCGCCGAACGGGGCCATCTCGATGAGTGGGTCGAGCGGGGCTGGTAGGTCCGGTCATCGATTCCTAGTGGGCCGGTAGGCTTGATTTCGTGCCAAAACCGTTACTGGAACTTCGCAATCTGCACGTTGAGGCCGAGGGTTCGCAGATCTTGCGTGGCGTCGACCTGGTCGTCAACGAGGGCGAGGTGCACGCTCTCATGGGTCCCAACGGTGCGGGCAAGTCAACTCTCGCGAGCGTCATCATGGGGCACCCTGGCTACCACGTCACGGCCGGCGAAATTCTCCTACGCGGAGAGGACATATCCTCCTGGACCCCTGACACGCGGGCCAGGGCCGGAATATTCCTCGCCTTTCAGTACCCCGAATCGATCGGCGGCGTCTCGGTGATCCAGTTCTTGCGCCAGGCCATCGCCGCGCGCAAGGGTCTCGAGGAGTTGAGCGTCCTCGAAGTTCGCCTCGACTTGGCCGAGTGGATGGACCGCCTGGGCATCGACAGTGCCTTCGCCGAGCGCCACCTCAACGAGGGCTTTTCCGGTGGCGAGCGCAAGCGCAACGAAGTGCTCCAGATGGCTCTGCTCGAACCGGTCGTCGCGCTCTTAGACGAGACCGACTCGGGACTCGACATCGACGCGTTGCGCGTCGTGGCCCGAGGCGTGCGCACGGTGCGCGATCAGCACCCGACCATGGGAGCCGTCGTTGTCACCCACTACGTCAAGTTGCTCGACGAGATCCGCCCTGACGTTGTTCACGTGCTCGTGGATGGACGTATCGTGCACAGCGGTGACGTGGACCTCGCCAAACTCATCGACCACGACGGCTACGACGCGTGGCGAGCGGTCAGCGCGTGAGCAGTTTTAGCGCTCGGCGAGTGCGCAATGACATACCCCAGCTGACGCGCCAAGTACACGGTCGCACGATTACCTACCTCGACTCCGGGGCGAGTTCGCTCCAGCCGCGTGCGGTGATCGACGCCATGAGCACGTACTACCGGCTGCGCCACGCCAACGTGCATCGCGGCGTCTACCAAACGGCCAATGAAGCGACCGAGGCCTACGAGAACTCTCGAGCGGCCGTCGCTCGTTTCGTCGGTGCGCCCGGCGGGGCCGACGAGATCGTCTTCACGAAGAACACTACGGAGTCGATCAACCTCATCGCCAAGGTGTGGGGGGCGGCCAACCTGGGTCCGAAGGACGTCGTACTGGTGACCGAGATGGAGCATCACGCCAACATCGTGCCCTGGTTCCAGCTACGTGAGGCGACCGGCGTCGAGGTTCGCTTCGTGCCCGTGGGCGACGACTACCGGCTCGATCTCACCAACCTCGATGAGCTGCTGCGCGACGTGAAGCTCCTCTCGGTAACCGGGATGTCGAACGTGCTGGGCACCAAGAACAACCTTCGCCAACTCGCCAGTGCCGCCCACGGCGTGGGCGCGCTCATCGCCGTCGATGGTGCACAGTCCGTGGCGCACGGCCCGGTGGACGTGAGCGCCCTCGACATCGACTTTCTCGCCTTTTCCGGGCACAAGATGCTCGGTCCCACCGGGATCGGTGTGCTGTGGACTCGCGCCAGCGTGCTCGAGACGATGGGACCGTTCCTCGGCGGTGGCGGCATGATCGCCGACGTGCGACTGGACGGGTTCACCCCCGCCAAGGGCGTTGCTCGCTTCGAGGCCGGCACCCCTCCGATCGCCGAAGCCGTGGGACTCCACGCCGCGGTGCGCTACCTCGAGGGTCTGGGCATGGACAATGTCGCCGCCCACGAGCGCTCACTCACCGAGGACGCGCTGACGCGTTTGGAGGAGACCTTCGACGAGCGCATCCGTGTCATCGGTCCACCGACGGTGATCGACCGTGGCGGCGTCATCAGCTTGGACGTGGCGGGCGTGCATCCCCACGACGTCGCCCAGGTCCTCGACGAGTTCGGCGTGTGCGTGCGTCCCGGACACCACTGTGCCAAGCCCCTCATGCGCCGGTTCAACCTGGCGGCCACTGCTCGGGCCTCCTTTGGCCCCTACTCCCTGAGCGACGACACGACGGTACTGATCGAGGCCCTCGAGCACGCGCTCAAGATGTTTGGCTGAGTCGTGTCGAATCTCGAAGACCTCTACCGCGAAATCATCCTCGATCACTACCGCTCGCCGCGCAACCGCGGCGAGCTCGCCACTCCTCCCGCTCACAAGGTCGAAGGTTTCAATCCTCTGTGCGGCGACGAAGTAACCGTGTATCTCGAGGTCGAAGATGGCGTACTGAGCGACATCAAGTTAACGGGGCACGGCTGTTCGATCTCTCAGTCCTCATCCTCGCTCATGAGCGCGGCGGTGAAGGGAAAGAGTCTCGAGGACGTTCACTCAACGATTACCAAGTTCAAGGAACTTATGACCGTGCCGGGGGCGTCGAGCGACGAGGAGTCGGGAGCCAACAACTTGCGCTCCCTCGGTGAACTGGCCGCTCTGGCTGGCGTCGTGAAGTTTCCGGTGCGCATCAAGTGCGCCACGCTCGCGTGGAACACCCTGCAACAGGGACTCGCCGAGATTTCCGCGTAACGCGAGGCCGAGCCTTAGGGGTTGCAGGGCACCGGGTCGTAGTTGGGCACAGCCAGGGTCGGGTTCGTCGTGGTCGTCGTGGGGGCCGTGTGGTTCTTAGACTTCGTAGTCGTGGTGCCCGCCAACGTGGTCGTCGTCGTGGGGATGGTGACCACCGGTGGTTCGGGTGTCTGGCCGGCCTCATTGGGTGGTGGGTCCGCCGGGGTGGCCAGAGTGTTGCCGAAGATGTCGACCAGCATCTGCTGGGCCGCGGGCTGGTCGACGTAGAGGACGTCACCCAAGTCGGCGTTGTCCGCGGCGATCGTGGGCAAGGTCCAGGTCTGGACCGAGTTGGGGTTGATGCCGTGGAAGCGCTCGGCGAGACCGATGAGTTCGTTGAGCGAGAAGTTCTGGTCGAGCGCAATGCCCTGGGGCAATTTCGAGAGGAACGAGTTCAAGGTGATGGGGTTGTAGAGCTTCTTCGCGCGCGCGATCAGCGCACGCAAAAATGCGTCTTGTCGATCGATGCGTCCGAAGTCACTCGTCGGGTCATACATCCAGCCCGCGTTGTAGAGATCGTTGGCCCCCGACTCCGTCGAGCCCCAGATGACCGGCGGGAACACCTTGGCGTTATCGACGTTGTAGTAGAAGTGGCGACTGCGAGACAGGGCCAGTGCTTGGAACCCGGTCACGATCTGGCAGCCCGGGTGCAAGATGCGCAGCCCCGAGTACGGGTCCCAGGAGGGATAGCGAAAGTCCAGGTAGACCCCGCCCACGGCGTCGGCGGCGTTAATGAGGCCGGCGAAGCTCACTACCACGGTCTGGTTGATCCTGATGCCGAAGTTGGCCGTGATGGTCTGGGCGAGCAACGATGGTCCGCTGCCGAAATTGACGTTGATGCGGTTGAACTTTCCGTACAGCGTCTGGTTCGCGAGCAGCGTGACCACCGTGTCGCGGGGTATCGAGATCATGTTGATCGTTCCCGCGCTGGGATCAACGTGAACGATCTTGACGCTGTCGCTGCGTTGGCCGTCCACCAGGTCGCTCGTCGCACCGGTCTGGCGTGCGAGGAGTCCGGTGAGACCCGCACGAGAGTCAGAGCCGATTAGCAGGATGTTGAAGGGTTGGCCCGAGATCGGTGGCACTTCGCCGGCGACTTTGATCTTGGTGATCCTGTCGAAGCGCCAGTTCGCGTAGAGGTAGCTTCCGCCCACCACTGCGCCCACCAGAACGATGAGTACGACAAACCCGATCGCGACTCGTCGACCGACGCGGCGCTGGCCCTTGTGGCGGCGCTTGACGCCCTCTCGCCCCTCGACGGCGTCACCGAGCGCGAGCAATCGGTCCTGATTGGCGAGGTCTCGTCTGGAGTGATGGCGACCTGAGCGGGGCGAGTCGTCACGTCCATTGACCATCGTGCGAGTTTACCTGTGATGCCTTGCGAATTGATTACAGCGTCGCGCCACGAAAGTGCTCGTAGCCGTCGCGTTCCAGGGTCTCGGCGAGTTCTGGACCACCCGTTTCAACAACTCGGCCGTCGCTCATGACGTGAATCGTCGTCGGCGGCAGCTCGAGCAGCAGTCGGCGAAAGTGCGTGATCGCGAGCACGCCACAGTTCCACTCGGTGGTCGCTGCCACCAGTCGACGCGCCACGGCGTCGAGCGCGTCCACGTCGAGTCCCGAGTCGACCTCGTCGAGGACGGCGAACTTGGGCTGTAGGACGCCGAGTTGGACCATCTCGGCCCGCTTGCGCTCGCCACCCGAAAGGTCCACGTTTACGAATCGGTCGAGGAGTTCGGGTCGTAGCTCGATTCGTTGGGCCTCTTCGGATAGGCGACGACGCAGGGTCGTGCGCTCCGCCCCCGCGGCTTCGAGGAGATCAAAGACCCGAACGCCGGGAATCTCGAAGGGGTGCTGGAGCACCAACAAGAGCCCGGCGCGCGCTCGATCGGTCGGCGAGAGTTCCAAGAGTTCGACGCCGTCCAGCGTCACCGAACCCTCAAGAACGCGATAGCCCGGATGTCCGCTGAGCGCGTGCGCGAGGGTTGACTTGCCCGAGCCGTTGGGACCCATGATGGCGTGCACTTCGCCCGAATGCATGACCAGCGAGAAGCCCTTGAGGACCTCTTTGTCGCCCACCGCTACGTGCAGGTTCTCGATCTTCAGCGTTGAACTCACGGCAGCACCACTTCCAGTCGGCCGTCTCGTTCGAGTACGTCGTAGTGAGCCACCGGCTTGGTCGCGGGCAGCGTCATCGCCGCCCCGTCGCACAGGCGAAACATTGAGCCGTGTCGCTCGCACTCGATCTCTTTGGTCTCGAGGTCCACTTCGCCGTCGGAGAGGAAGAACTCTTCGTGACTGCAGCGGTCATCTAGCACGTAGACCTCTTCGTCCACTCGCACGGCCACCAGGATGTGGCCCTCGATCTTGAGCTGGCGAGGAACGCCGTCTTCGAAGTCCGACAGGGTGCCGATGTCAACTGAACTCACGTCGCCACCACCGCCACGCCCGAGAGCACCGATGTCACGTCGCGCTCGACGAGCTCGGCGAGTTCCTGGGGCAAGGCCGCCAGCATCTCGTTGAAGAAGCCCTGAATCATGAGGCGCTGCGCGTCTTCGCGACTCACCCCTCGCGACTCGAGGTACCAGCGCTGTAGTTCGTCCAGCGGTCCCACGCTCGAGGCGTGAGCGCACATGACATCGTTCTCTCGGATGTCGAGATTCGGCACGCTGTCCGCGTGCGCGGATTTCGACAGCAGCAGGTTGTGATTGGTCTGGCGTGCGTCAGTTCGCTTCGCCCCCTTTTCGATCTCGATTAGCCCGGTGTAGATCGATCGTGACTCGTCGGCCACCGCCCCCTTGGACAGCAGCGTCGAGGTCGTGCGCGCACCCACGTGAAACTGTCGCGTGCGAAAGTCGTGAACTTGATCGCCCGTGCCAAGAAAGGTCGTGCGCAGCTCGTTCGACGCGCCAGCCCCGAGTAGATCCGCGTCGTTGCGCGAGCGGTCATAGTGCCCACCGAGCCCGATGACCGCTTGCTGCAGTCGAGCGTCGCGGCCAAGTCGGCCCGTCGTACGCGCGACGTGCCAGGCACTCGCGTCCAACCGCTGGTAGGTCACCAGGCGTAGTGAGGCGTCATCGTCCACGCGATACTCGCTCACGGGCACCACGAGCGCGTTGCGACCGCCTTCGAAGTACTCAACGACCGTCACGCTCGCCCCTCGTTCGACCACGATCTGGGTCCGAGAAAACGACGCCGTGCTCGAGGACTCATTGAGTACCACGATCGGATCGCGAACTTCCGCACCGGCTTTGATGCGAATGACGGTGGTCGAAGGGGCCAGGGCGACGTTCAGAAGGGCGAAACTGTCGCCAGCGTATCGCTCAGTCCAGCTCTCATCGTGCAGCGACGGCGCCGAGTCAGCGAACTCGACGCTGACACCGTCGGGAAGTCCGCTGACGCTGAGGCCGAATCCATCGGTGACGCGCACCACCAGTCCGGCGCGCTCGCACAACTGGGCAGCGAAGGGCGAGTCGACGTCGTGACGCGGCGAGCTCGCCACCGCAAACTGATCGATGTTGAGATCCCGTAGCGGCGCGTATCGCCACACCTCGTCACTCGTCGTCGGCAGACCCAAGTTCTCGAAGCGCTCCCAGGCCGAGCGCCGTTCCACGGCGTCGGGGCGCTCAGAGATGAATGAGGTTGCGGAGTCGGCGAAGGATGTCATAACGAAAGAGGCCTCAGGCAGTGTACTGGCGCCTCCTTGGTGTCTCTGCGTGGCGACGTAGGCTGACTCATTGAACGAAAGGACTGCGTGGCGTTTTCTTCCAGCGTGATCACCCTTGAGTCCGACGTTCACGTCGCCACCCTGTGGCTGGATCGGCCCGAGGCGCGTAACGCGCTCGGCAGCGCTTTTTGGAGCGACCTGCCCCTGGCGGCAGTTGAGATCGCCGCCGACCGTGACATTCGTGTGCTCGTGGTGGCCGCCAAAGGCCCGCACTTCACGGTGGGACTCGACCTCAAGGAGTTCGGTGCTCAACTAGGTGAGGCCAGCAACTCGAACTCGCGCGCGGCGTCGAACGCGCGCACCTACGCGAATGTGCGGGCCATGCAAGACTCCGTCACCTCGCTGGCCGCTCTCCCTATTCCCGTCATCGCGGCCGTGCACGGCTACTGCATCGGCGGCGGCGTCGACCTCATCAGCGCGTGCGACATGCGCGTGGCATCTGCCGACGCCGTCTTTTCGGTGCGCGAGACCAAAGTGGCCATCGTGGCGGACCTTGGCACCCTCCAGCGACTGCCACGCATCATTGGCTCGGGTCACGTCGCCGAACTGGCCTTCACCGGCAAGGACATCGACGCGCCACGAGCCGCAGCCATCGGCTTGGTCAACTCGGTCTGCCCAGCGGGTGCGGGCGCGGTGTACCACGCCGCCCTGGAACTCGCCCGTGAGATCGCCGCGAACTCGCCCCTGGCCGTGCAAGGAACCAAGGCGGTACTGGCGGCCAACGACGGGCGCAGCGTCGAAGAAGGACTGGACTTTGTCGCGCGCTGGAACACCCTGTATCTCGCGAGCAATGACCTACGCGAGGCGATGTCGGCCTTCCTCGAGCACCGCGCGCCCGACTTCACGGGCGACTAGCGGCGCTTGAACCAACGACCCTTGCGCTGCTTCTTCTCGAGTTCGGCCATCTCGCGCCGGCGCTGTTCGATGAGTTCGGGGGCCACCGCGTTCACGATCTCGCTCGCCTGAGCGAGTAGATCACGGCGTTCCTCGATCGGCACGTCCGGCGGGGCGGGCTCTACCGGACGGTCCACCAGGGTGCCGTGACTCCAGCCAACGTCGACGAATCGTCGCTCGTAGGTCAAGCAGTTCTCAGGGCACGACCACGGTTGGTCGGGCGCGTTTCCCAATACGCAAAATCGCGCGACCTCTCCGGACTTGTAGGTTCGGCTCTGAAAGTGCTTGCACTCTTCGCGCATCGGCATGTGAACATTGTTTCACGTGCCCGTGAACCGTAGGC
Organism: Acidimicrobiales bacterium; assembly: GCA_049511155.1. Classification (GTDB taxonomy): domain Bacteria; phylum Actinomycetota; class Acidimicrobiia; order Acidimicrobiales; family RAAP-2; genus RAAP-2. The sequence continues at coordinate 19,621 of JBEKYI010000007.1, forward strand.
TTAGCGCTCGTGACGCCCGACTTTCACCTTGATACCAGGCCACTTTCGACGAGTGAGGCGAAGCAAGCGGCCCAGGTCTCGGCGCGCGCGTTCTTCGACGACGTCTACTTCTCGTACCTTTTGCCTGACGAGCGCACACGATCACGGGCGCTGGAACTCCTGTTCTCCGGTCAGATCCGACACGGAGGCGAACACGCGCGCGCTGTTACCGTTCGCGACGAGGGCGAACAAATCGTGGGGATCGCCGTGTGGTTTGGGCCGGGCCACTGGCCGCCGTCGATCGGCACTCAGCTATCCCAGCTGCCCGTCACGTTGCGCGCGCTCTATCGCCACCCGCGCGCCCTTCGACTGGGTGCGACCTACATCAACGCGGTCTTGAAAGTGCACCCCAAGGAGCACCACTGGTATCTCGCCTTGATCGCGACCGACCCGTCGGTGCAGCGACAGGGCGTGGGCACGTTGCTCATGAACGAAGGAATCGAGAAGATGAAGATGGACGGCGTCGGTGGGTATCTCGAAACCCAGAAGGAAGAGAACCTCGCCTACTACAACCGCTTCGGGTACGACCTTCGCGAGACCGTTCGTCCCGTGCCCGGGGGGCCGCCCTACTTCACGATGTCGAAGCCGGCTCCTTAGCCGATCGAGCCTTCCATCTGGAGTTCGATGAGGCGTGACCACTCCACCGCGTACTCCATCGGCAACGTGCGCGTCACTGGCTCGATGAAGCCGTTGACGATCATGCCCATCGCCTGGCTTTCGGTCAGTCCGCGGCTCATGAGGTAGAACAACTGGTCGTCGCCGATCTTGGAGACCGTCGCCTCGTGACCGATGGAGGCGTCCTGCTCGTCGACCTCCATGTACGGGCGCGTCTCGGAGGTCGAGATCTCGTCGAGGATCAACGCGTCGCAGCGCACGAAGCTCTTGGCCCCCGTGGCACCTTCTTCAACTTTCACCAGACCTCGGTACGCGGTCAGGCCACCGTCTTTGGAGATGGACTTGGACACGATGGTCGAGGTCGTCTCGGGAGCGCAGTGCACCATCTTGGCTCCGGCGTCTTGGACCTGGCCCGCTCCGGCGTAGGCGACTGAGAGCACCTCACCCGAGGCCTTGGGTCCCATGAGGTACACCGAGGGGTACTTCATGGTGAGCCGCGAGCCGATATTGCCGTCGATCCACTCCACGTGAGCTTCGGCCTCGGCGCGTGCGCGCTTGGTCACCAGGTTGTAGACGTTGTTCGACCAGTTCTGAATCGTCGTGTACGTAATGCGCGCGCCCTTGAGGGCTACGAGCTCCACGACCGCGGAGTGCAGGGAGTCCGTGGAGTACACCGGGGCCGAGCAGCCCTCGACGTAGTGGACCTGGGAGCCTTCGTCGGCGATGATCAGGGTGCGCTCGAACTGGCCCATGTTCTCGGTGTTGATGCGAAAGTAGGCCTGCAGGGGCTGGTCGACCTTGACCCCGGGCGGCACGTAGATGAACGATCCCCCGCTCCACACCGCGGAGTTCAAGGCGGCGAACTTGTTGTCGTTGGGCGGAATGATGGTGCCGAAGTACTTGCGTACGAGGTCGGGGTATTCGCGCACGGCGGTGTCCATGTCACAGAACAGAACGCCCAGGCGCTCTAAGTCCTCGCGGTTTCGGTGAAAGACCACTTCGGACTCATACTGGGCGGTGACGCCAGCGAGGTACTTGCGCTCGGCCTCGGGGATGCCCAGGCGCTCGTAGGTCGTCTTGATCGCGTCGGGCAGGTCTTCCCAGGAGTTGACCTGATGGTCAGTGGGCTTGACGTAGTAGTAGATGTCGTTGAAGTCCAGGTCGGGCATGCGAGTCGCAAACCACGGCAACATGGGCTTCTTTTCGAAGCGCTTGAGGGCGTCCAGGCGGAACTTGAGCATCCAGGGCTCTTCGCTCTTCATGGACGACATCTCGCGAACGATCTCTTCGTTCAGCCCCTTCTTGGGCTTAAAGACTGACAAGTGCTCATCAGACCAACCCAACTGGTAACGGCTGAAGTCCAAGTTGTCGATCGCCATTGCGCTCCTTTGGGATAATCCCTATCCACATAGTACTAACTGCTTGAATGGATTTGCCCCAAGTACTGACAAAGTAGAGGGATGTCTGAAGCCCCCCGCGCACCCCAGCGCCCCCTAGAGATCACCCGTCACGGCGATACCCGAATCGACCCGTACTACTGGCTGATGGATCGCGAGAACGAGGAGGTTCTCTCTCACCTGCGCGCCGAGAACGACTATCTCGCCCACGAACTCGCACCTCTCAAGGCCCTCGAGGACGAGCTCTTCATCGAAATCAAGAATCGCGTCGAGGAGACGGACATCTCAGTGCCGGTGCGCAAGGGGCACTGGTGGTACTTCGAACGCACGCGCGAAGGTTTGAACTATCCCATCAGCGTGCGCGTGCCTGCGCTAAGCGACGATCTCACTCCGCCCGACGTCGACCCGTTGACCACCTTCGAAGGTGAGCAGGTCATTCTGGATGAGAACGTGGAGGCTGGCGAGAGCGACTTCCTCTCGGTGGGAGTGCTCGCCGTGAGCCCCGACGAGTCGTGGGTCGCAGTGGGCACCGACTTCGAAGGCAACGAGCGCCACCACGTGACGGTGCGACCGCTCGCGAACCAAGAACCTCTGGCTGATGAACTCGACGACGTGTACTACGGCTTCGCGTGGTCGAGTGACTCACGCCACTTCTTCTACACCCGCGTCGATGACGCCATGCGACCCTGGCAGCTCTGGCGACATGAACTCAACACCCCAGCGAGCGCGGACGTCCTCGTCTACGAGGAGCCCGACGCCGAGTACACCGTGTCGGTCGGACGAAGCCGCGACGATCACATGATCGTGGTGATGTTGAACTCTTCGATGACGAGTGAAGTGCGCTACGTGCCCGCCGATGACCCGACCGGCGAACTTCGCGTCCTCGAAGCCCGACGCCACGGCATCGAGTACGGCGTCGAGCACTTCGTCGACGCCACGGGTACGCCGTGGTGGCTTAAGGTCACCAACGAAGACGCCACGGACTTTCGACTCCTCGCGCGACCGACATCCAGCGATGAGTGGCGAGAGATCGTCGCCGAACGCCCCGGACGTCGGCTCGACGGCGTTGATGCCTTCTCGCGCTTCCTCGCCCTGAGCATGCGAGAGGACGGGTCCGCCGCTTTGCGTCTGGTGCGGCTGTTGGAGGGTGAGGACCCCTTCGGTGACGACCTTCTCGCGCGCTCGACTCTCGTCGAAGGTGGGGCGTTCCCCAACACCGTTGCGTTGTCAGCCAACCCCAACGTCGATACCCCCCAGGTGCGGGTACTCGTCACGTCACTCACCACCCCGCGTTTCATCGCCGACGTCGTGGTGGACACCGGCGAGGTCATCGTGCGCAAACAACAGACGGTGCGCGGCGGCTATGAGGAGTCGGACTACGTAACCGGACGCCTCTGGGTCCCCGCGAGCGACGACCTGCAGATTCCCGTTTCGCTAGTCGCGAAGCGTGAGTTCGTGCACGTGGCAAGTGACGGCTCGCTCGAGCCCCTCGCTCCCTCGCCGTTTCTCCTCTACGGGTACGGCAGCTACGAGATCTCGATCGATCCGGCCTTCTCGTCGCTGCGCCTGTCGCTCCTCGATCGCGGTGTCGTCTTCGCCATCGCCCACATTCGGGGAGGGGGCGAGATGGGACGCTCCTGGTACGAGATGGGTCGTCTCGCCCAGAAGCCCACGACCTTTAGCGACTTCGTCGCCGTGGCCCGAGCGCTCGTCGAGCGTGGCTGGACGACCCCTGCGCAACTCGCCGCTCGCGGGGGCTCGGCGGGCGGGCTGCTGATGGGGGCCGTGATGAATCAGGCGCCTGAGCTTTTCCACGCCATCGTGGCTGAGGTCCCGTTCGTTGACGTGCTGACCACGATGCTCGACGACTCACTCCCCCTCACAGTGGGCGAGTGGGAGGAGTGGGGCAATCCCGAGGCGAGCGCCACGAGCTATCGCACCATGAAGGGATACTCGCCCTACGACAACGTGAAAGCGGCGCGCGAGGACGGCTCGCCCGTCTTCTATCCACACCTCTACGCGACCGGCGGCCTCAACGACTCGCGCGTGGGATTCTGGGAGCCGGCCAAGTGGGTTCTCAAGCTTCGCGATGCCAACGCCGAGAACCGCGCGATCCTCAAAACCGAGATGGGGGCCGGACACGGCGGCCCGTCGGGGCGCTACGACGCCTGGCGCGACGAAGCCCAGGTGCTGGCGTGGTTGCTGAGCGAGATCACGGAGTTGTCGGGTTCGACACGGTAAAGACCAGCACCAGTGTCGCAGGCAGCGGCAAAGGAAACACGACGGGTCGGCCATCGAGGGTGGCTCTCGCGCTGGACGGCGAGCCGAGAGTGATGCGAGAGTCGCCAATCATCACGAGGGACTCGTGCGAACCTTCGGCGACCGCACCCTGCCACTCGAGTGTGTTGGACGGCCCCATGTTGTAGACCGTCCAGGTCTCGCCGCGCGCGCCGTAGACCGTCACCCGATAGCGCGACGCACTCACGTCGTAGACCGCATCGTCGCCACTCGTTGACGTCGGATTAAGGGCCGCCGCGGTCGTCGTGGTGGTGGGCGGCGGCTTGGTCGTCGTGGTGGTCGTGTCGCCCGTGTGCTGTTTAGGGGCCGGATCGTGATGGACGTAGTAGGTGACCACCACCGCAATCACCAGCCCGACCACCACGACGATGGCGACAGCCCGGCCGACGACGGATGCAGTAGAGCGGTGCGCGGATCGCGAAAGAAACCAGTCTTCGTTGTGTCGAGCGCGAATGACCGGTGGTTCGTCGGGGTCACTGAAGACGTAGTGGCGCGCCGGATCGATGCGGGGTCGCTCCATCGCGGGACGATCGAGTGACTGGTCCGAGCCGTCCAGCACGCGAAAGCCCTTGGAGGGCGCGTACGGCGAGGGCGGCGGCACGACCAGTCGCCGATCGAGGGGTCGCGAAAGTTCGCGCTTCTCGTCGCGACGAATCTTGCGCACGCGCAGCAGTGTGCCCGCGAGGAGCAGAACCACGACGATTGCTGCGACGATCTCGATCGCCAGTTTCACCCTCGCTCCAATTGGTCGCCGTCCACCGCGCCCGACCGGGCCACGTCACGAAGCGTAGTGACTGGATCTATGGCGCGAGGACTCGATACCCGCCGCGGTAGTACACGAGCGGACCACCCGGTTCGGTGGCGGCGAAGTCAAGTTCCGCCACGACGATGTCGTGGTCGCCGTGATTGGTCACTTCGCGGATCGTCCCTTCCAGGTAGGCCAAGCACCCGTCGAGAAATGGCGATCCGTTCGGCGCGGCCGTCCACGCCACGCCGTCAAACTTGTCCACTCCACTCACGGCAAATCCCCGGGCCAGTATCTCTTGATCATCGCGGAGAATATTGACGCCCACGACACCGCTGTTGCGAACACGCTGCCAGGACGGCGAGATGGTGGTGGCCGCAAAGAACACCAGGGCAGAGTCGATCGAGAGCGAACCGAAGGTTTGGCACGTGAAGCCAGCCGGACCTTCAGGGGTCATGGCCGTGATAATCACGATGCCCGTGGCGTAGTGACCTAAGACTTCCTTGCAGTGCGCGTTGTCAAACGTGGCCACCGCGCCACCTTATCGGTGGCCATCATCACGCCCGGGGGTGGTGGTCGCCCTCGCTGAGCGAGTACGACCGACCGAGTTTCGATACCAGTCCGTCGTGCACCAGGCTCTCCAAGACGACATTCGCGCGTTCGGTGTCGACGAACAGGCGAGTCGCAAGTTGTTGTTTCGATCGGGGCCCGTCAGCCAAGAGTCGCAACACGCGACCGCGTTGCTCGCGATTCGACCCGACAAAGGGTGCCTGGCGTTGCGAGACGGCCGCACTCAATGGTGCGGGATCACCTCCGCCACGTCGTTGCCACGTGCAGTGGCGCTTCACGGGACACGACTCGCACCGAGGCGCGGCCCGACAAAATTGCGCGCCCAGATCGAGCATCGCCTGGTTAAAGGAGGCGGGATCTCGCTCCGGCAACAGATCATCGGCCAGACGCTGCGCCTCGACACGACCCAGCGGAGCGTTCGCGAGCGCGCGCGCGAGCACGCGCCCCACGTTGGTGTCGAGAACGGCAACCGGTTTGCCGAAGGCGAACGTGGCCACGGCGTGAGCCGTGTACTGACCCACGCCAGGAAGTGCCAGGAGATCGTCGACCGAGTCAGGAACCAGACCGCCAAAGTTGTCGCGAATGACACGCGCCGCGCCGTGCAGCGCCTTGGCGCGGCGCGGGTAACCGAGCCCGCTCCACGCGACGAGCACTTTCGAGAGTGGCGCGTCGGCGCACGCGACCGGAGTGGGAAAGAGCTCAAGAAATCGCGCCCACGGTTCCTTCACACGCGACGTCGAAGTCTGTTGGAGCATGACCTCGCTCACCAAAATCGCCCACGGACGAGGATCGTTCAACCAGGGTAGATCTCGTTGCAGGCCCGGGGCAGCGCCACGCAGGGCCCGACGAAACGCGACGACGTCGCTACGACCAGATGTCGTCACCGTAGGGGCGCCGACGGGGTGGCGCCGCGTCGCGGGTCCAGACCATGACCTTGCGACGGAAGTAGCAGACCTCGACACCGTCTTGGTTGAGACCCTTGGTCTCGACGGTGACGACACCGCGATCGGTCTTCGACTGGGACGCCCTGGCATCGAGCACTCGGCTCTCGGCGTAGATCGTGTCGCCGTGATAGGTGGGATGGCGGTGAATCAGTGACTCCACTTCGAGGTTCGCGATCGCCGTACCCGAGACGTCGGGCACGCTCATGCCCAGCACGACGGAGTACACGAGGTTGCCCACCACCACGTTGCGACCCTGGATCGCGTCGTGTTCGGCGTACCACGCATCGAGGTGCAGCGGATGATGATTCATCGTGATCAAACAGAACAGGTGATCGTCGGCCTCGGTGATCGTCTTACCGGGCCAATGCCGGTAGACGTCGCCCACGACGAAGTCCTCCAGGTATCGCCCGAAGGGTCGCTCGTAGGTGCTCACTGCGCCGCGTCGGGCGTCTCGTCAACTTCTGCACGCGCGGGACGCGTCGTGAAGGAAACCAGCGCACCTGGCAACGTCTCGCCGTCGATCACCACGCGCCACGTGTAGCGGGCGTTGCCGTTGAGAGGAATCGGACCAAAATTGACAGCAATGGGAACCTCCACCGGGGTACCGGCCGGTACATCGGGCGGCATCGACGTCGAGAAGTCACCGCGAACCTCAATGAAGTGAGGTCCTTCAGGCGTCTCGAAGGAGATCTGTTGACCGTCGGCGTCTTCTAAGAACAGCTCCCAGTGATGGGGCGTATTGAATTCGTGCGTATCGACGCTCACCTTGAGGGCAACCGCCATGGGCATCGGGTCGGGTCCCACGATCGACCAACCGCCGCCGAGAATATAGAGCTTGCCGTCGGCGACCTGGGCCGAATCAGCGAGGAGCATGGTCACGTTCACACGACCAGCCTAGAGGCGGACAGTGAATCGTCTCGAAGTCGATCACGGCTCGCCGAGGGCCAACCGATACATTTTCTCTGGTGCCCACGTCTCTTCTCAACCATGACGCGGGGCGGCGCGAGCTGGATTATGCGAACAGCGTGATCGACTCCGCCGTACGGTCGCTGCGCGAACGAGGTGGGGTCGATGCCAACCAGACTCTCGCCTACGATCTCGCCCACGCGGCGAGCGCATTGGCCGTCGCCAACTCCGCGCTCGACTACGGCGCACGAGGGGTGAGTGAGGCGAACCTCGCGGCCGCCTTCGTGTCGTCGACGTTGAGGGAACTCGGTGCGCGCGTCCTTGGCCGTGAGGCTCTCTGGGGCGTGGGATCGGACTGGTTCGAGCCCTTGCGAATCTTTGTGGAGACTTACGGGACTGCGTCGTTTCTCGCCCCGCTGGCTGAGGTGGAGGGTCAGAGCTATGTGGAGAGCGATCTCGCCCTGCTCTCATCCACGTTCCACCGCTTTGCCGAACGCGAGATCCGCCCCCACGCCGAACGAGTCCACCGCACGAACGCAGATGTTCCCGAGTCGGTGATCGAGGGCCTCAAAGGGCTTGGCGCATTCGGGCTGTCGGTACCCGAAGAGTACGGCGGGGCGACTCCGGGTGAGGGGTCCTCCGAAGTCGCCATGGTCGTGGCGACCGAAGAACTCTCGTGGGGGTCGCTCGCCATCGGCGGATCGCTCATCACGCGGCCCGAAATCTTGACTCGCGCACTCCTTCGCGGTGGAACGTCGGATCAGCGCGCCACGTGGCTGCCCAAGATCGCGAGCGGAGAGACGCTGTGTGCGATCGCCGTGACCGAGCCCGACTGTGGTTCGGACGTGGCGGCACTCACGACGAGCGCAACGCGCACCGACGGAGGGTGGCTACTCAACGGCGCGAAGACCTGGTGCACGTTCGCCGCGCGCGCCAACTTGCTGGCGGTACTCGCTCGAACTGATCCCGATCGGTCGCTGGCCCATCGGGGCCTATCCCTCTTTCTGGTCGAAAAGCAACGCACCGATAGCGAGGGCTTCGCGATACGCAAATACGGCCACGAGGCCGGGGGCATGGAGGGGCGGCCCATCGACACCATCGGCTATCGCGGTCTGCACTCCTACGAGTTGAGCTTCGATCAGTGGTTCGTGAGCGACGACTGCCTGGTGGGCGGCGAGGAGGGACTCGGGCGCGGCTTCTACCTACAGATGGCCGGCTTCGAGAACGGTCGCTTGCAGACGGCCGCGCGAGCACTCGGACTCATGCAGGCCGCCTACGACGACGCGGTTGCCTACGCGCGCCAGCGCCAGGTGTTCGGGCGCGCGCTCATCGACTACGAACTCACCCGCGTGAAGCTCGCGATCATGGCCTGCACGATTCAGTGCGCTCGTCAGTTCACCCTGGACGTCGCACGACGAAGCGGACACCGCTATTCGTCACTCCAAGCAGCGATGGCCAAGGCGTACACGTCGCGCGCCGCCGAGTGGGTGAGCCGAGAAGCGATGCAGATCCACGGTGGCATGGGGTACGCCGAAGAGTTCGCCGTGAGCCGGTACTTTCTCGACGCGCGAGTGCTCTCGATCTTCGAAGGCGCTGACGAGACGCTGTGCCTCAAGGTCATCGCCCCACGGCTACTCGAAGATCTCGACAGCTAGGTCGAGCGCGTCAGGCCCGCGCGAAGGCCGCGCGCGACAAAGGACTCGGCGATCTTGGCCGACGCCTCGTCGATCATCTCGTCACCGAACATAACCGCGCCGCTCGAGGTCTCGAGAGTGGCGATCCGGTAGGCGTCAAGGATGTCGTAGGACTTGTCGAACAGTTCCTGGCTCGGTGAGTAGACGTCATTGAGGACGATGGCCTGATCGGGGGTGAGGGCCCACTTACCGTCAAAGCCGTACGACGCGCTGATCGAGGCGGCGCGCTTGAGACCCACTAGGTCACGGACTTTGAGATACGGACCATCGATCACATGCAGGCCGTTCGCTCGACCGGCCACGAGGATCTTGGCGAAGGCGTAGCTAAAGGGATTCGACGGAGCGTCGTGGATGGTGTCGTCAATCGTGGTCACCGGCATGCCAATGGACGCGGCGAAGTCGGCTGGACCAAAGACGATGGACTCGAGGCGCGACGAGGCGCCACAAATCTCTTCGACATTTATCAGGCCCTCGGCGGTTTCGATCTGGGCATCGATTCCCACGTGCCCCGGTGGCAGTCCGACGTTGACTTCGACCTGGGAGAGCAACAGATCGAGTGCCACCACGTCAGACGCGCGTCGCACTTTTGGCAACATCACCTCATCGAGGCGCTCACCGGCGTGTCCCACGACCTCGAGCACATCGCCGTAGGTCCACGGGGACTCCCAGCCATTGATGCGCACACAAAGAACCCGATCGTCCCAGTGCAGGTCGCGAATGGCGCGCACGACTTTGTCGCGAGCGCCTACTTTTTCGCTGGGGGCGACCGAATCTTCGAGGTCGAGAAAGGAGAAGTCGGCCACCGAGACCGGAGCCTTAGCAAGAAACCGCTCAGATGATCCCGGCGTGGACAAACACGAACGACGAGGCAGACTTCGAGATCGCTGCGACATGGCGTGAGCCTAGGTCGTGTGCGAACCAGACTTCGTATCGTGATTCACAAGAGGTTGTTCACTTGACCAGGCGTATTGCAACAAGAGCGGTGACGTCTTTACGAACGCATCCAGATCGTTCTACTAGCCTGGTTCGGTGACTGACGTCGGGCACCTGGTGCCTTTGACCCGGCCCGCAAGGGAATCGAAATGGTTTCACTTCACGGTCGTCGGCTTTGCGCTCGGCGCACTCACTCTGAGCCTCGTCGCTGCCCCGGTCCATCCCGCCGGTGCGTCGGGGCTATCGAACGATCGCCAGAAGGCCAAGGTGCTGCTCAGTCAGATCAACCGACTGAACAGCGAAGTGAGCCTGCTCGGACAGAAGTACGACGAGGCCCTCATCAAGCTGCACGTGCTGAACTCCCAGATCGCCAACACCAAAAACATCATCGCCAACATCGAATCGAATGAGAAGAAGGGCCACCGTCAACTTCAAGCCGACGTCGTCTTCGCGTACGTCACTAACGGTGGCAACGCGTCAAACAACCCGCTCTTCGCCAAGAACGCATCAAAGGCGAGCGCGACGAACGTCTACTCCCAGTTAGCTGCCGGCAACATCAACACGACCATCGCCAATCTCAAGACCGACAAGATTCGCTTGATCGAAGACCGTGGGCTCCTGCGAGCCGAAGACGCGAACGCGCGCACGTACACGCGCTCGGCCGCCCACTCGCTGAACAAGGCCAATGTCATCCAAGCTCAGCTCAAGAACAGCCTCTCCCAAGTCAAGGGCCAGATCGCCTCGGACATCGCCCAAGCCCAGGCCGAAGCCGAAGCTGCCTCCGAGAGTTCGATCAACAGCGTTGACACCAACATTCCCGCCCCTCCCCCGGGCTCGTCCGCAGTCGCCGCCATCGCCATTCGAACCGCCGAGAGTTACCTCGGCGTGCCCTACGTGTGGGGCGGAGCCAGTCGATCGGGCGTGGACTGTTCAGGGCTCGTCATGCTGGCCTACGACGCCGCGGGCATCTACTTTCCGCATTACTCAGGCGCGATGTACGAAGACACCGAGCGCGTACCCCTCTACGACATCGAGCCGGGCGACCTGCTCTTCTATGGACCCGGGGGCGACGAACACGTCGCGATGTACGTTGGCGGCGGAGACATGATCGAAGCGCCCGAGACCGGCCAGGTGGTGCACATCACGCCCATTCGGCTCTACGGCGGGTTCGTGGGGCTTGGCCGCCCCCGTTAGGTGACGGGCTTTCCCACCTCGTTTCACCTCGGCCCACTGGTCTTTCACACCTACGGCTTCGGCCTGGCCATTGCCGCCTACGTCGCCTACGTGTATGCGCGTCGGCGCTTGGAGAAGCGAGACATCTCGGTCGCGCCCCTCGCCCGCTTTACGTTCTGGATCCTCGTCAGTGGACTCATCGGGGCTCGGGCCGCCAACATCGCCACCAACTGGCGTTACTACGACGGCCACCCGGGCCGGTGGATCGCGGTCTGGCAGGGGGGGCTCGCGAGTTTTGGCGGGATCGGTCTCGCGCTGGTGGTCGGCCTCTTTCTGTGGCGGCGCTACTGGCCCTCAACGAAACTCGTTGCGTTTACCGACGCGTTGGTCCCGGCCCTTATTGCCGGATGGGCCCTGGGCCGATTCCTGGGACCCCAATTCATGGTCGACGGCGGAGGGCACCTAACTCACCAGTGGTTCGGACTTCACTATCACGACCAGGTCGGTAAGCGGGTACCCGTCCCCCTCATTCAAGGATGCGAAGACGGTCTGCTCTGGCTCGTTCTCATCGCCCTGGAGCGTACGAGAGCAAGGAATATGCCAGGAATCATTACCTCGATCGGCATGATTGTCTGGGGCGTCGTCCGCTCCACCGATGAGCGCCTGCTGCTCGGCCAAGAGTCACACAGCGGCTCGCTCGGCGTACAGATTGCGGGCCTCGTGCTTGCGGCGGGCGGTGTCATCACACTGATCGTGCACTGGCCGCGACGAAGAACGAACCACGTCGCCGAGGATCGGTCGCTCGATCTCGGCGACGCACAACGCAGTTAGAACAGAGAGTTCCATTCGGCGACGGTGAGTTGGGCCAAGGGACGAGCGGTGTCGCTGGCCTGGATAACGATCACTCGCGCGTCGTCGATGTAGGACACATGGTCGAGGCCGACTCGTCGCCACGGCGAAAAGACCGATCGGGTCACCGCATCCTGGGAGTACAGCGGACGAACTAATAACTCCTCCGTCGACGCCGCGACGACGATGGCTGGACGCTCCTTGGACGTGACCTCGGGTTGGGCAGGATCGACCGCGTCGAAGGGCACGTCGACCAGGACCAGGGATCCGGCGAGCGGATGGTCAGGGTCAAATCGGGATTCCTCAAGCGGCGTGAGGATCGCGCGCCGACGCACCTCGGGCACGCTAGGTGGCGTGGGGGCGGCCGGCGCGCCGGGTCGTACGGTTGCGGTGTTCTTGGGGTGCGCACGACTGGGCACCCGCGACGGACTCAGCGCTTTCTTCTTACGCTTCTCCTCTTCGCGGCGCTGCTTGCGCTGTTCGCGAATCTCGGGCCGTACTTCGCGAGGCGGCGCGAGTACCGAGTTCGCTTGAGCGTCGGGGATCTCGGGCAGGGCAAACTCCTCACGTTCGGCCAAGAGCCGTCGGCAATGGGGCGCGGCGGGAAAATTGTCACCGACCGCGAAGGCGAGCACGCTGAGCGCGTCGTCCACCGAGCCGCCAGATCGAAGGAACTCGTCAATCGCGCCAGCCAGGCGTTCATAGCTTGGGTTCTCCGCGTGATCGCCCAGCAGTTCGATGATCTTCTCGAGTGGCGGGAGCGCGATCACCTCGAGCAGCCCACGAACGGCAGCGACCGGTGCACTCACGGCGAACGCCTCGACGTCGCGGCGTTGCTGGAGTTGTCGCAGCGGCACGCCCACGACGGCGCTGACCTTGGCGTTCGCACGCAGATCCAATGTGTCAACGACACCCAGGACGTGATCCACGTCCATCTTCAACAACGCCGCTCGCATGACGGTGTTGGCGTTACTCGTGGCGTCAGTCACGGAGCTACGAGTTGGCGGCGATGATGTCGAGGAAGGACGTGCTCAATGGAAGGGGACTCAGAGCGACAGTCATCCAGCCATTATTGCAGGCGACCACTGCGTTCTTATCGAGCGTGCCCTCGCAGCGAAGACCCTGCCAATTAGCATCTTTTGAGTGGAACAGTCGACGCCGTGCCGGAGTGAACTGCCCACGTCCAGAGAGGCTTTCTAGTGTCGCGTCGCATCTGGCGACTGGCGATCGTCGTCATGATCCTCTTCGCCTTAGTCGTCGGACAGGCCGCGTATGTTCAGTTCTTTCACGCCAAGGCACTCGACGCGTCGACGCTGAACCCCCGCAACGACGTTTCGACGCAGCAGTATCCTCGTGGCGAGATCCTGGCCGCGAACGGCGAGGTGCTCGCCCAATCGATCCCAACATCGAGCACCACGAATCCGTGGCGGCGGGTCTATCCCCAGGGGTCTCTCTTCTCGGCCGAGGTCGGCTTCACCTCCACGGTCTACGGCAATTGGGCGCTGGAGGCGGAGTACAACAATTACCTTCAGTCGCACGCTCTGCCACCCCAAAGCTTCGAGCAGCTTCTAGAACCCACGACGGGCGATGATTCGATCACCTTGACGCTGCAGCCCGAACTGCAAGAAGTGGCTCAGGCGGAACTCGCAGGTCGCGACGGATCGGTCGTGGCAATAGTCCCTAGCACCGGGGCCATCCTCGCGATGTACTCCAACCCCACCTATAACCCCCTTCCGTTTACCGCCGTCAGCACCGCTCTTCAAGAGGCGGCCTGGAAGAAGGACAACACCAAGGACTCCGAGGGCTATCCACCACTCGGGCTCGTCGCCACGCAGCAGACGATCTTTCCCGGATCCACGTTCAAAGTGGTTACGACGGCCGGCATCGTCAAGTACAAGCCGTCTCTACTCACGAAGGAGATCCCCGTCGAGGTCTCCACCGCACTCCCGGACTCCAACAAAACACTGTCCAACGACGGCGGCGTACCGTGCGGCGGCACCGTCGAAGAGATGCTCCCCCAGTCATGTGACCCGGGGTACGCCCTACTCGGACTCGACCTGGGTGCCCAAGACTTGACCGCCACCGCCAACGCCTTTGGGTTCAACCAAATCCCGCCGATTGACCTGCCCGGAGCGGTGGCGTCATTCTTTCCCACTGAGTCGAACCTCGCCGCGAACCCTCCATTTCTGGCGTACTCCGCGATTGGCCAAGAAGACGTGGAGGTAACCGCGCTGCAGAACGCACTCGTAGCGGCCGGCATCGCCGATGGCGGGACAATCATGACCCCGCACCTCCTCGCGTCGATCCAAGGCCCCGACGGCGCGACCATCATGCGCTACAAGAAATCGGTGTGGAAGACACCCCTGAGCGAGTCTCAGGCCGCGCAGATCACCCCCCTGATGGAAAAGGTCGTCACCGAGGGTACGGCGGCCCAGGTGGAGTTCCTACCCCAGGACGATGTGGCGGCCAAGACCGGCACGGCCCAAGTTGGCAACAATCTCACCAATGACACCGATGACTGGATGATCGCTTTCGCCCCCGCGACTGACCCCGTGATCGCTGTCGCGGTAAGCCTGCCGTTCCAGGCCTTCGACGTCACCGGGGCGATCGAGGCCGGACCCGTCATGAAGTGCGTCATTGAGGCGGCGATCGCGATGAGTCAAGGAAAGCCCGCCACCGGAACGTCCACCACCTGCGACATCCCGTCTCTGGCCAGCACTTCAAAGCCCGCAACGTCAACAACGACCACGACTTCCCCGACGCCCTAGTTCCGGCGGTGCCCCAACCCTAGAATCGCAGGTGTGCACCCACGCGTACGTCATCGTCTCGCTGGCTGGCTGAGCGTCTTGCTGGTCGGCGCCGCCGGCGCCTGGTACCTGCCGAGCGTTTCGGGAGCGACCAGTCTCACCTCGGGACACGAGTTCGACTATCCGGTCGGACTCGCCTTTAGCGCCGGACAGCTCTGGGTCGCCAATGAAGACGGCAACTCTGTCTCTGAAATCAACCCGTCCGATGGATCGTGGGTCGCGTCGTTGACCTCAGGTCCCTACGGCATCGAGCATCCCGTGGGCATCGCCAGTTATGGATCCGACATTTTCGTGGTGAACTCGGTCGGCTCGGTCAGCGAGATCTCCGCGACCACGCGCAAGCTCGTTCGCATCGTCTTTGGCAAGCAGTACCGCTTTAAGAAACCGGTGGCGATCACCGAGGCGGGCGGGCGGGTGCTGGTTCTCAATGCGGGATCCCCAGTGGGATCGATCACCGAGTTCAACGCCCATAACGGTGCTCTCATCAGGGTAATTTCGGGCGCGCAATACGCCTTTCGCGGTGCATCGGCCTTCGCCACCTATGGCCCCGAGATCTTCGTGACCGATACAACTACGGATGCGGTCACCGAAGTCAACATGGTGAGCGGTCGCCTGGTGCGCGTGGTCTCCGACCATGGGCTCAGTGGGCCTGACGGCATCGCAGTCAATGACGGCCGTGTGTGGGTGTCCGACAGCACCACCAACTCAGCCACCGAGATCACCGCATCCGACGGCGCCGTCGTGGGAACCTTCACCGACTCAGAGGCCAGCTACGGATTCGGGGACCCGGCCACCGTCATCGCCGCGGGAAGCGATGTGTACATCGCCACGCCGTACGGCTCCAGTCCCATGGTCACCCGCGTGGACGCGACCACGGGATCTCCGTACTGGTACATGTGCAACACGAACGGTCCGTACTATTTCAGCGACCTCTCGGCTTTTGCGGTGTCGGGGGATGACCTGTGGGTGGCGAGCCGCAGCGGCGCCAACAACCCAACGCCCGGCGCATCCACCGGATCGCTCACTGAAATGAACCTGGTGAGCGGGGCATTATTAGGGACTTTTCCCGCGCCGTCACCGTCGAGCACCACGACCACCAGCACCACCACTACGACCACGACGACCACCCCCTAGAAGCGTCCTGCGGGTTGACGCGCAACATCTCGCCTGCTCAGTGGCCGAGGTGCCACTTTCCGCAGCTGTCGCACTTGTAGGGAGTGAGCCCATCGCCCGCGTGCCCGAGTGCTTGGTCTCGCGTGTCGTACCCCTTCTTGGCCTGACCTCGAGCGGTGGTATGGGCCCGGGGACCCCGTCGCAGCGAGGTGCCCGAACTGCGGTTACGGTCGCCGAATTTCCCAGACCATTGGAAGACCGCCACGGCGACCGCAATCGCAGCAACAAGGACAATCGTGGTCATCCGCCGAACTCCGCAGATCTACGAAACTGTCTGCTCAAGCTTGTTCTTGAGATTATTGAGGGTCTCACGAATCGAACGTGCTGTGAAATCCGCACGGTCGTTTCGGCCGCTGGCCTTACCTCCGGCCCACCGCGAAAGCGCGCTACGGCGGTCGATCCACGACTCGGTCACCCGGCACCCACTCGCCGTGGGCTCAATAGAGTAGGACCAGCGAGCAACCTTGGACGGTCCGACCGTCACTTCGAAGGCGAAGGCACGGGGCGGAGTGAACTCCACCACGGTGCAGGTCGTGGTCCAGGACTTGGCCCCATTTGCGTTCGTGCCCTTGAACTTGGCCCCGATCGACGGGCCTTGAGCCCCGCCCAACCACTCGCCTCCCGTATTTTCAGGCGAGTACTGGCCCATCGACGGCAGGTCGGACACCGCGCGGAAAACGTTGTCCGCCGGGGCGTCGATATCTACGGACTCAGTCAGTTCTTTCATCGAAGCCTCCTTGGGCGGTGTCGCCATGGTAGAGCCCTGGCGCATAGATATTGCGACGGTCTTCTCTCAGCGACCGCGGCCGCTTCCGTTGAAGAAGAACAGATTTGTTCTGGACCCGTCAGAGCGACGCGGCGCAATGGATGAGTAGTCGCTCGGCATCTTTTCGAAAAGGAAATGGTGTAGCCGGACTCGAAAACCTCTTCGGATTACGGATTGGGGTGGTTGGGGTTCCTCGCGATCGCCAACTCCCTGTTCGGGGGGCCGGGCCAGAAATCGGCCGAGCGGATCATCTCGTTCGCCCAACGCCCGACCTCCTTACTGGTCAACCACCCACTACTTAAGCAGATGTTTCGCGACCACGACGCGCTGGACCTGATTGGTGCCCTCGTAGATCTGGGTGCTCTGCCAGGAACGTCCAGGCCGCCCTCTGAGTCAGTAACTGTCCGAATCGTCGTCCACTCGGTCCATGGAATCATGGCTAGTTCTCTCAATTTGTAGGGATGGAGTAGGGATGATGCTACGCGACACGACTAACTCGATCTCCTCACCGAGGAACGGATTCTCGCCGTCCCCGTTCAGTTATCCAATGAGCCAAGCAGTACACTTTATCTATGATGCTAGATAAAGGGGAATACTTGCCCAAGGGTACTGGATCGGATACTTCTGAGACCTCGACGGTCATCTTCCGGCTAGATACGCGCTCAGGTGTGCCGACCTACCTCCAACTCGTCCAACAGGTGGAGAACGCGATCCGCCTTGGCTATCTGCGTCAGGGAGACCAACTCCCGCGCATAAAGGACGTCGTCGCGTCTTTGTCCATCAATCCCAACACCGTGCTCAAGGCGTATCGAGATCTCGAACAAAAGGGACTCATCGGCGGGCAACCGGGCCTCGGCACCTTCGTGAAGGCGACACCCCAGACGGTGGGTCTCACCGAACTGTCTGCGCTTCGACGTGATCTCGTCACCGGGTGGCTGAGCGACGCGGCAGCAAGTGGCCTCGATGAGGACGGAATCGCCGCTCTCTTCATGAGCGCATTAGGAGACTTTCGTCGCCGGTCTCAGGAGGATCGACCGTCGCGCTCCCGTCGCGAGACGGGAGGAGTGGCATGAATGTCATTGAAAGCTTCGGGCTCGGCGTGTCCTACCGAGACACCTGGGCGCTTCGCGACTGCACCCTCGCAGTACCCGAAGGGCACATCGTCGCCCTAGTGGGCTCGAACGGCGCCGGCAAAACCACTTTCCTTCACTGCGCGGTCGGACTCGTCACTCCAACCACCGGGGAAGTCACCGTGCTCAATGGTCTCGAGGCTGGTTCGCCCGATGCCCTTGAGCGCATCGCCTTCGTGGCGCAGGACGCGCCGCTCTATCGCCACATCACGGTCCGGGCGATGCTCACCGTGGCGGCAAACTGGAACCAGCTCTTCGACCGGGACCTTGCCGAATCACGCCTCGAGTCCCTCGACATTCCGCTCAACCGGCGAGTCGGCCGGCTCTCCGGCGGTCAGCAGGCTCAGCTCGCACTTGCGCTGGCGCTCGCTCGCCGACCCGACCTACTCGTGCTCGATGAGCCGCTCGCACGACTTGATCCGCTAGCCCGCCACGAGGTGATGGCGGTCGTTATGTCTGCCGTCGCCCAGGACGGCCTGTCAGTTGTCTTCTCCTCTCACGTTGTGTCCGAACTCGAACGAGTGGCCGACTACCTCATCTTGATGAGCCACGGTCGGATACAGATGATGGGGGTGATTGACGATCTACTTGCTGGGCACGTCGTATTGAGCGGACCGACTGACGAAGCGGAAGGGGTCGCCGAATTATTTACGGTCGTCCAGTCGCAGCACGCGGGGCGACAGACTCAGCTCGTCGCGCGAATTGACGCAGCGACGGAGTTCCCAACAGGCTGGTTGGTCGAGAGCATCTCACTCGATGAACTCGTTCTTGCGTACTTGCGCGAACCGTCGGCGGCGGCGGTATCCGGCCCGCTCGCGGTTTCCGCCAATCACCGGGAGGTGACGCGGTGACGACAGTCGCTCCATCTCCAATCGCTTTGCACAATCCCGGTCCATCCGAACAGAGCGTGTCATGGCCTCGGCTAATGCGCGTAGTTCTGATCCAGCATCGCGCGGCGCTCATCACCATTCTCGTG